>NZ_OY781114.1:2265000-2565000 GCF_963676485.1 uncultured Cohaesibacter sp.
GAGGGAAAGGTGAAAAGCACCCCGACGAGGGGGGTGAAAGAGATCCTGAAACCGAACGCCTACAAGCAGTCGGAGCCCGCAAGGGTGACGGCGTACCTTTTGTATAATGGGTCAGCGACTTAATTTATCGAGCAAGCTTAAGCCGTTAGGTGTATGCGCAGCGAAAGCGAGTCTTAATAGGGCGTTAGTTCGATGGATTAGACCCGAAACCGGGTGATCTAGCTATGAGCAGGCTGAAGGTGCGGTAACACGCACTGGAGGGCCGAACCCACGCCTGTTGAAAAAGGCGGGGATGACTTGTTGCTAGGGGTGAAAGGCCAATCAAACCCGGAGATAGCTGGTTCTCCGCGAAATCTATTTAGGTAGAGCGTGGGATGAATACCTTGGGGGGTAGAGCACTGGATGGGCTAGGGGGTCTCACCGACTTACCAAACCTAACCAAACTCCGAATACCCAAGAGTACTATCCTGCAGACACACGGCGGGTGCTAACGTCCGTCGTGGAGAGGGCAACAACCCTGACCGCCAGTTAAGGTCCCTAAGTCATGGCTAAGTGGGAAAGGATGTGAGGATCCCAAAACAACCAGGATGTTGGCTTAGAAGCAGCCATCATTTAAAGAAAGCGTAACAGCTCACTGGTCTAAATAAGGGTCTTTGCGCCGAAAATGTAACGGGGCTAAAGCCATGCACCGAAGCTGCGGGTGTAGCTTATGCTACGCGGTAGCGGAGCGTTCTGTAGGCTGATGAAGGCAGACCCGCGAGGGCTGCTGGAAGTATCAGAAGTGCGAATGCTGACATGAGTAACGATAAAGAGTGTGAGAGACACTCTCGCCGAAAGTCCAAGGGTTCCTGTGCAATGCTAATCAGCGCAGGGTTAGTCGGCCCCTAAGGCGAGGCAGAAATGCGTAGTCGATGGGAATGAGGTTAATATTCCTCAACCAGTGGGATGTGACGAATTCCGGAAGTAGTTTGGTCTTATTGGATTGATCGAGCTGCCTAGGAGTTCCAGGAAATAGCACCCACATTAGACCGTACCCTAAACCGACACAGGTGGACAGGTAGAGTATACCAAGGCGCTTGAGAGAACTATGCTGAAGGAACTCGGCAAATTGCTCCCGTAAGTTCGCGAGAAGGGAGACCCGTTAGTGGGCAACCATTGGCGGGTGGCACAGACCAGGGGGTTGCGACTGTTTATCAAAAACACAGGGCTCTGCGAAGCCGCAAGGCGACGTATAGGGTCTGACGCCTGCCCGGTGCCGGAAGGTTAAGAGGAGATGTGAGAGCATCGAATTGAAGCCCCGGTAAACGGCGGCCGTAACTATAACGGTCCTAAGGTAGCGAAATTCCTTGTCGGGTAAGTTCCGACCTGCACGAATGGCGTAACGACTTCCCCGCTGTCTCCAGCATAGACTCAGTGAAATTGAATTCCCCGTGAAGATGCGGGGTTCCTGCGGTCAGACGGAAAGACCCCGTGAACCTTTACTATAGCTTTGCGCTGACAGTTGTGTTGGCATGTGTAGGATAGGTGGTAGGCTTTGAAGTTCGGGCGCCAGCTCGGATGGAGCCATCCTTGAAATACCACCCTTGTTGTCATGGCTGTCTAACCGCGGTCCGTTATCCGGATCCGGGACAGCGCATGGTGGGTAGTTTGACTGGGGCGGTCGCCTCCCAAAGAGTAACGGAGGCGCGCGATGGTTGGCTCAGACCGGTCGGAAATCGGTCGTTGAGTGCAATGGCATAAGCCAGCCTGACTGCGAGACTGACAAGTCGAGCAGAGACGAAAGTCGGTCATAGTGATCCGGTGGTCCCGTGTGGAAGGGCCATCGCTCAACGGATAAAAGGTACTCCGGGGATAACAGGCTGATGATGCCCAAGAGTCCATATCGACGGCATTGTTTGGCACCTCGATGTCGGCTCATCGCATCCTGGGGCTGGAGCAGGTCCCAAGGGTTTGGCTGTTCGCCAATTAAAGCGGTACGTGAGCTGGGTTCAGAACGTCGTGAGACAGTTCGGTCCCTATCTGCCGTGGGCGCAGGAGAATTGAAAGGAGCTGACCCTAGTACGAGAGGACCGGGTTGGACGCACCTCTGGTGGACCTGTTGTGGCGCCAGCCGCATTGCAGGGTAGCTATGTGCGGAAGGGATAACCGCTGAAAGCATCTAAGCGGGAAGCCCACCTTGAGACGAGTTCTCCCTGAGAGCCGTGGAAGACCACCACGTTGATAGGTCAGGTGTGGAAGCGCGGTAACGTGCGAAGCTTACTGATACTAATAGCTCGATAGGCTTGATTACTCTCATTTGTCTATATTCATTCAAGACGTTCTTTGCCAAAGGCAAAAACGTCAACTAGCGTTAGGTGTATTGTTCGTAGAACAATCACCGACAGCTCAAACCAGCTTCTCTGTTTGTTATTCGCCGGCCCGGTGGTTATGGCGAGGACACCAAACCCGATCCCATCCCGAACTCGGCCGTTAATATCCTCTGCGCCAATGGTACTCCGTCTTAAGACGTGGGAGAGTAGGTCGCTGCCGGGCCTGCTAATAACAAACTTACTACTTAAAAACCCCTCGTGCCTTCTCGGCACGGGGGGTTTTTGTTTGCCAAATATACGGAAATACAGGAATAAAGGGACGGGGAAGCTTCTGGTTTTGTGGTGCCCCAATTGTGAGGTCGTTGAATGCTTCCTTCTTTATCATCAGAAATGGCCTTTGAGCGATATGAAGCCGTCCGGCATCGTTTTCCAGAGCTTTCATCTTCTCAAAGCACTGAGCGCGTCATCGGTTCTATCAAGAATATCTCAGAAATTCAGGATCGGTTTGATGCCTTCGTGTTTGATGCCTTTGGTGTTTTAAATATTGGTGAAACGCCAATAGAGGGGGCGTGCCTGCGGATTGATGCGTTAAGGGTAGCAGGCAAACGTGTGTTTGTGCTTACCAATGCGGCCTCTTATTGCTTTGAACAGGTTGTTGCCAAGTTCCATCGTCTGGGCTTTGACTTTAGAGACGACGAGTTGGTCTCATCGAGAGCTGTATGTGAAAAGCTTCTTCCCCTTTCAGAAAGTGGCTTTGTTTGGGGTGTTGCTGCGCCTTCTTCTTTTCAGACGAAAGAACTTTCCGTTTCAGCCAAGCTTCTGTTGGATGATCTGCGACAATATGATGACGTTGACGGCTTTCTAATCCTTTCCAGCGAAAGCTGGACGTTGGAGCGGCAGGCCTTGTTGATTGAAAGTCTATCGAAGAATAATAGGCCGGTGATTGTAGCCAATCCTGACATCGTGGCGCCGCGTGAACAGGACATGTCAGTAGAGCCCGGCTTTTATGCGCATGATCTTATGGATCAGTTACCAAATTTGTCTGTGACCTTTCATGGCAAGCCTTTCGGGTCGGTTTATGATGAGATTGAAAAACGATTGGGGGCTTCAATTCCACCCCATCGTATTGCCATGATGGGGGATAGCCTGCACACAGATATTTGGGGGGCACGCGTGCGTGGCTGGGGATCGGTATTGGTAACCGAACATGGGTTTTTGAGGGGCCAAGATCCCATGAGTGCCATCAGGAAAAGCGGGATTTATCCGGATTTCATGACACCTTCCATCTGAACGCACCGATCGGCCTATTGAGCCTATTTGGGCTCGCGAAAATTCACTCTATTGGCTCACATTATCGGGCTTTGTTTGGTCTTGTCGATTTGCTACCGTCTGAAGTCCGGCAATCTGATTTGCCGTATGCGTTAAATGAGCAGTTTCCTGAAGAGTGTTTTTTAGGAATTGCGGGATCGCTTCAGGCAAGGGTAGACACTGCAATGTCAGGTCATTATGACAGTCAGCTTTCAGATGGTCTTCCTCGTGTGGGATTAATGGCGGAGGAGGTGCGTTTCACACATCGGCTTTC
This sequence comes from uncultured Cohaesibacter sp., assembly GCF_963676485.1. Lineage (NCBI taxonomy): Bacteria > Pseudomonadati > Pseudomonadota > Alphaproteobacteria > Hyphomicrobiales > Cohaesibacteraceae > Cohaesibacter > uncultured Cohaesibacter sp. The sequence continues at coordinate 2,268,892 of NZ_OY781114.1, forward strand.
GCTTATCAGGCAAAATATGGCCAGCTTTGGACGTCCCGTAATTGCGGGAACCATCGCTTCATGCCTGTTTCTGGCGGGGGCTGCTTTATCGCCTTTTGCGTATCTGTGGCTGTTGGCTGTTGCAGTTGGAATGCTGGTCGCAGGTAGCCTTCTCTTTCTCTTCTCTCTTGCAAAAAGACGCAAAGCCGCAAGACTGTATCGGACTGGTGCGTTTCAAAGAGTTGCCGCTGTTTACACTATTGCCGTCTCCCAAAAGTATTTTCTGGTCGCGCAAGCCATTCTCTGGGGGGGATTTGCCTTTCTGGGCGGCTCATTGCTACTTGCCGGATTGGGGGCGACGCTATTGTCCTATATTTTGGCGGGCGGTTTGATAAGCGCTGGATGCGGACATTTCATTGGTAGTCTGAGAGCGAAAAGCTCGGTCTTTGGATTGATCTGCTGCAAGACAGAATTGCTTCCGAAAGCTTCTTTGGCTTATACGGCGCGCTATGCCCTTCAGCCTGAGGTTCGGTTGGCGATGGATATGGCCGCCGACGTTGGTGAGTTGGGGTCTTTGCTGGCTATCATTGCCCAGGAAGATGCGCGGGCTGATGGCGTTGTTTTGCGCATACCCGATTTTGGCGAATGGCCGGGGCTTTCATTCACACGAGAATTTAAGGTGCGAATGAAGGGGAGTTTTGCGCCTCTTGCTTTTGGGGGCATTTCAGGGCTTTTGGTGGGCATTGTCATGCTCGTTTTCTTGGGGCTTCCTTCTTATACAATTATGGATACTCAGGACCTTCTTTCTTCATCCCCCTCTTTGCAGCAAATGGGGGCCTCCCAAAACGCAAACGATAAAGCGCTACTAGGTCTTCAAGGCAAACAGGGTAATAGCCTGATTTCTGACGCCTCTGGGGTTGAGGGGCAGGCAACAGGCCGGTATCGAGTTTTGACACAAGGGCCTTCAAGCCTTTCCACTGATGCCGAAAATGCAGTCGGAGTGTCTGCTGGAGGGGCGGAGTTGGAGGGCAATGCCGATGGCCTTCCATCGTCTCAAATGGACCAACAACCGATAGACCAGAGCGGGCAGATGCCGGATCTGAATGCTGCGGATAGTAAGGCGCAAGATAGCGCTCAGGCTGGGGATAGCCCGACAGATGGAAGCACCGTTGGAGGGGGCGGTGCGCAAGCCGCGCCACAGGGGCTGTCCAATAGCCCGGTTGCTTTTCCAGACACAAGCCTTGCAAGGGATCGGATCGAAATTGAGTCGCTTGGGCAGAATAGCCGCGCTGCAGATCGCGTCCGCGATCGCACGGGCAATGCAGGCGATGGACAAGAATATCGCAGTCGAGCAGGGAAGTCCTCACCGGGATCAAACTCTGCTGGCGCTGGTAAAGGGGCTGCGCAGAGCTCTGCGGTTGAGGAGAAGCAGCCTTTTTCAGAGCGTGGAACAAAAGCCGTAAAGGTGGAGGAAATTCACGCAGCACAGGCGAATCGTGAGACAAATGGCGTATCCCGTCCCCATATTCCGGTGCAACAGGTGCCTCACTGGATGAGATCCCTTCTCAAGCCGCAATCACAATGAGGAAGTCATGAGCCAATTACCAGCCGAACAAGCAGCCCATTTCATGCTGCAGGTCAAGCGGAGCGTGCAGCGTGACATCATTGGGCAGGATGCTGTGATCGAGGGGCTGATTGCTGCGCTGTTCACTGGTGGACATGTTTTGCTGGAAAGCAATCCCGGCCTTGGCAAGACATCGCTGGCAGTCTCTTTCGCCAAGAGCCTCAAGATGAACGATGGCGCGGGATATGGGCGCATTCAGTTCACGCCAGACCTTCTGCCCTCGGATATCACCGGCACCTTCATGCCCAATATGAGTGGCTCGGGAGACCCTTTCACTTTCCAGCCGGGGCCGATATTCAGGCAGATGCTGCTTGCCGACGAGATCAACCGTGCCACGCCCAAAACACAGGCCGCCATGCTGGAGGCTATGGCTGAGCGCAAGGTTACGGTTTTGGGAGAAACGCGCTCTCTGGTGGAAAGCAGGGTGCTTTCGCAGAATATGCAGCAGGCCAGATTTGAAACGCCTTTCATGGTGATCGGCACACAAAACCCGATTGATCAGGAAGGCACGTATGATTTGCCGGAGGCGCAGCTGGATCGCTTCCAGCTAAAGCTCCTCATGGCTCCATCCGATAGCTCAGCTCTGGTGGAGATTGTCGAGCGGGTATCAGGTGGCCTGAGCGCCGGTGGGGGCGACGCTCCGGCCCCGCTTGATATCGATGCCTATTCCGCCGATCAGTGCGGCTGGTTGATCGACCAGACAAAAACCTTGCTATGCGAGACCAAGATGCCGCGCAAAATAATCGAGCATGCCGTCAATCTGGTGCAGGCAACCCATGGCGCTGCAAAAGCTGCTGAGCTGGTGGATATCCCTGCACGGTCTGCAGAGCAGATTGTACAATTTGTCGAACGCTACTGCGAATGGCCATTAGGCCCGCGCGCGGCCATTGCCCTCATTCAGGCGAGCAAGGCGAAGGCTTTTCTGCTGTCGGCGGAAAATGCCAGCACGCAAATGCAGGCCATGGCGGCAAGAGCCCTGCTGGAGATGACGCCGGGGGCTTTGCGCCATCGTGTGAAATTTAAATATAGCTGGCAACGGATGGCGATGGAGGATTTCCCCGCCTTGCGTAGCCTTAGGGATATGGAGAAAGTGCGCGATGCGCTTTTGTTGCATCTGTTTGCCCTTTGTGCGCCTCAGGCTGCCAACTATAACGAATTCTTCAAGCCCCATCTGCTGGACCAATGATCTCTTTGCGCCCCAACCCGCTTGACCCGGCCACGCTGGAAGACATTTGCGTCAAGGCACGCAAGAGCTTTGTCACGTCCGGCAGCGGTGCTTTCTTGCGGCGCAAGTTGGGGCAGTCGCTGGAGTATCGGGAGCATCGTTCTTATGTTTTCGGTGATGATGTGCGTCATATCGATTGGCGTGCTTCGCTGCGCCATGGAAGGGCGGACGAGTTTCTCGTGCGTTCGTTCGAAGCCGAGGAACAATTCCAGCTTCTCGTGATTGTGGATGGCAGCGCCACCATGCGTGCCGGTTTGGGGGAGCTAGACCGGGTGAGCAAGCTGGAAGTCGCGCTCTGGATTTGTGAGGCCTTTGGGCATGTTGCTGCCAATGGAGCCATTGGTATCGGCTTTGCTTCGCTCGGCCATGCATCGTCAGCGGATCGAGTGAGCTTTGCGCAAGGGGGGCAGATCGGTGAAGAGTTTGCGCATTTCTCGCAAGATCTATGGGCTTCGAACGCGCCGGAAGGCAAGGATGAAGTGCGGATCGGGGGAGAGTTGTCCCGCCTCAAGCAATCATCGGTTACCATCTTCATAACAGACTTCTACCGCACCAATGGTGCGAAGGCTGCCTTTGAGGAAGCGGTGCAACTGGCTTCGCGGGGCTATCGGCAGGCGGTGGTCTGCGAGTTGAACAGTTGGCCTACGGAGCGCTCCATTCTTGCAGAAGAGATCGTTTCGCTTGGGGCTGTCGGATCTGTTGCAGGGCGCAGTGGCGCGTTTCAGGCTTCCAACCCTGACCTGGTTGCCGCCGATGATGCCATCCAGTCGCAACGGAACGGACATTCCGAAGCGCTTCATCGCGGCGGTGTGGTGCATTTTGCATGGGATTTTCCCGATAGACCCGAGTGGGACGTTATGGTCGAGGAGTTTCGTCTGCGCTTTCATGATTTTCTTCTTGCAAGCGAATTGTTCGGGAGGGTCGGGTAATGCTCCTTGGCTTTCTCGCTGTCGGGACGGTTGGGTTCTTTGTTTTGGCGCTGTTGGTCAAATATATGCGGCGCTCGAAAGTGCGGCATGTGGAGATCTCGTCGCTGCAATTTTTGCCAGATCTTTCCAGGACGCAAAAAGCGCGCGTGCGCTGGCAACCGGGTATACCCTTGCGCAGCCCTTTATTTTGGTTGCGGTTTCTTATTCTCGTTACGCTTTTCGCTATGCTGATATTGGATGGCGTGCTGATACCGGAAAGGAATGCACCTTCCCTCGGTGTGCTTGTTGCCGTAGACCATTCTGCCAGCATGGCAGTGGGTCGCCCCAGCCGGTTGCAATTGGCCAATGAGATGGCCGAAGAAATCACCCGGCATGTTGCCGATTTTGGGGGCTGCTTCCGTGTGGTGTCTGTACCAAATGCGACTTCCCAGAATGTGGTGAGTGATACTGGCGTTTCTCCCATTGCGATGGTGGACGCTCTGTCGGTCGCGCTTGAAGATCAAAGCTGTGGCTGGACCCATCTGGCCGTTGTGTCTGACTTGCCAAGGCCGCCGCTCTTTGCGCTTTCTGATACACGGGCGTTGCGTAAAGGGGGGTACAGCGACAGGTTGGCCGCCGATCCCTTATGGTTTCAGGTTGGCGAGCCTGAGGCCAATAGCGCTCTGACGGGCGCCGATTTCAAGGCCGCCGGACTTGGCGGGGGCGACGCGCGCCTGTCGGTTGATGTTGCCCGTTTCGGAGATGCCGCCTCTAACATATCGCTTGTTGTCACAGGACCACAGGGTGAGCGTTTTATCCCCGATGCGTCGGTTGATCTGAACAAGGGTCACAATGCGACCGCCTCTTTTGCGATCACCGAGCCGGGCCCCTATCTTGCTGAACTGAAGGAGGCCAGTGGCTTTACGCTCGACAATCGGCTTGCGCTCTCTGTGAATTCGATTTCTGTGTTGCCGATTAGGCTGGATGAGGCCCTACGCACCGGACCCTTGGCCGACTTGGTGCGGCACATGGCGCCTGTTGTTGAGGCCGAACGGGATGATGCTGTGCGTATCGGTCTTTATTCCGACTTCGCTGTACCAAGCGGACGCGGAATCTATCTCGTTGATGGAAAGGGACAAGCGCCGGGAGGCAATGCCCTTGGATATTTCCAGAAAGACAGTCCCTTATTGGAAGCGGTGGATCTGGATCTGTTGGAAGCCCTCGCTCCGGCAGGGATTGTTTCCTTGCCCGAAGGCTTCCGAGCGGTTGCGTCCGGTGCTGACGGACGGGTCTGGATCGCTGTGCGAGGGGGGGCGCATCCGGCGGTGCTGATGCCTGAGCCTGCGGGAGGATTGGCCAATGCCGATCTTGCAGATGAGCAGCATCTGACATGGCTGGTGGCCTTTATCAATGCCTATCGCTTCGTCAATCAGGGGCGGCAGCCCTTGCTGGATGTCTCCCATGTAGATGCGGCGGGTGCAAAGCTTGAAGGGCTGGCCTTTGAAAGCGATACGTCAAAGCCTATAAGCATCAATCCTGCGCTTGAGGATATTCAGCCTGTTGCCACAGCAGGGGATGCTCAGACACCGCTATGGCCATGGCTTGCGCTTGTTGCCATTCTTCTGTTGGTGGCTGAACGCCTTGTTGCGCTAAGGCTGAAAGGCGGGAGGACGGTATGACCGCTTGCGAGCTGATTTTTCCGCTTTTCTCGCGCTCTGGCTGGGTTGCAACCTGTCAGGAAACCGGCTGGCCTGCGTCGCTTGCAAGTTGGGGCGTTGTCGCGCTGGTCGTCGGGATCTGTTTGATCGGGGGCTATCATCTTCTAAGGCACGCCGAGATGGATCGCTCTGTGCGCTTGTGGCGTGCCGGAGCTTCGCTTTCGGCCTTGATGGCGGCGCTTCTGCTGGCCGTGGCCGCGGGGCGCCCAGCCTTTGTGCATGCTCCTTCGGAGAGGCTGCAACATTTCATTCTTCTGGTCGATCAGTCAGAAAGCACATATCGACAGCCAGCCCTGCGACATGATCGGATTTCGGCTCTTGCCAAAAAGCTTGTGATATTGGCGGCAGGCAGAACCAATACAAGCACGCGTGTGTCTCTTATCGATTTTGCCGCCTCCGTCAGCATAAAGCTCAATCGGGGAAGTCTGGCTGATGGTCTGGCTTTGTTGGTGGAGGATAGCGGCTCAGACACTCTCTCCCGAGATGGTAGCGATATTGCCGCGGCGCTTGATGCCGCCAAGGCTCTTGCTGACCAGCAGGATGATGATGATGTCCTTTTCCTGATAAGCGATGGGAATGCAACGACGGCATCGCTTACCCAGCTGGCCTCTCGCTTCAAGGGACGGTTGAATCGGGTGTTTGTCACTTCGCTGGATGCCGGAGCGGCCTCAGAAGGGATCATCTCTTCCTATTTACCCGCCAAAATCCGTTCTGGCAGTGAGCCGACCTTGCGGGTTGTTTTTGATCCGGGTGGAGCTGGCGTCAAAGGGACGAATGGAGAGGGATGGGCTGTTGCCCTTCGGCGAGACGGGATGCCTGTGCCTCTTGAGAATAGCAAGCTGACTTCTACCGACGCTCTTGAGGCGCTGCGTATTCCCATCCGGTTCGAAGGGCGCGGGCTGCAATTCGCCTCATTGGATGTGGCAAACGGCAAGCAGGCTTTCAGTGAACGAATCTTCACGTTGGTGGAAGCGCCTGTTCGGGTTCTGGCGCTCGGTGATACAGGGTTTCTTTCTGCGCTGCCACAAGACAGGTTCGAACTTGACCAGCGCAGCGGTGCTGATCTTTCGGGGCTGGATGATTTCGATATCGTCGTGCTGGGCGGTATGGGGGCCTCTCAGTTTCAAATGGGCGATCTGGACCGGCTGGCTGACGCAATAAAGAGCCGCGGGCTCGGTCTGTTCCTTGTGAATGGTGCCATGGGCGATAGCACAGAAGAGCCGACCGTGGTGCAGAGCTATCAAGACACAGCGCTTGCTGCGCTGTTGCCTGTCTCGCCAGACCCGAAATATCTGTTGGCTGATCCGCCGCCGCGGGACACCATCGTGTTGGTGGATACCTCCGGCTCCATGGCGGGGGGCGGGCTTGCTGCCGCGCGGTTGGCGGTTGCCGATATTCTGGATTATTTGCGCCCTGAGGATTCTCTGGAGGTGATCACCTTTGGCGGTCTTACGACGGGGCGACAGATGGGGGATGCTCAGGGCAAGCAGGTGATTCGAAATTTCGCCAGCCGCTTCCCGACAGGCGATAGCTCGAATGTTTCACGCGCTTTTGATCGCGCATTGGCTGCAACGGGCAATTATACATCGGTTTTTCTGATTACGGATGGCATGGTTGATCCTTACGACTATGCGAAGGCGGGATTATCCTTTTATTATCTTCAATATGGCAGCGGCGCGACGCCGCTCAATGAGGAGATCGCCAAAGCGGCGCGGCAATCTCAGGTCTTGCAATTTGGACAGGGGCTTTCGTTCAAGCCGGATTCCTATGATCCGGAAGAGCGGGCAGAATTCTTCACTCCGGATCTGGTACACCCGCGTGCTGTTGCGCCGATTGATGGTATCTCGGGTGGATTGGCAACCTCCGGCGTGGCTTTTACCTATGCAAAGGCCGATGCCATTCGGGCGCTTGTCAGCGATGGACTTGAAGGGGAACCCGTGCTCGCATTTCACAAACCGGATCAGTTGAAAAGCGGCAATACGGGCGTCTTTCTTTCTGCGCTCGACGGTGCATGGACCGGCAGCGAAGCGGGACGTCGCACGATTGAGACGAGCCTCATGCAGCTGGTCAAATGGTCCGATCGCAACCGCTATAGCTTCCGGCTTCACGATTTTGGCGACGAGATTGCGCTTCGGGTGTCCGTTGCCAGTGATAAAACCGATGCACCCCTGCCTCAGACCCTTTCGGCAACCCTGTTGCTTGCGGGGCAATCCATCGGCGTGCCCATGGCTGCTGTTGAGGGCGAACGGGGCGTGTTCGAAGGGCGCTTTGCCTTGCCCGACGGGAAAGTGGCGCCTGAAGAGGCTTCTGCATCTGCCCGCAAAGGTGCGGTGGCCAAGGGGCTCCTCTATTTGCAGGAAGGTGGCGCGGGCGCACTGGTGCAGCCCCAGGCTATTCCTGTTGCGCTTCCTTATGCTGTTCCACGGCAAGGAAACCGCTCGGAAGCGGCAAGTTACGGGACCAACCTTTCCGGGCTGACGTTGCTGGCTGAGGCAACGGGAGGGACGGTTGATCATTTGCCTTCCGTGCGCGAGCAGGTCCGACTCCTTTCTGTGCAACCGAAGCCGATGCACAGAGTGTTTCTGCTTTTCGCTACGATCTTTTTTGGCTTGTCCTTCCTGATGCGAGGCAGCCGCTTATGATGGAAGCCCTTGGCAAAACGGGGGCCTTTTCCAATCGGTCCCAATGGTTCGCTCCACTCCGAGACAAGGCCTTCCATGCCGAGCCGGTTGTCTCGATCTTACGTGATTTGGCGCATAAGGCTGTGAGTTATCATTTCGAAGGTGGGGCGCGTCCTTTGCTAACGCGCGCGGAAGCGAAGGCTCTGCAGTCTCTGTTTGGCGGTGCTGACTGGGCCCAAAAACGCCCGCAGGCCTATCTCGGATTTCTCAATTCGGTGCTCTATTTCACAGGCAAGGACGCTGATTTTCGCTCCAACATGATGGTGTTGGCGGTTGGGGCGACGGCCCGAACGCGCTTTTGGCAGCGCTGGGCCTTGCGCAAAAGAGCAAAGGGGGCGGCTCTTGTTGGCGGTGAGGCAATGGTGCCGGTTCTTCTGGAAAGTGCGTGGAGCGATGTATCTCTGCAAATGCATCTGCTTGAGGCTATGCGCAAGAATTGGCATGCAAGAACCCTTCTTTATCCTGACGACATAGACTGGCCAGATCGTGTATCTATTGAAGTGGTACTGATTCTTCTTTTGCTTGCGCTTTATCGGCAAGGAGACGCGGAAAGCTATTCCCGATGGGCTTTTGTCCGGTTCTTGAAAGCCTTGCAGATGCGTCCAGTGCGGCGCATGGAAGGGCTGTTGCTTGTATGGCTGGCTCCTGCATTGGCGGCCCTTGGAGATGGAGTGGATATCGAGCATCTGCTCGTTGTAGATGCCATTGCCCGGATGCCCAATGACGCTGAGTTGGAGCCGGTGAGCCGTTTTCTTGGGCGGTCCGGATTGGCCGGAATGTTCGGTTTGTGTCCTTCGCCTGAGGGGGACGCTGATGAAAATGATGGGGATGAGCAGAGCGCGCCTGTGAGCGAAGAGGAGCAGGCTGTTCTTGCGCTGGGGCAGCGACTAGCACGTGGCTTGTTATAAGCGATGTTGATGCGGTTTTATGGAGTAAGTTGATGTTTTCGCAAAAAGTCATGGCTGAATTGCTGGAGCGCCATAGCGATCTGTTTTCAGATCTGGTTACCATCAAGAAAACACTCAACGACCGTTTCTACGGCTTGTCCGATCAGATCCATTGTCAGATGTTGGCTGTTGCTTCTGGGGAATCCATGCTGCTGATCGGGCCTCCGGGAACGGCCAAATCGCGGCTCATTCGGGCTTTTGCCCATATTTGTGGCCTGCTCGGGGATGACGAATTTTCCGGCGCGGAGGATCGCACTTATGATGGCACCTTGCGCGAGTTCCAGCAGGAACCGCGCTATTTCGAGTATCTTCTGACGCCTTTTACCGAACCGGGGGAATTGTTCGGCTTTTTCGATATCGGCAAATTGTTTGACGCCCATGGGCGCAGCGTAGGGCTTGAGCGTTTGCATGAAGGCATGATGCAGCATGCGGAAATCATCTTTCTGGATGAGGTTTTCAATGCTTCGAGCGCGATTCTCAATTCGCTGCTCACTTTCATCAACGAACGCAAATTCCATGATCGCGGCAAGTCTTACGAGGTCAAGCTTTCCTGCCTGTTTGGCGCGACCAACTTCCCACCCAAGCGACCCGAATTGCTGGCGATCTATGATCGCTTCCTGTTGCGCAGCTGGGTGGACAATGTGCCCTCGGAAGCCCATGCCATCGGCGCTCTGATGCAGACCGGTTGGCAGGAGAGCCACGCGATGGATATGGGCAGAAGCTTCCCGCATCTTCTTGAAAGGGCCAGCCAGTTTCGCGCTGATCTCAGAGCTTTGAGCCAATCGGGCGCACTTGTTGTCGATCTGCAGGATGAGCAAGTCAACGATATGCTGGTTCGGCTTACATGCGTGGCCGATTATGCGCGTGGGCGGCGCCTGTCCCAGCTGTCCAATCGGCGCATGGTGCGCTTTTCAAGGATCTTTCTGGTCAATGCCCTGATGCGGGCTGCCGAGCAGGGATCAGCCCAGCCGCAAATGGATATCGAGCAGGAATTGATGCTTCTGGCCCGGCATGGGCTGGATAGGTTGCCAGATCCGTTCCAGGAAAATGATCTGCAATCTTTGTTGGTCAAGGGCCAATTGTAATGCAGGTTCATCTGGTTGGGGCGGCACAGTCAGAGCATTTTCTTCACGCCAGTACAGGGCAAGGCGATCCTGCGCTGCAGGCGCAGATCCGTGCCGTGATCCGCCTGTTTCATGACAGGCATATAGGCGTGCCTCCGCATTTTGCCGGAGATGTGGCGCAAGGCTTTTCAGCGCACTATCCGGACGTGTCCAATCCGGTGCGGCTTGCTGTCTATCGCCGGCTTCTGGATGCCATGGATGCGACCCGCAGCATGAAGCAGGATCCGCGCCAGTTTGACCATGTTTCGCGGGCGTTGTTTTACGATGTCTGCCTTTTGCCTCTCTGCGCGATGATCATGGAGGAGATGGACGAGACCTATCTCTTCAGCCTTGATCCTGAACTGGAGGCCGTTTCCGAGGCGGATTATCAGGCATTTTGCGATCAGTTTTCTGTGCTGTTTCAGGCCGTGTGTGATCCTTTGAAAGGCGCTCAAGTGGCCACTGACTCCAGGGACGTGGTGGATAAATGGAGCCTTTTCTGGGAGCGTGCCGCGCACCAGCTTTGGGGCGAATTGCAGCGCGTGCGCCATGGCGGCGGCGGGCTATCGGGAGCGGCCTTTTCAAGTGTCGTTTATGATGATGTGTTGCTCAGGCTGATATACGGGTTGGACCCCAAGCCCAAACTGAAATTTGATCCGGGGCGCGACAGCTTCGATTTGACTGACGAGCAGAATGTGCATCTGGCTCATCCCAAACAGGGGGGCGTTGTGGGCATTCATACCAGCTCCCGTGTTGAAGACATCGAGGATATGCTGCTCTCGGAAATGGTTTTGCCACCCCCGCTGCTGGCGGACAAATTGCTCAATTCCTCCTTCTTTGCGCGCCATCGTCCGCCGCCTCTGGATCAGAAGAAGCAAGTCGTGCTGATTGGGGCTAGCCTGGATGACGGGAGTGATCCGGTGATCGCTCTGGTCAAGGCGTGCTGGCTGCAGGCTGTCTTCCGTATGGGAATCGTCTTTTACAAGAGCGATTTGCTGCAAAGCGAAATCCGTTTTGGGCAATGGCATGGACAGATGGGCCTAGTCTCGTCTCGTATGCGGGTGGGAGATTATAAGCATTTGCAGGGGCTCGATCCTCTGAGTGTGAACCGCATGCAGCTGCACCGTTTCTTTTGCGATGCTGGCTGGCTGCCGGGTTTCCTGTCCATGATGCCCGGCGTTGAAGGGCATGAGAGCGGAGCCGGGGGCACAGTTGGGGCCATAGCCGGAGTTGGGGCACAGCGGACAACGCTCGGGCCGAAAGACTTGCAACTCTGTGACATTCTGGATGCGCTGCTGCCTGAAGCCAGCGATCTTGATAGCGATATGGTGCCTGATTTCAGTGCTGCTCTGATGGTGGTTATCCGGCGGGCCCATGTGGCCAATGCGCCCCTTTTGCAGGGACGACGGCAGTCGGTTCTGGAAACCTTCAATCTTGCCATCGGATGTCCGGCTCAGTTGCGTGGCGGTGAAATCTTCTCGCTCGAAGATTGTCAGAAGGCGGCTCTTTCCATTTCCGTTCCGGGAGATGAGGGGCAGCCGATCGACATTGATGCCCTTAACAAGCTGGCCGCTGATCTGGTCGTGGCGATCTTTCAATTCTATTGGGAGCAGGTGCATGGCTGAGACTGCAATCTATACCCTGCCGCGGCTTCCGGCCCCTGTGGCCCTCGAGATATTGGCGCATCTGTTTGGCAAGACCGGGTCAGCCATGGTGGACAGGTTTGACATCAGTGCCGAGCGAGATGGATCGATCACCCTTGCCTTCCGGTCAGATCATAGAAGTCTTGGAGCCGAAGAAGACCCGCGCTGGGAAGGGATGCTCTATCAGAGCTATAATCGCCACCCTTATATTGCACAGAGGGCTGGGCGGTTGCCTGATGATCTTGGCAATGTGGCTCTGGAAGAGCGACCGGCTGGGGATATCGCGCAACAATATGCTGGATTGATTGGTTTGGCCATTGCTGCCAGCCAAAGCCATTTCCTTGTCCAGACCGATGCCAGCAACACCGAAATAGCCACAGCGCAGGAAGAAACTGCTTATGTGCTTGGGGTAGTGGGGGAATTCACTTCCGTTGCCAAGGCCTTTGCGCGCATAGAATGGCGGGCCAATGGCATGACTCTTTCCTGCCTTGGCGTGGAGCGGGCGGTGCCGGAAAGTGCCGGTGAAATCGACGGGAATCTGGCGATTGCGAAAATCGGCATCAGCCCGGATTGGGGCGGTGCGCAGGATATTGTGGCAAGGCATCAGGAGCTGTTCGAGAGCAATGTCGATTTTCGTCTTGCCTATCCGCTCGCTGAAGGCAATCTGCTGCTGCTCAAGCCCGCGGTCCTGTTGGAAGAGAGGCTGCGCAAGGCCGCCAGCATGATCGTGGCCAGCGTCTCTCGATATCTGGAAAGCCAGACACCTTTAGGGTTGGCTCTGGACTGGCTGCGCGATGATAGCGGCTTTGCCAGTCTGGATGCACTGGAAGTGGGTTTGCCGAAGCTGGATATTTTATCCTCCGCACAAGCCTCCGTGTCTGAGCCTCTTGCCGTTTCGAGCCAGACCGACAGCGTGGCGCGCGGGCCGGTGAGCGTTGAGTTTGTCAAGCTCACCCAGCTTGATGACGCGACTATGCATTTGCGCTCGCTGCTGGAAGAGCACGCCAGTGCGTTGGGGCATCGGCTCAGCCTCCAGCGACTGCCCAACTATCAGGATAGTTCGGATCTTCTTCTGGAAATTGATCAGCAGATCGATGAACTCTCGATCCGGCGGGATCTTATTCTTGGCGAAGGGGCTGGAGATTGGCGCTTGCTACGCTTTCCTGCCGATGGGCTCAGCGCTTTTATCGACTATCTAAGGCGCTTCAGTCTGGAGATTATCGATTCAGGACATCTGCGTTATGCGTTCCGTGGCAGCCAGAAAGATGTGCGCGGTGTGCATTTACTGCTCTATCGGCTACGCGATGTGGGCGTCGAGCCGGCCTATCCGGTCGCGCTTTGGGAAGATCGCCTCAAATCGGGCACCGTAAGTCATCGGGTTGATCCGATGTTTGCCCAGTTTGCCGTATCGCAAAAGGCCAAGAGCCTCGTTTTTACGCCGCCATCCCATGTGGTTGTGCCGAATTTTCGAGCCACGCAAAGCGATATCGATTCCTATCTCAAGCAGGGCTTCGGTGGCTTGTTTGATCAACAGACACTGGAAGAAACGAAGGCTTTCACAAGCCCGATCTATTGTTTCGGCAAGACGGAGCAGGGCTCCATACGCATGGAGATACTCGATGGTGATGCATTCCAGCCGATCAGACGTGTCATTCCATTCCTCAATGACGCTTTGCAAATCGGGCAATATGTGGATGCAGAGAGTTTCACTTCCGAGGTAACAGAGCAGAGTTGGCGACAGGAGCGCCTGCAACGGCTGGAAGCGGCCAATGCCGATCTATCCGCCCGTCTGGCAGCAGACATCGCCACGGTGGACCGGCAGCTGGCCGCTCAAAGCGAGCAGCTGCTTGGAGCAATGGCCGAAGAGGTCAATGCGCTACGGGCCTATCTGTCCAAGATCACGGGCCTTATGGAAGATCTCAGTGATCGCTCGGTTGCGCTTGAAAAGCTCGTGGGGGAAAGCATCCGCAATGCTGCCTCCTATGAGGATATGGTCAAGAAGGTGCCGGGTAAATTCTCCGAGCTGGAACAGACAAGGCGTACCATCCAGGATGCCATCTGGACGGAGCATCAGAATTCTGATGCCTTCATGCAATCGGCCAAGCGCAATCTCAAGGCGATCCACGATATGATCGACAGTTTGCAACAGGAGCTTGACCGTGATGACTGAGCCGTCTGCACCGCGATCTCTTGGCAACTATAAACAGCTCTTGGAGCCGTTCGATCACTCTTTCGAGCAAGGGCTGGCCGAAATTCCGGATAATATCGAGCGGTCCCGAGAGACGATCACCCGCATCAAGAAAGCGTCTGAAAAGGGCAAAGAGGACATCAACGGGTTCCTCAAACAGCGCACCGGCGAGACCAAAGAGGTTCGAAAGCAATTCAGGCGGCAGAAATGGGCATTGCGCTTTGCCAAATTGGAATATTGGTGGGCGCAGCTTGGCAGGGGGGCTGTCTATGGGCTGTTACGCCTGCGTCTGTTTTGGCATCACTATAAGCTGGTGCTTATTGCTCTTTTTGCCTTCTGCGTTCTGCTTTACGGGGTCATGGTCTATTCCCACGATGTGATCGGTTTCTTGCAAGCCCTTATGGCATCCCTTTTCGATGAAGCGGGTGGGCAGGCGGTCTTTCTTGGTGATGAACAAATCGCTGCGCTTGTTGGCTTTCGGGGAGGGCTGGGATGATCGCGTCTCTCATGCAGCGCCTGCGCCTTTTGATCCCGAAGCGCAACAATGCGGCCTTGCGTCCCCTTGATGCACGTCGCTCAGCTTCCTTGTCGCCGCTGTTGCAGGACGGGGCGCAAAGCCCTTATGTGCAGTCACATTCCAAACGGCTCTTTTGGGTTGCTGGCGTGCTGTTGGCGCTTTGCCTGTTTGTTGCGGCAACCTTGCTGAAGCTGTGGCCTGATACGGCGCCATTTGATGGCATTTACCGCTTTCACGATGACGTCTGGTTGCCACTGAAGGGCAATCTCTGGACGGCATGGTATCCGTGGTGTCTCATCCTTTGGGTGCCGGTGGCTGCGCTTGTCGCGCTTGGCGTGGGCGTCTGGACGAGTGGTAAGGATCCGAGCCGCCCGCTGCATCGGTTGATCATTCTGTTTTTAAGCGGCTTGGTGCGCTTGCGCATTGCTGGCAAGGCTGCTCCGTCTCCGGGGCTGTTGCAAAGCATCGTGCGTTGGAGCCGGAAGCCGGGATTGCGGTCTGATTATATGGAGCTTGTTATCAGGCATGCGCTTGACCATCAGTTTGAACAAATGGAAGCGGCCGTTTTGGCTGGCCGTGAGGTGGATGTTGCCTGGCTGAGGCGGGCCGATCGACTGATGCGGGCGCGGGCTCTTTTTCCGGTGGAGGCTGCCAACGCAGATGACGAAACACAAGCGCGTTGGCTGGAAGCCTTTTTTGATCTGGCATTTCTCAGCCATGTTGACATCCATCAGGATGTCGCCGTTGCCGATTATCTTGCCGATCTGATAGAGGCGCTAGGCCCGGAAGACAAACAGAGATTTGCGTTGCTTGAAGCCTTTGTTGCGGCTCGGCCTCTTTCGAGCTGTCAGTATGCCCTCTGGCAAGCTCTTGCTGGCTTTGACCAACTTTCAGCCTCTGCCAGTGCCCAGATGGAGCAGATGCGTCGCGTGTCGCCTGAGAGTGGCCGCATTCCCGACTTCCTGGCCCCTTGTGCCTTTGCCTTTTTGGCCGTTGCTGATCGGACTTGGGCCATGGCCTCGCTGACGGCTCTTTCAAGCATTGACAGGGCTTATAATGCCTTGCGTCTCTCTGTCGATTATCAGCAGGATGCTGATGTGCTGGCCTGGTGGATTGCTCGTTCCCGGTTGGCAACTATCCGGTTGTTGCATCAAAAAAGCCATCAGACATCGCTTTCTGGCGATGATCTGGCGCTTTGGCCAGATGAGCGGCCTGTTTATCACCCCTTGACAGGCAGTCGGTTAGCGGCGGGAGGGGCGTGAGATGTTTTCCCAGTGGCGAAGCCGAACCTTGGACAGGATCGAAGCCAAGAGACGTGCGATTGAACGCATTGTGCCATTGCGCCGACGAATGGATGCGATTTTGCTGTCGCTCTTGGGCCTTTTGCTTTTTTGCGTGGTTGCGCTTGGGGTCATGCTTGCCAATGGGCATATGCGCTTTGGCTGGTTCGATCCTGATCCCATCCAGCCGCTGCCCGACGACCGGCTGGTCACCAATATACGCGATGAGACTGCGCAAAGCGCGGGTGCTTTTGTGGCGGCGTCTTATCAGGAAAGTGCAAACCGGCTTTCGATTTTAAGAGAAAAGGGGCTTCTGCATAGCGTTAACCTGAAGACTGGTGTCTGGTCTGATGATACCAGCCTTGATGAAGTTACAGGGATCAACAGCGCTTTTGTTGATCTGTCTCCGGCTTGTCCGACCCAGACATCCAAGGCGCTTTCTCATTGTGCCGACAAGACAGGCCTTTTTGCCTATTCCGCCGATGGTGGATTGGTGGTGCGCGACAAGGCTGGCTGGCGAACCGTGCTGCCGGATAGCCGTTTTATTGGCGCATCCGGTGAAGCCGTTCAGCATGATGATCTGGTAAATGTGGTCGTGTCCGCAAACAAGCGCTGGCTACTTCTGGCCACAAAGGCTGATGGCCTTGGGCTGTTTGATCTGGTTCACCGAAACTGGGTGCCCATTCCGGTTGCCAAACAACAGGCCATTCTGGGCGATGAGACACTCAAGGCTCCTTCCCACATGGTGGCCTTTGGTGACGAGATTCTATTGGGCACGCAAAAGGGCCTGATGGCCGTGTCCTTCGAGGATGATGGGCAAGTGGGGTCCTCCGGTCTTGTGAGTGACGGGCTCGGGACCATTCTCGATATGACGGTGTTTGAAAAGGATGCGTTGATCCTTGCCAGCAATGCATGCGAGGGCGGTGTCTGTCTGGCGCTCTATCGCTATGAAGCAAGCGGTGAATTAAAACGTCTGTTCGGGGAAACACAACTCTATCCGGAACTGTCGCAGGCCGGGCTGTCGCGGGCGCTGGTGGCTGAAGATGGCAAGACGATCCTCATGCTGGGCGAGGCGGGCATCTATCGCTATGACCGGATGAAGCGCAATTGGCAGCAACTGCTTGATGAGGCTGTGTCCACCTATCTTGAAGACCCTTCCGTGAACGGCATTTATTTTGCGACCGCTGGCAAGGTGGGGCTGCTTGAGAGATCTGGCAAGATCACCTTCTGGCCGCTTGCCGGGCAGAGCGTAACCTCGCTTGCGCGCAATGGGGTGGGAGTGCTGCTGGCGCAAACGGCCAGTAACCAGACCTGGCGCATAGCGGGCGATGAGGTTGCCATGCTCAACGACGGTGCGGCAGCGAAGGAACCGCTTGCCAATATGAAGCGGGCAGTTTCAGCCTTCAATCGGCTTGTCATGATCGGGGACACCTATCTGGTTTTGCATGACATCAGGAAACGCAGCTATGTTTCCATTCCGCGCGCAAGCCTGTCTCCGGGATTGCTTTTCGGGGCGGAAACGCAGCTTTTTGGTAGTGATGAGATTTTGTGGGGGCTTTCGGGCGATGAGCTTGAGGCATGGCGCCTTGCGGGGACTGATTCCGAGCCTTCTCTTGAGCGCCTTGCTCACACATGGCTTTCCTCCGGGCCACGGTCTGTGCACAAAGATGGCGATGGGCTATTGTTTGTTGATGCTGAGGGACGCCCATTCCGTGCGCGGGCGATTGGACATTCCATTCAGATTAAGGGGCTATTGGGTCAGGCTGATGCAGAGCGGGGGCCGGTTCGGGATGTGATCAGCCAGGGGGATCTCACCTATCTGGCGCGGGATCGTAGGGTCAGCGTCTATTCTCTTAAGGAGCGTGGCTTTGTCGATACGCTCTCCATGCCGCTCAATGAAGATATTCGCGAGATTGCGCGTGTGGGTGGCGCTCTCTATTTGCTTGGATCGAACGGCAGTCTTGTTGAAGAGGGGCGCGGAGAGCGCCTTACGGGCAGCAATAAGCCCTTCTCCTTTCCGTCTGCTCAGATTTTTGATGCCATGAGCAATGGCGAGGCGCTGTTTCTGGCCTCTGGAAATGGCGTGACCAGCTATTCTCCAACCAAGCGGCGCGTTACCAATTCACTTCGCTTTGATGCGTCTGGTCCCTTGCGATTTGCCGGTTTGGCTGGCTCCGTCCCCATTGTTTACGATGGGCGTAACGCCTGGTTCGGCGATGAAAGTTTGGCCATTGATGGGGCACGGGTTCTATCGGCCAGCAAGGTGGGAGAGGACATCGCGTCCGTGCAATATGATGGCGCGGTGACCTTTCTGGTGCGCCATTCCATCAAGGACGGTGCTATTGCGTCTCCTTCCTGCTATTATCGCAATCCCGGACCGGCAGGCGAAGATATCATTGATGTGGCTGCGGTGCCTGATGTCGGGGTCGTGTCATTGGTGGGGAACGCCTTGTGGCTGAGAGATCAGCCGCACCGCCGATTTGTTGGCTTCACTTTGTCAGCCAGCAACTTGCCACGCAACGCGCGCATATCCGTGATCGATGATTATCTGGTGGTGCATAACGAGCAGGAGGCCTGGATCGTTGCGCTTGCGCAGCTAAGGACTTCCGATAGTTGCTCACGCGTGAATGAGGATCTGACCAATGAAACGACGAGGCTGAGTGCGGATCAACTGGCCGTATCGAAATCAGGAAATCTGGTTGGACTGCTTTATGCCGATGGTGAATATCGGATCTGGAAGGGGGGCGGTCTCTCTGTTCTGATACCTGCAATAGAAGGGCCTCAACCAGTTCCGCAGGGCTTTCAGTCTGTGGCGCAGATTGGAAAAGCCCTCTATTTCGCAGATGATCGGAGCATCTGGCGGTATGATAGCATCCGTCGGGAATGGTCCAGCACCGTGCTGCCGACGTTTGCAGGCAGCACCGCCAATGTGGATGTCTGGGCGAAAGAGGATGGTCTGGTTGTAACCCAAAGCTATCAGGACGGGCCCACTTTGGGAGCTGTTGCCGACCCTGAGCTCTCCTCCATCCCGCTTGCAAGGCTGGATCAATGGGGCATGTCTGCCCTTCCCATCGCGCCTGAAGCCATAAAGGATGTTGTGCGCCTATCCAATGGCAATTGGCTTTATCTGACCGATAATGCTGCCGTCATCACCGAAGCACCAGACCAGCCGAATGCCCGTGTCTCTGCCCCGATTGCGTTGCCTTTTGCGGCCGGGGGACGGTCCGTTGAGGAGCAGAACGGGCAGATCGTGATTTCTGATGGGAAAGACGAGGCGGCTACCGCATCGTTGTTGATCATCGACCCCCAGACGGCCTTTGCACACGAGGATACAGTGCCAGCGCATTTTTCCTATCAACCGGAGCGGGGGGAAACTGTAACGGTTCTTGCCGACAAGCAGTTGATCAGGAAATCGGCGAATGGCGCCGTCAGTCTTTGTCATTGGGACCAAGGGCAAACAGCTTTGTCCCGATGTGCCCCTTATGAACCGCAGCAAGGGAACGCTGGCTCACTTGAGCTACGTGAGGAGCAGGGACAGATTGTCATCAAAGCGGGATCGACTGTGGTGGCCCGCCTTGAAGGGCAGTTGGGCAGGATAAAAGCGCCAGCGGCGGCAACGGCCTCGGTTCAGTGGGATCGTGACAAGGGCGCTTTTTCCTTTCTGGATGCGGATGGCTCCCGATTCTGGTTGCCTGCCGGAGAGGCCTTGCCTGATGGCCGGTTCGCTTTTGCCGCACCGGGACGCGCAGTCATGTTGGATGCCGCGCATTATATGGTTGCGAACCGGTATGGCGTTTGGGTTTACCAGACAGGGGCCGAGCCCTCGGTGCGCTGGAGGCGCATGACGTTGCCAGAAGATTTTCGCGCAGCTGGCAAGGGGCGGATCTATTTCGCAGATGGGCGTTCCATCGGGCCGGATGATCCTTATCCGGTTCAGGCCAATGCCGAATATGCGGTTTCGCTTGGTGCGCTGGATGTGAAAGCAAAGGTCGGTGGCGGGATCCTCTCGGCACACTGGTCTGACGGCCTCAAGATATATAAGGCCTTTTCTGAGCATGGATTTTTCTTTGACCAGAAGCAGGATGTGGCCTTTTCCGATGGGCAGGCATGGTTCCTGACGCCCGTCGGACTGATTTCCGCTGATGACCTTGGCCGGACCATGCCTCTGCCGTCGGCACAGTCGATATTGATGACCAGCGTAGGCGACAGGCTTTTTGCGCTTGAAGGGCGCAAACAATGGCTTGTTCTGGATGTGATGGGTTGGCAGCGGGCGGATAATCCCTTTGCGGATCGTCAGATCGCCTATGATCAGGATCTTGTCTGGCTTTATCAGAATGGACGACTGATTACGCGTTCCACCACGCGCACCATGAGCGCGGAGCGGCGGCTGGGGTTGCGCTTTGAAAGCGATATCCTGTTTGACGCGGCCTTTTCAAAGCAGGGGCTCGTGGTGCGGCTGGGTGATGGCGTGCGGCAATATTCAGGCTTTGACGGGCTTTCAGCTACAGTGGATGCCAAAGCCGAGTTGCCCTCTGGCTTGCGGCTGGCTGTACGCCCCATGCGCGATGGCGAAAGGCAAGTTGTGGCCGTAACCCGGCGTGGGGCCATTAGCAGACGCTGGAACGGAGAGGCTTTTGAACGTGTTGCCTATGACGATAACCCCGACATCGAGCGTATCGCCGCGTCCATGGATTGGCTGCGCGTGCGCTTTGTGGCGGGCAAGCCATCGGTTGAGCTGAAAACAGAAATGGTCGGTTTTGAAGATGGTTGGACGTCGGTTGCATGGAACAAGGGCGAGCCAATGCCGATGGATCGCTTTTTGTCGGTCTATGGTCGCGATGGCGTTCTTTATGCCGGTTCGCCTGTTGGTTTGCAGCTTTTGAAGGTGGAGGATGGCAGGATAGCCAGCCAGCGCTTTGTCGAGCTGGGGCGCGGTTTGACTTCGCATGAAGCGGTCTTTCATATTGGTGCCTATCGCAATGGGCGTGCACCTGTTTATGCGCTGGGGTCAAAGCACTGTTTAGCGATTGATCAGGGTGTTATTCTGCCCTGTGAAGGGGGGGATGATGTCTCCATTGAGGATTTGGGGGGGAATGACTTCTGGCACTGGGAACGGACGCAAGGGCGCATCTTGCTGGGCTATTCCGACGGGAATGAGCAGCCGCTGGGCGCGCCGTTTGTGCTGTCGCCAACAGGGCGTTTTCCGCATGATCAGCTAGATGATATTATCCGTTGCGGCGGGACGCTGGCTCAAAGCTGGCATGGCAATTTTACCGCTCTTGATGAGACTTTCGGATTGGGGCTGGCAGATGCCCCCAAGGCGGCGGGGGACGAAAGCAAGGGCCGCAGTCTTCGCTTCCTTAAGGAGGGCACTGTTGCACTCTCCTGCCAGCCGGAAACCGTGGCCCCTTCAGCCAGCGAGCCGCAGGGCTTACCCGAGGGGCTTTATATCGAGGCAGGCGATCTCTGGCGCTGGAGCCGCGAAGGGCTGGAGCCCGCGAACGGACTTGCCGAAGCGCTTGCAGCACGCAAAGACAACCGGATTGCCTATCAAGCCGAACGAATGCGGGTGCGCAATGCCAAGAGCGGTGTGCTGTTTGACTATCGCAATGAAGATCAATGGCGGCCGCTTGCCTTTGCCGGAGGGCGGCTTGCCATCGATGAGCGGCAAGGGCTTGTGTCTGCCAAGGGGCAGATATGGTCCTATTCGCCGGAGGGCTTTTCGCCGGTTGCGGCCACAGATGGGACAATCGATCCGGATCATTTTGTGCTTTATTCCCTTAAAGGCGTTGCGGATGTGCCAGCCTGCCGGTTTGATCGGGCCCAGACGGCCAATGATGGCTCTTCCCATCTTATTCTTGAGGACGAGAATGGCGACGAGCCGATAACGCTGCTCCGTTGTCAGGATGGGCGTTTCTGGCAGGGGCAGCTGGATGGCAGAGAAACAGATACCCTCTTTACCTTGCGACAGGATCAGAGCAATCCTTTTGAGACACGGCGCATTGTTGGTGATGCAAAGACTGGTATCTGGTTGATCGGTCGCACGGCTGGGCGCGAGGGGACATTGCAGTTCCGCTGGCATGGAGAGGATAACGGGCTTTCTGGGGGACGCTTTGCTCTGGATGCCATCCGGCAGATTGCCCAGATCGAGCCGAAGCGCATAGACATGATGACTGGCCTTGGCTGGGTGCGACAGCCCGTTGGCCGCTGGGAAGCGGAAAGCGGGATGCGTGCTGCCAATGATACCGGGCTTGCTGCGAGTATCCGTTCATTTGGGGCTGATGCCGATGTTGACCGTGTGCTGGACAGAGGGAGGGTAGCCATCCGCTCGCTTTGCCTTGAAGACGAAAATGGTCGCTTCCATCGCTGGCGGAGCAACGGACAGCTTGATCAGGTAGAGGCCTGCGATGCCTTGTTGGCTGATGACGGGGAATTTGCTTACCGCGATGGAGAAGGAGCCCTCCGCATAACGGCGGCAAGCCTGAATGGCAGCAAGATGGTGCGCCGTCTGGTCGATGGTCACTTTAGCGATCTGGTCGCGCGTGGCCATGCTGTTTTGTCTCACTATGAGGGCGCACAGGTTATTGCCATTGGCAGTGAGAAACGGGTGAATCTGTTTGATCCGGATAGGCTGGAGTGGCTGGGCGCCTGGGCCTTGACGCGTGATCCCCAAACCCTGTTTTTGGATGAGGCTGGCGATATTGGCGCTGTTTTTGAAAAGGGACGCTCTGATATGCGTGGGCAGGCATCCTCTTTCTGTAAAGGCTTTGATGTCTTGCGGGAGCGATTGGGGCGCCAGATGGCCGGAAAGCTGCGCGGGTTCGAGGTGATGGACGGGCGCGCCTATGTCGATATTCTGGATGAGAAGGGTGCGCTTCAGACAATGGCGTTTGATTGCGAGGATGCTGGCAACGCGCTTGTGGGGGATGTTGCCGAGCTGGAAGGCCGTATACGCTATTTGAGCAATTTCGAACTGTGGGGGCGTCCTGCGGCCCTGCTGTCTCTTCTGGCTGGCCCGGAGAATATGCTTATGTCACATATCGGAGACAAGCAAGCCGCTGTTGGAGCGCTTTCTTCGCGGCCGCTTTTTATGCGGCGCATTGGCGAGCGCTTTGTTATTCTGGATTCATCGGAGATCTATCAGGCGGATCTGGATGCCCTGCTTTCCTATACCATTGAGCAAGGAGCCCGTCATGAATGAAGCCCCTGCTAGCACTCTGACGGTCGGCGATGCTGTCTTTTCTTTCAGCGAGACAAATCTCAAGGTCAAGGCTGGTCTGTTGCAAGGGCAGGGGATTGACGATAGCGTACTGCTTTCGGGACGTGAAGAGCGGCTTGAATGGCTCTGGCAATGGTCCTTCTGGCTCGATAGGGAAAGGGAACCTCTGCAGTCTGTGTCCGATGCGCTTGATGCGGATAGCATCTTGCGGGATTTGTTCGATTATTCCGCAAGGCAGGAGAGCAATCAACAGGGTTGGGTGCAAGTCGAGGCCATGCCGGCGCTTTCAAGATGGGCCGCTTTTGTTGCGGGGCAGACCTGGTTGCCGCGCAGGTTTCGGGCCTCGCAAGGGAAGCATATTCACGCCCACAGGCAAATCATGGCGCAGTGGCTTGATGGTGAGGTGGAACGCTGGGAAGGCATGCGCGCTGATGCTGCTGAGGAACAGCAAACCGAAGGCCCCTATGAGGCCTATCTGGGTCACCTGCGCCGCCAGATAGAGGCCGGACGCTTTTCCCTTGAAGTGAAAACCGCCTTTCAGGCCTTGCTTCAGCGTATTTGCCCTCTGATCGAGCTTGTCGAACTCAAGAGCGCAGATAGCGATAATCTCATCCTGATGCTGAAGATTGCCGATAAAAATGGACAATTTTCCGAGCCGCGCCATCAGCCATCCAAAGCGCTGGATCGCCTTGATCACGTGCAGGGAGATGCGGTTGCGGAGCAGCGCCTCAAAGAGGTGGGGTATCGAGTTGCAATTCTGGTCAGTGAGATGCTGCAAATTATGCATTGTCGCAGAAATCAGGTTGCCATGGCCTTCATTATGACGCACCATGGCGCGAGTAAAACTGTGTTTGCAATCACATTTAAAGCAACTCTTTTATTGACCTACCGGTCTTTTATTCTTTCCGCTATAGGCAGGCGGTTCGTCCCCGATCTGCCGATCTGTAAGACTCTTAAATTGCATGAACTCTTATAATCCGTCGCGCCAGAATGATCGCGCTCCGCTTTATCCCGAAATCCGTTCATTTGTTCTCTCTGGTGCGCGGCTCTGGAGCATGATTGCGTTCCTGCTGCTGGGGCTCGCGGCCTTTCTTGCCCTATGCCTTTCGATGCTGTGGGCGCTCGATGTGGTCAAAGGAGCCGGATCGCTCTATGCGCAGTTCAGCTTTCTGATCAATGGGGCCAACCCGATGCTGGTGTTGCCATGGCTCAGCAAGGCCGTTGATATTTTCAATCAGGCGAGGGGAAATTCCGCTTTCGATCTGGCTGCATGGCATCTTCTCTTCTTCATTTGCCTGCTGCTTTTTGTTGCGCATATCTGCCGTTTTGAGAAGCCTTCGGGGGAGAGCCTGTT
Source organism: uncultured Cohaesibacter sp. (assembly GCF_963676485.1). NCBI lineage: Bacteria > Pseudomonadati > Pseudomonadota > Alphaproteobacteria > Hyphomicrobiales > Cohaesibacteraceae > Cohaesibacter > uncultured Cohaesibacter sp. The sequence continues at coordinate 2,293,278 of NZ_OY781114.1, forward strand.
GCTCTATCCTGCGGCTCGGGGGGTGGCGGAGCGATTGCTACGGCGGGTGGGCTATTTTGTCGATATCCGCCTGCCCATCGGTAAGGGCGGTGAGGCGGGCACCGACTTTTTCGGCGAGGATCAGATTTTTTATGCGCCAAGAGGGCATCTTTCCCGCATTCTCAAAGGCAAGCGGTCCGATAGCGTGCAAGAGCGCTTGGTCTTTTTCATGGTGCATGAATGTGCGCATGCGGTGAGCAAAGACAATCTGGCGAATTCGGCATTCGTGGTGATTGTCGCTCTGTTGACCTTCATGTTCCTGATGGTTTTCGGCCCTCTGATGCTTATGGGATCCACGGTGTTATCGATGACGCCCATGGGACCATCCCTCACCCTGCCGCTTTCCATCGTCATTTTCCTCAGCTTTAGCGCCGGGGTTTATCTGTCTTTCAGAGGCATGATTGTTTCCTACATCAAGGCGCGTGAATATTTTGCCGACGCAGCCGGGTTTCACTTGGTAAAGGAGGCTGAGGCGCCCTACGGGCCTGAAGGGCTTCCTGCCAGACCGGATGCCTCCTCAGCGCTCAGAACCGAGATCTCACCTTTCGAGCGGGCCCTCCATCAACGGGGCGTGAGCCTTCATGCGCGGGATATGCTGATCTATTTCTGGGGCTTCTTTTTCAGTATCCGCACCTTGTATGTGCTGGTCGCGCCGAAGGATTTATGCTGGACGGTGCTGGGCTTTGATGTGGTGGCACTTGGCGCTTTTGCCTGCCTCTATGTCACGTTGCCCAAACGCCCTGCGAAGCCCGAGCGGCGCGGTGGTGTGGCGTGGTTTCTGACCTTTCTTGCCGTGATGGCCGTGGAGGTTTGCGGACCCGGTCTTATTGGCTCGGTGATGATGTTCTATCGTGGTATTTTCTCCAACTTCAATGCGCAATTGATCGGGCTGCCCGGAGCTATCCTTTTTCTTGTTTTTGCCATTGGCGGTGTGGTGAAGGGCATCCGGTATCTGATCTCGGGGCAGGTGTCCTTTTCCTGGCAAAAGGGACGAAGCTTGCAGCGCCTTGGGTTGTTTTCGCTCTCGGTTCCCGGAGCTGCCGTGGGCTTCTTCATGCTTGTTGTTTGCGGGGTGGTCTTTTGCATCATTCCGCTCAATTATTTTCTGCGCTTCGGGCTGTTTCATGCAAGGTTGATTGAAAGCGGTTTGTTGCTGTTGTTTGCCATGGGCGGATTAACGCTGCTCTTTCATCAATATTTGCTGCTGTTCGTGCGCAAGCTGCCTGTGGTCGTGGCGGTTTCGCTCATTGAGGCGGGGCTCTTTTTCCTGTTTGCCTGTACGCTCTATCTGGGGCAAGTCGATATCATGCAAGGGGTTCGCCAGGGAGTGGTTCATACCACACCGAGCCTTGATCGCTTTCCCCAGCTGTTTGCTCAGGCTCCCTGGTCTTCGGTTTTGCCCGTGGCGATCATTTCGACCGGCTTCTACCTCCTGTTGCGCTTGCTTGCATTTTGGGCACAGGATACCTTAAAGCGAATGGATACAAGATGGGCACAGGAGAGTGGCCGATGATGATTGATGCAGAGCAGCTTCGCAAGGAGCTTACCAAGGCCATGGCCGAGGCTGTCGATGAGGCCGATAGCTATGAAGATTATTTCGGCGAAGGCACAGATAGCGCAGATTACGGCGTTGCGCGCGCCGATGGTGTCATGCCTGCCGATATTCTGTTTCTATGGAACTATGCCGGTCAACTGGTCGATTATATGACCCAGTATGGCCTTGATGCGCTCGATCTGGCCGAGCGTGCAGGAAACCTCTTCCTTGCTTTTCAGGCATTGAAGGGCGTGAAAAGCGATTTTGACAATAGCGAGAAGAAAAAGATACAGAGCGCTGCTGAAGAAACGTTGCGTGATCTGGTGGATAAAAAGTAGTCTTTTAGAGCGAACCGGTTTTTGCGTATGCTGGGTTCGCTGGTTTTCGGCTGCCATGGGGATGCGGCCAATCCGGAATGTCATGCCGGAGGGGAGGCATGATATATTGATTCAAAGCTGTCATATCTTTGCGTTCTTTCCTCCTTATGCAAGACCGGACAAATTGACATGCCAAAGCGGGGCTGAGCATTCCGCCTGCTTTGGCATTTTTCAAAATTCATTTTGATCACCAAGGGAAGCTGCTCTCATGTTGGCGTCATTGGAAAAGGGGCTGAATAAGGTGAATGCGCCTCTGGCGCGGCTGGGAAGCTGGATTGGCGGCGTGATGCTTGTGGTGATGACTGTCGTCGTGCTGCTGCAGGTGGTGTTTCGCTATGTGCTTGGCATGCCGCTTAGCTGGACCGACGAGCTGTCGCGCTTTCTGATGATCTATATGTGCTATCTTTGTTTGCCGCTGATCTATCTGCAGGACAAGAATATTGCGATGACCTTTCTGCTTGAGGCCCTCAAGCAACGAAGGGTGCGCCATCTATTGATGGTCATCATCCATATTCTGGCGATCCTGACATTTTGTGTGTGGATCAAGTTTGGCTATGACTTTTTTCTGCGTGGAGGCAGCCGGGCAGACAGTTTGCCGATTTCCATGCGCTTCATCTATGCCGCCCCTCCGATTTTGATGGCAATCACGCTTCTGAGCGCCTTTCAGAAGATCGTTGCGGAATTGCGTCTTTTCATTGGTGATGCACCGGGCGAACAGATGCCCGCGCTTTAAGCGTAGAGAGCAGCGCAAGGACATATTTCATGGTTTCGCCGATTTTTGCCTTATATTTTCTGCTGTTATTGCTGATCGGCCTGCCTGTTCTGTTCGCGCTCGGGCTTTCCCCCGTCATTGCCCTGCTTCAGGCTGACAAGCTGTTGTTTCTCAACATGCTGTATCAGCGCCTTTATGCTGGTATGGATAATTTCCTGCTGCTCGCTCTGCCTTTCTTCATGCTGGCAGGGGAATTCATGGTCAATGGCGGTATCACGACGCGCATCATCTCCTTTTCCCAGACCATGGTGCGTCATTATCGCGGCGGTCTGGGGCATGTGGTCATCCTGTCTGCAACCATCTTCGGTGCGTTGACCGGCTCGTCGGTGGCGGCCACGTCTGCCATTGGCAATATGATGATACCAGAGATGGAGCGCTTCAAATATGACAGAACCTATGCCGCAGCCATTACGGCAGCAGCGACGGTTCTAGGAACGATTATTCCGCCAAGCGGCATCATGCTCATCTATGCCTTTGTTATGAATATCTCGGTGGCGGCGATGTTCATTGCAGGTATCGTGCCCGGCCTGTTGCTATGCGGCGCGCTGATGCTGGTCAATCGCTGGCAGATCCAGAAATATCCTCAGGTTCAACAATTCGAGAAGGCCTTGCCTGCCGAGCGCAACGCAGCATTCAAGGCTGCAATTCTGCCGCTGTTGACGCCGGTTATCATTCTTGGCGGCATCTATGGTGGCGTCTTTACGCCCACAGAAGCAGCGGCGGTGGCGGTCTTTTATGCCTTCGTTCTGTCGGTTTTCATCATGCGCATTTTGAAGCTCAGGGACGTGTTTCCCATGTTCGTGCGCATTGCGGTGAATGCCGGAGCCATTCTCATTATCGTGGCTGCGGCAAGCGGCTTTGCGTCGGTGGTGTCCCTTTCGGGGATTGCAGATACAATTTCGCGCTTTTTCTATTCGGTCACGGACAATCCCTATTTGCTGTTTTTCATCATGAACATCTTCCTATTCTTTGTGGGGATGTTTCTGGATGCTGGCCCGGCCATTCTTATTTTTGCGCCCATTTTGGCGCCTATCATGACCCATGTGGGCATTGATCCGGTCCATTTTGGTGTCGTCATGGTGGTCAATCTGTCTATCGGTCTGGCAACGCCGCCGATGGGGTTGGTGCTGTTTGTCGCTTCGGCGGTTTCTGGCGTGCCGCTGCAAAAAATATCTCGTGTTATCATTCCGTTTTTGGCCATCGAGGCTTTGGTCATTTTTGTCATTTCATTTTTCCCAACGCTTGTCATAGGGCTTCCGAAATTGTTGGGCATGATGTGAAAGGTGAATTTCAAGGGGGCAATCGGCTTGTGGTTGAAACAAGCTGATTGGTGTAGTTGTCACAGGAGGATTTTATGAAATTGAAGACTTTGGGTTTGTCAGTGCTTTCGGCCTTGGTGATGTCTGCAGGTGTTCACGCAGCAGACTATGAGTTGACCGTGCCGCATGTGACGAACATTGAAAGTTACAATCACCAGTCTTTGCTGGTGTTCAAGAATTTCGTCGAGAACCATTCCAACGGTGCGATCAAGGTCAATATCTATCCCAGTGGTCAGCTTTGCAGCACGGCGAGAGAATGCCTTTCCGGTGTGCAGGCAGGCACATTCGACTATTTTCAGACAACCATTCCGGAGCTGGCCAACTACTGGGAACCGGTCGGCGCCTTCGATCTGCCCTATATGCTACGCGATGATCGGGTGGCCGAATGCGTCTATGACAATCAGGATTTTCTCGCCGATATACGCGCCAATGTGCTCGAGCAGACGGGCAATCTACGCCTGATGATGGTATCCAATTCCGGCGGCTGGCGCAATTTTGCCACCACCGACAAGCAGATCAAATCACCTGATGATATCAAGGGGCTGAAGATCCGTACCGTGCCCGCCCCGATCCAGCAGGAGCTGGTGAAGGCTCTGGGCGGTGCACCCACCCCGATTGCCTGGCCTGAGGTGTATACAGCCCTTTCAACCGGCGTTGTGGACGGCACCAAAAATGGCATTGTCGACATCACGATGATGAAATTCGAGGAGAGCCTCAAATATCTCATTCTTGATGGGCATGCCTATATGGGCGGGGTCTGGATCATGAATAATGATCGATTCAACAGCTTTCCTGATGCGTTGAAGCGCGTTGTGCTGGATGGCATCGCAGCGCAGAACCAGTTCTTGCGTGTCTATCCCAAATGGAAGGAATATGATGCCTATGAGACTTTCAGGGCTGCAGGTGGGACGATTTATACGCCGAGTGCCGAAGAGAAAAAGGCTTTCCAGGAGGCCACTGCCCCGGTGAAGGATTATTTCATCGAGCAGGCTGGCGAAGACGGTAAAATGTGGCTTGAGCGCTTTGAAAAGGAAATCAAAGCCTGTGAGGCTACCATTGACGCGGATTTCTCAACCGCATCCAAATAGCCAATGCTAAGGCCTTGAACGCCCGGACTATAGAAAAGGGACCGGCTTTTGCTTGGTCCCTTTTCTTTTGTTTCATATGCCGGGGAGCAGATGCTTGCGCTTGAGATAGGCATGCCCGCGCATCAGCATTAGATCCTCTGGCTCCGGGCCAAGCTGGGCGCGCTGGAGAGGGCCGATGGTATGGGGGAGGAGGAAAAACGCGAGAAAGGCTCCCTTTTCAGGGAACCAGCTCGACATTGGCATCCATCAATAAGGAGCGCTGTTCCATGGTGATGTCATCATCGGTCGCCAGAAAGTCAATGTCGCTTGATGGCGCAAAAGGTGCTGCCTTCACCTTGCCGATCTTGCTTGAGTCCATCACCAGAATGTTGGTGACCGCACGGCTTATCGCCATCTGCTTGATGTGGACCTCATGAAAGTTGGAGCAACTCAGCCCATGTTGTGGGTGCAGGCCGCCTGCGGAGAGAAAAGCCTTGTTGATGCCCAGATTGGCCAGCATCTCCAGCGCTTTTTCGCTGGCAAAAGATGCCGAAGAGGGATGATATTCTCCACCCAGCAGGATGACTTTCAGATTGGTTTGCTTACAGACAATCTCGGCTATATTGACCGAATAGCAGATAACGGTCAACGGCCCCCTGTCGCCAAGGGCTTCTGCGATATAGGGCAGGGTCGTGCCGCAATCAAGAAACACGACATCGCCCGGCTGAATGAGGCCTATGGCCTTTTGGCAGGATGCCTTCTTGGCTTGCACATTGGTGGTATTTTCCCGATGCAGAAAATAGCCCTTGCCTGAGGGTTGATTGCCGGAAATGACAATATGCCCGCCCAGAAAGGAGAAGCGATCGTCGCTTGAAGCGATGTCGCGTCTTACCGTCATTTCAGAAACGCCGAGCATCGAGGCTGCATCACGCAAGTGAAGCGGGTGCCCTTCGTCGAGCGTTTTTTCCAGTTTATCAAGCCTCGTTTTTCTGCGGCCTTGCATTGTCATAAGCCTTGCATTCTGCGCACTGAATCGTTTCGGATTTTTGATATGACCTTCTTATAACGAAATTCTCGTGTGACGCCATCCTGTGAGTATGAAAAAAATATAACAACTATCTTTTACAATTTGACAGTTAGGGCGTCAATATGTGAACATGCTTTCAACAAATGTTAGAATAGTAACATAGATTAACAAAACCTTGTTTTCATATGTTGAATAACAGGAGCAGATTCCATGACTACCCTTGCCTCCGATTTAGCTTCCGAGACCTTGGCCAAATATATTGATCACACCATCCTGGCGCCACAGGCAACGCCTGCAGAGGTTGAGACAATCTGCAGGGAAGCCCTGGAATTCGGCTTTTGCTCGGTTTGTGTCAATCCGATCAATGTTCCCCAGGTTGCCAAGCTGTTGGCTGGTAGTGATGTGGTGACATGCTCTGTTATCGGTTTTCCGCTTGGTGCGATCCCGACATCACTTAAATGTGCGGAGGCTCGCTGGGTGGTGGCAGAAGGTGCCGGCGAGGTCGACATGGTGATCCCTGTAGGGCAGCTAAAGGCAGGGGATGTCGACTATGTGAGGAATGATATTGCCGAGGTCAAAAAGGCCTGCGGTAAGGCAAAGCTTAAGGTGATCATCGAGACCTGCCTTCTGAGCGATGAAGAGAAAAAACTGGCTTGCCAGCTTTCCAAGGAAGCGGGGGCTGATTTTGTCAAGACCTCCACCGGTTTCATGAGCGGAGGGGCCACTGCCGAGGATGTGGCTCTGATGCGCGCTGAAGTCGGGGAAGAAATGGGCGTGAAAGCGTCCGGGGGTGTTCGCACGCGTGCCGATGCCCTGAAAATGATTGAGGCGGGCGCCTCTCGGCTGGGAGCCAGCGCAAGCGTCGCAATCGTTACCGGCTGATGCCGGGAACGGATGGTCGCGACTGTTTGGAGGAACGCGCGGCTGTTCTCTCACTTATCTGAATAGATGACATGGACAATCCAAGGGAGGATTCAATGAAGTCATTGTTCTCATCAATTCTTGTAGCGGCAGCGCTTGTTGCCGCTCCGGCTCTTGCAGAAGGGCCTGTCGACACCTCGCAGGTGCGCAAGGATATTTACAAGAGCGCGACGGGGAAAGAATATTCCATCGCCACGGTCGTGAAGGTCGACGGCATTGCCTGGTTCGATCGCATGCGCGACGGGGTCAAGCAGTTTGGCGAAGAAACCGGTCATGACACATGGATGCTTGGTCCAAGTCAGGCAGATGCGGCCGCTCAGGTGCAAATTGTTGAAAACCTGATCGCCCAAGGCGTTGATGCCATTGCCATCGTGCCATTTTCCGTGGAAGCGGTTGAGCCTGTTTTGAAGAAGGCCCGTGATCGCGGCATCGTTGTTGTGGCTCATGAAGCCTCCAATCTCAAGAATGCTGACTATGTTCTGGAAGCGTTCGACAACCACGCCTATGGCGCCAAGCTGATGGAAGTGCTCGGCGGTTATATGGGCGGTGAAGGCAAATATGTAGCCACCGTTGGCAGCCTCACGTCCAAATCCCAGAATGAATGGATTGACGGCGCGATTGACTACCAGAAAGCCAATTTCCCGAAAATGGAGCTGGTTACCAAGCGTCTTGAAACCTATGATGACGCCAACACCGACTATAACAAGCTGAAAGAAACGCTCACCACTTATCCTGATCTTAAAGGGATCGTCGGTGGCCCGATGCCTACATCTGCTGGCGCTGGCCGTTTGATTGCAGAACGCGGCCTCAAGGACAAACTCTTCTTTGCCGGTACGGGCCTTGTGTCTGTGGCTGGTGAATATCTGGCCAATGATGACATCCAGTATATTCAGTTCTGGGATCCTGCCGTTGCTGGCTATGCCATGAATGTTATTGCCGTGATGGCGCTTGAGAAAAAAGACGCGGAAATCAAGGCTGGCCTCAATCTTGGTCTGCCAGGGTATACCGATCTGATTACTCCGGTGAAAGACCAGCCAAACCTGCTCTATGGCGCAGGCTGGGTCGGTGTGACCAAAGAAAACATGGACAAATATAACTTCTGATCATGTTGCCTTCGGGGCAGCGCTTGGCGCTGCCCTTCTCACACCACATGTTAAATTCTCAAACGCCTGGTTCGAGCATGTCTGAAGCGTTTATTGAACTGCGCAGCATCGGGAAGCAATTTCTCGGTTTGCGTGCACTGGATGACGTCTCCCTAACCATCAACAAAGGCGAAATCCATTGCCTTGCTGGTGAGAACGGGTCGGGGAAATCCACTCTTATCAAAATTATATCCGGGGTCTATCAGCCAACCGAAGGTGAGATCTTCATCGAAGGGGAGAAGGTAGAAAACCTGTCGCCGATCGAGTCGGTGAACCGAGCCATTCAGGTTATCTATCAGGACTTCTCTCTGTTCGGCAATTTGACCGTGGCGGAAAATCTGGCTCTCAACACCGAGCTACGGGCCAAGACCAAGCTTGTCAATTGGCGCCGTGTGCGCAAGCTGGCCCGTGAAGCGCTGGAGCGCCTTGGCGTGGATATCGATCTGGATGCCGAGGTGGAGAGCCTGCCCACATCCAGCAAGCAGCTTGTGGCCATTGCCCGGGCGCTGATGTCCGATGCCAAGCTGATCATCATGGATGAGCCGACGACCGCACTGACGGGCAAGGAAGTGGAAACGCTTTTCCGTATTGTGCGCGATATTCAGAGCCGGGGCATTGCCATTCTGTTCGTCAGCCACAAAATGCGCGAAATGCTGGATATTTCCGAGCGCCTGACGGTCATTCGAAATGGTGCCAAAGTCGCCGAAGGGCCGACGAGTGAATTTGATGAAGCTTCCGTGATCCGTCACATGACGGGCCTTGATATCCAGATTGAGCCCTTCCGGCGGCCGCGCCCCGATGCAAGCGAAACGCCGCGCCTCAAGGTGCAAGGGCTTTGTCTGCCGGGAAATTATGAAGACATTGGCTTAACGCTTCATTCGGGCGAGATTGTCGGGCTCTCGGGCCTTTTGGGCTCAGGCCGCACAGAGCTGGCGCTTAGCCTGTTTGGTATGCTGCCGCCACAAAGCGGCTCAGTCGAAGTGGATGGTAAGCCCATTGCGCTTAACAGCGTGCAGGATGCGATTGCCGAGGGCATCGCCTATGTGCCCGAAGACAGGCTCTCCGAAGGCCTGTTCATGACACAATCGATCAAGCGCAATATTATTGCCACCTCTCTGGATTCTCTGGCCAAGGGCGGGATCATTGATATTCCGCGGGTGGACCGGGTTACCGATGAGACGATTGCGTCCATGCAGATCGCCACGCCCAGCGCTGAAAAGCAGGTTGGCGAGCTGTCCGGCGGCAACGCCCAGCGCGTCGTTCTCGGGCGCTGGTTGCTGACTGATGCCAAGGTGCTCATTCTCAATGGGCCAACCGTTGGCGTCGATGTGGGGTCCAAGGCCGAGATACACAAGAAGATCCGCGAGTTGGTCGATAATCACGGCCTCGCCGTTCTGATGATATCGGATGATGTTCTGGAACTTGCCCAGAATTGCAGCCGCGTCATTCTCATGCATCGCGGGCGTTTCGTCGATGAGCTTGAAGGCGATGCCATCATCGAAGATGTGATCAGCGATCAGCTGAAGTCGTTCACGTAAGGACAAGGCCATGAAACTCTTCAAAAGATCAGAATTTGTCATAGCGGCCATCCTTCTGTTTGCCATGGTCGTGATCGGCCTGATCAACCCTGCCTTCTGGCAACTGGATAATATTTTCTCCCTGCTGCGCAGCAATGTCATCATTGGCATCATGGCGCTTGGGGTGTTGATCGTCATGATCTCGGGCGGCATCGATGTGTCCTTCCCGGCCTTTGCCGTGGCGGCGATGTATCTCACCGTCAAGGGGATGATTTATCTGGGCTATGACGGGGTGATCCTGCCCTTCATTGCTGCGGCCACGATGGGCATGCTATTTGGCTGCCTCAACGCTTTCTTTGTTTACAAATTCCGCATGATACCGCTGATCGTGACCTTGGGCACGGGCAGCATGGTGCGTGGTTTCCTGCTGGGCATCGTGGGTACCAGCATGATCAACATCAATAAGATGCCGGATGCGCTGATTGATTTTGCCAAGACCGAAGTCATCTCCATGACCAAACCCGATGGCACCCATTTTGGGCTCACGGCCATGGTGCTGATTTATGTCGGGCTGGCAATCATCGTGCATCTGGTGCTGCGCTATACGATGATCGGGCGTAGCGTCTATGCCCTTGGAGGCGATGAGGAAGCGGCCAAACGCGTCGGTTTTGATGTGCGCAAGACGATCTTCTTCATCTATTGCTTTGCCGGCATGCTGGCGGGCTTCGGCGGACTGCTGCATAGCGGCATGATCTGGCTGGCCAATCCGCGCGATTTCGTCGGCCTTGAGCTGGATGTGATTGCCGCCGTTGTGCTGGGCGGAGCTAGTATCTTCGGCGGGCGAGGCTCGGTGCTGGGCACCATGCTTGGCGTGTTCATGCTGGTCATGGTCAAGAATAGCCTGATCATCATGAAGGTGGAAACGACCTGGCAGCGCGTTGTGGTCGGTATCGTCATCGTTATTGCGACAGCCATGACGGCATGGCGCGATCGCAAACGGAACGTATGAGGAAATAGAACATGAAATTCTCCCTCGATTTTCGCAACATGGTCAATCGCGATAATAATATTCTGCAATTGATCATGATGACCGTTCTGATCTTCATCATCATGACGGCCCTTAGCCCGGACAAGTTTCTGCGCTACTATAATTTTGAATCCATCACCTATCTGTTTCCCGAGCTGGGCCTTCTGTCCATCGCCATGATGATTGCGATGCTCACCGGCGGGATCGACCTCTCTGTCGTCGGGATCGCCAATCTGTCCGGTATTCTCTCAGGCGTGCTGTTTCATTATCTTACCCGTGATCTGGGCATGGAACAGAGCGTGCCGATGGTGTTGCTGGGTGTTTGCCTCTCGCTCGGGGTTGGCCTTGTAGCCGGAGCCATCAACGGGTTCCTTATAACCAAGCTCAACATCATTCCCATTCTGGCGACATTGGGCACGGGGCAGGTCTTTATCGGCTTGTGTCTGGTGTTGACCGGCGGGCCGGCTATCGTTGGCTATCCCGATGCATGGGCCTTTCTTGGCAATGGTAAGCTGTTTGGCATCGCTGTGCCCTTCCTGTTGTTCTTGCTGGTGGCCGGATGCGTCGCTTTCCTGCTGACGCGGACAACATTAGGGGTCAACCTGATGCTGATCGGTTCCAACCCGCGGGCGGCTGTCTTTGCCGGTTTGAAGAAATCGCGCATGATCCTTTACAGCTACATGCTGTCTGGCGTGCTGGCCAGCATGGCAGGCATCATCCTTTCGGGGCGGACCAATGCGGCCAAGTCTGACTATGGCACATCCTATCTGCTGCAAGCGGTTCTGATTTCCGTGCTCGGCGGGACGAACCCTGCCGGTGGCAAGGGAACGGTTGCCGGTGTGTCGATCGCTGTGGTGGCCTTGATGCTGCTTTCCAGCGGTTTCCAGATCCTGCGATTCAGCAACCATCTGATCGACTTCATCTGGGGGGCTTTCCTGTTGCTGGTCATTGCCATCAATGCCTGGAAGAACCGCGCTCGGTAGAGCGTCCACTTTTTGGCCGCCGCCATCCCAACAAACGGGTGGTGGCGGTTTCATCTTTTCAAACAAGCCTGGAGCTCTTCATGCTGCTTTCAAGCCCTGGCAAGAAGACTTCGGACAAGACGGAGGAAAATACCATGAAACCGGTAAAGATCACCCTTCGCAAAGTCGACTTCGCCGCCCACGAGCAGACGATAGCCAGCTGCGATGAAATGAACGCATCCACCTTTCGCTATGAGAGTGGCATAGAAGGATTGCGCATCAGCAATGCCAGAGGCCATCTGGTCATTCTGCCTTTTTATGGACAGATGATATGGGATGCCATGTTTGACGGTGTCGACCTCACCATGAAAAACATGTTTTCCATGCCGCGGCCAGCGAGCGATATTGCGGGCACCTATGGCTGTTTTGCCTTCCATTCGGGGCTTTTGCGCAATGGCTGCCCGTCGCCGGATGATACGCATGCGTTGCATGGTGAAATGCCCGTATCAGCGCTCGACTGTGCGGGATTGGAATTTGGCGAAGATGAAGAAGGCTTCTATATGGCGGTGACGGGCACCGCTGAGTATGTCATGGGGTTTGGGGACCATTATATCGCGCATCCCAGAGTGGTCATGCGTCCGGGCAAGACCCTGTTTGACATGTGCATGGATGTAGAGAATGTTGGCGGAGCGCCGATGGACCTCATGTATATGTGCCACGTCAATTTTGCCTATTGTGAAGGGGCCAAGATCATTCAGCCCGCCCCTTTCACGCCAGACAGAACCGTGGTGCGTACAGCCGTGCCGGGCCATGTGCAGACCACACCAGACTATCTGGCCTTTATCGATTCTCTGGCCAAGGATCCAACAGGCCTTGAGGTGCTTGATGAGCCGGAGCGTTACAATCCCGAGCAAGTGCTCTATGTGCGCGGCGTTGGCTCTGATGGCGATAGCAATACCGCATCCCTGATGCGCCGCCGGGAGGGTGACGGCTTCCAGATTGCCTATAATTGCAAAGACTTCCCCAAGACCGTGCGCTGGATATTGGTCAATGCGGATCAGCAGGTGGCCGCCTTTGCGCTGCCATCCACCTGCGAGCCGGAAGGCTATCTGGCGGAAAAGGCAAAGGGCAATGTCCGGCAGCTCGCCACCGGTGAGGCAGCCAGCTTCAAGGTCCGGTTGGGTTATGTAACAGGAGAGGAAGCCGAAGCAGCAGAAGCGCATATTCGCGCGCTCTGATCTCGCGTTCGGTGGCCATAACAAAAGGCAAATCAAGGGAAGAGAAGCATGTCAGGAAGAGTCGCTGTTGTTGGCAGCAATATGGTCGATCTGATCACTTACGTTACCCGCATGCCCGGGCCGGGCGAAACACTTGAAGCGCCATCCTTCAGCCTTGGATGTGGAGGCAAAGGCGCCAATCAGGCTGTTGCAGCCGCCAAGCTGGGGGCCGATGTGATGATGGTTACGCGGGTGGGGGATGATATCTTTGCCGACAATACCATCAACAATCTTGAAACATTGGGTGTCGATACACGTCATGTGGTGCGCGTGCCGGGCACGTCTTCAGGGGTTGCGCCAATCTTCGTGGAAGAATCCGGCGAAAACAGCATCCTGATCGTGAAGGGAGCCAATGAGCATCTGACGCCAGAGGAAGTCGACAAGGCGGCAGATGAGCTCAAGCAATGCGATCTCATTGTCATGCAGCTGGAAGTGCCGCTGGAGACGATCTATCACACCATCGCCTTTGGCGCCAAGCATGGCATCCCGACCCTGCTCAACCCAGCTCCGGCGCAACCGGATCTTGATGCTTCGCGCATCACCGATGTGACCTATCTGGTGCCCAATGAAAGCGAGCTTGAATTGCTGACGGGTATGAAGGTGAGTGATGAGGACAGCGCAGAAGCTGCCGCACGTAGCCTGATGGCCAAAGGGATCAAGACGGTGATTGTGACGCTTGGTTCGAAGGGCGCCCTGCTGGTGACCGTAGAGGGGCGTAAGCATTTTGCTCCCATCTCCGTGACACCAAAGGATACGACCGGAGCGGGCGACGCCTTTATCGGCTGCTTTGCTCACTTCTATACCCAGGACGATGACCTTGAAGCGGCCTTGTCTATGGCTGTGCGCTATGCTGCGGATTCCATCACGCGGCAGGGGACGCAAAAATCCTATGCAACGGGTGCGGAATTTAAAGCCTTTTGTGCGTCGCTTGAAAAATAGATGCAAAGCCTTTGAGCAAATTCTTCAAAGTCGGGATGGCTTGCTATCCCGACTTTTCTTTTGGGGTGCAGCATCCAGAGCGATGATGCAAGCTGTTGGTCTAAAAAGGGAACGTGTCAATAGCCAGGATGCCGAGCGCTCCTGTCAGCAGGATGGCGCCGGTCAGCCAATCCCTTCGTTTGGGGCGGCTCAACTCGGTATAGGGGTAGCGGCCGCTATAGCACCGACACAACATGGCATTTTCCACTCTGTGTGCCCGATCCAGAGAGCGGACCAGAAGCATGCCGATCAGGTTGCCATAGCTGGTGTATGTGTGTCGGTTCGTTTTCGGCTGGAATGCCCGTGCCTTCATGGCCTTGTGCAAGCGGGCTGCCTCCATGCGGATGACAGACACATAGCGCACAGTCATGACAAATAGGCGCACCAAGCTTTCGGGCACCTTCAATGCATAGAGCGCAGCGCCCAATCGGATTGGTTCTATGGTGCCCAGAAAGATCATCAAAAGCAACACCGAGGCTGAGACCTTGCAGCCGATCAGTGCGGCGCGCTCAAGCCCTTCCAGAGAGGCATGCAAGGGGCCGATACTGAATAGGGATGCTCCGGGCATCAGGAAGGGCATGGTGATGAAAATCAGCAGCACGAAGCCTTCAACATGCAACAACCGCCGCCAAAGGCTTCGGTCAATCTTCTCGGCGGCACCAAGCATGAAGCAGCCGATACAGGCCAGAAAGGCAGCCTCAAGGCTCTTTAGTTGGGAAAAGATGCAAACTGCCAAAAAAGCGACAACCAGCCGTATTCGCAGGTCTTTGGGCAGCAGGTCCGGATTCATCGACGAGATCGCGCCCACAATCCGATGCCAGCAAGGCCGATGATGAGAAAGATGCCCGAAATGATGTCGGTAAAGCGCATATGGCTGTCCATCTGCTCAATGCGCTCGAGAAGCGGTTCTACCTGTCGCTGCACGGCCGCTTCGATCATCGGGTCGAGCTCTGATGCAGGAAGGGCCCTGGGGGATGATGATCGTGATTGGCGGGTGGGGGACGTTTGCAGCGCGTTGACTTGCAGGCTTGCCTGAGTAGTGTGCTTGAAGCTCGTACCACCCATCCGTGCGGCAGGAATAAGGGCAGATGCTATATGGCCTTCCTGCGTGTTGACCGTGATGATGATGTCCGACTGAACAGGTTGAGGTGGGGCAAAGTCGTAAGCGCCCTTTTTGTCCGTGGTGCCTTTGGCCAGAACCGTGCCAGAGGCATCCTTGGCTATCCAAGGGGTGTCTTGTGCGCGTCCTCCACCAATGAAAAAGGCATATCCGGTAATATGATCTCCCTTGACGGTAGCAAAGACTTTCAGCTTGTGCGCGTTTGCCGGGCTTGCGAATAATGCAAGGGATGCCAGTGCAATCAATAGGAACCGTATCATGAGGCAGCTGCTCCGCTTGCAAGTCTCAATGCATCGGGCTGTACCCGCGAGAGGAAGCCAACCACAGCCGCTGTGATAAAAGCTTCAGCCAGGGCCAATGGCAGATAAGTGGCCAACAAGACGCTGGCGACAGGGGTATATTCCGGTGCCGAGAGGGCCAGCGAGAGAGCCACCAGTCCACCGGTGCCCAGCACGGACAGGCCTCCAACCAGGGCAGACAGGCCCGCTCGTATCGCGCTGGAGTGGGATGAGCGGATAATCGGGCCGATTACCATGGCAAGGACAAAGCCGGGCAGGGCGATATTGACCGTGTTGACGCCCAGCGTCGTCAGGCCACCAAAGCCAAAAAGCAGCGCTTGCAAGATGAGCGCGACACCGACGGCGGGGAATATGGCAACGCCAATCATGATGCCCATCAACCCTGACAGCAACAAATGCACACTTGAGGGACCAACCGGCACGGAAATCAGCGACGCTGTGAAAAACGCGGCTGACAGGATGGCGGTGCGCGGAATGGCCCGATCATTTAAACTGCGCAAACCCAGCGTCACACCAGCAAGGGTGACGGCGGCCCCGCCAATCAGAACCGGTGCACTGAGTATACCGTCAGGGATATGTGCCATGGCGCTTATTTCCCGCTCATATCTGTCGTTTTTACCCACATCAGGGCGCCGAGTTCTACCGGCACTTTCTTGCCTTCTGGGGAGGTCATCGGTTCATCGCCTTCCACCAGCGCGGCAAAGCCCCACCAGCCTCTATGTGGCATGGCATAGGTGAAGGTGCCGTTGGCGTCAGCTTTGATCACTTGCGTAATGAAGGCATCGTTGGGTGCCGTTATAGAGGCGTCGTTGATAAACTCAACCTCGATTTCGGCAAACGGGACGGGGGAGCCGTCTTTGAGCACCATGCCGGAGAAGACATTGCCAGTCCAAAGGCCGGTCGGGCGGGTGAGAGGCTGGATTTCAACCGGCAAGCCGACAAGATCATCCCAGCCTTCGCCCGAAGCATAATTATCGACGACCACCTTGGCATAATGAATGATATATTTGCCTTCGGCTGGTTCCCAGTAGGGCTGCGGTTCGACATAGAAAATGGACGCGCCCGGTTCGCCGAGTTGGGCATCAAGGCTCCAGGTGGTTTTGCCATCAATTTGGGTCTGCTTGAGCTCAGGGAGCAAGTCGGTCTTCGTTCCGGCTTTATAGACGCCCATTTCTTCCGGCTTTTTCATTTCCATCACCGGCCCGCCTTCGAACGGATGGGTGAAGACCATGTCGATGGTTACGTCTCCACCATTGGGCAACACATCCGCGGACGGGATGATTTCCTGAAAATGGGCCGAAGCCGGGGTCGCGAGAAGGGCAAGGCAAGCAACTGCCGGGAAAGAAGAAAGAAAAGAGCGCATGGGAAAACCTGTCAGTATGAAATTTAGAGTAACTGATCATACTGTCGGCGTTTGTTCAAGCGCTTCCTCTTGCTTTTGGACAAGGGAAATAGAAATGTCCGGGTGGGAGGGCTGTCGCCTCATCATCGGATCTTCTAGATCCAATAGCGGTTTTACAAACGGGGCCGAATGTGCATTTATTTAGTCGTTACAGCCCTGCTTGAAGCGCTTTTTGAACCACGAGTGACAAGAAGAATCGAGACTTTCATGAACAGCATGACGCGGACGACTATAACTCTGGACGCAGAATTGACCGAGGTTCTGGATCGTTTCATTGCGCGCTCGGGTGCCTCAAACCGCTCCGAGGCCATAAGAGACCTGATCCGTCGGGGGCTTGCAGCCATGCCGGCTGAAGAGAAGACCGCCAATTGCATTGCCGTTGTTTCCTGCACCGTGGATCATTCCGTTGTTGGCCTGGAAAAGAAGCTGCAACGGGGACGGCATGATAGGCACGGGCAGGTGCTCTACTCCACGAGCCTGCCCATCGACCATGATCACGCCTTCGATGTAACCGTTTTGCGCGGCTCTGTTGAGCAAGTGAATGATTATGCGCAAGCGCTGTTTCTGGAACGGGGCATCAAACATGGGGCTGCTTCTCTCACGCCGGTGGATGAAGATATGCAGCAGCATGCCCATGCTGAATCAGGCCCCAAGGAGCATGTGCATTTCAAGGTGCGCGAGAGCTTCTGAGTAGGTCTTTTCGTTTTTCCGATTGATTTTGTCGTGGCCTGACGCGGTCTCCAGCGCAGGCTTTTTGCGTTCGTATTTCTGCTTGATCGTGATGAAAAAGAAATATGTTTCCAGAGTCTGTGGATATGGACTGATTTGTATATATGTTCTTTTAGCTATTTGATGGAATAGTTTGTAGAGAAACAAAAAAATAAAATAACAATATTGAGGCTGAGCGCATGAAATGTCTGAATATACTATATAGAAGTAGTGAAGATTTGGACGTTTTACTACAAATGGTTGCAAATGTGCCTCGCGACCAGATTCTAATTCAGGTTTATGCCGGTGGATGCGGGCGCGATTCTCTTAAAAGCCTTCAGTCTGTCCTGATGGATGCCTTTCCCGGCGTAGCCATTCTGGGGGCCACGACCGAAGGAGAGATATTGGGAACAACAATCTCTCAAGACACGATTGTTCTGAGCCTGTCTGTATTCGATGATACCAAGGTCAAGACCCTTTACGCCGATGATAGCCATCCGGATGCGCTTTACACCTTTGCAAGGGATATTCACGCTGAGAGCGCAAAGGCTGCCATTTTGTTTCGCTGTGGCGCCAAGGATGGCCACTTGCAGCGCAGCCTTGACTATATTCAGGCCATCGGGGCTGAGAATCCCGGTCTTGTCCTCGCCGGAGGGCAAGCTGGTGTCGGGGCCCAATATAAGGATACCTTTGTCTTTACCGAGCATTTTCTCTCCAACAGGGGAGCCGTGGTTGCGACCCTTAAAGGTCCGAACCTGCATGCAGAAAGCCTGCGCATTGATGGCTGGGAGCAGATAGGTAGGGAAATGCAGATCACGAAGGCGGTAGGGGAGCGGGTTTATGAGATCGACGAGCGCAGTGTCATCGATACTTATAAACACTATCTCGGTGTTGATATCGATCTGGTCAAATTGCAGAATCCGACGCTGGAATTTCCCCTGACCTGCGTTCGAGACGGCATTTTGATGAAAAATGTTCCGATCACCTATCATCCAGATGGTGCCGTCGAGTTTCTGTTTCCTTTCAGGGTAGACGAGAAAATCAAGTTCAGTTTTTGCGACATATCCAGACTGCATCAGGATCTCAAGCAGATGCAGAGCCGGGTCGCAACCTTGAAGCCGGATGGGATTTTCTTCTTTTCCTGTTCTGGTCGAAAGATGATCCTTGGCAACAAAATTTCCGGTGAGACGCATGGCTTTAGCCATCTCTGCGATAGTGCGGGCTTTTTTACCTCTTCGGAATTCTATTCCGGTGGCGGCCATTGCAGTGTTTCGCTGATCCAGAATATGACCATGCTGGTCTTGTCGGAAGGCAGCAAGCGGGAAAAGCCGGTGCAATGGGGCGCGCCCATCCCGCAGCATACTGAAGAAGAGTTGCGCTCTATCAAGATGCTCAAGATTCTGACCAATCTGATCTCGGCCACATCGCGCGAGCTGGAGGAATCCAATCGGGCCTTGTATGAAATGGCGGTTCTGGACAGTATGACCGGGCTGCTCAATCGCCGCTCTTTTGATGTGATGATGAAGAGCGAGTTAAAGCGTCATGTGCGTTCTTTGCAACCCATGTCCTTGCTCCTGATCGATATCGATTATTTCAAGCAGTATAATGATCATTATGGGCATGTCGCAGGCGATGATTGCCTTGAAAAGGTCGGTGCCGTTGTCAGGGAAACGCTGCTACGGGCCTCTGACATGGCTTTTCGTTATGGCGGAGAAGAAATGTGCTGTCTGCTGCCAGCCACAGACTTTGCTGCTGCAAGCCATCTGGCTGATCGATTGCAGCAAAATGTGAGAGAGGCCGGTATCGATCATGAACAGTCTTCCATCTCTTCCCTGCTGACCGTTAGCATCGGCTTCATGACCTATCATTTCGCCGGCAAGAGTCAGCCCAACGAGGACACGATCATCAAGGCTTGCGACAAGATGCTGTATGCCGCCAAGCAAGGTGGCAGAAACAAGTCGGTTGGCGGGGAACTGACACTTTGATCAGAAGCCGCGAAGGCTTGTCTTTGCCACTTTCAAGATTGCTTTGAAGGATTTCGGCCGAAACCGTCCTTGGTGCGGTACGGTGCTTGGGAAACCTTGAATTTTCCGCACGGATCAAAGCCGGATAACCGCTGAGCCGCAGGGAGTGCTATTGGCCTTGACCCTTTATTTCCGAGATGCTGCCGGGGAGTGCCATAGACGGACCGGTCGCTGAAGGCATGGCCGTTTGCATTGCCTTGACGAATTTGAACAGGTCACTGTCCGTTGATAGAACGAGGGTTGTGTCTCCGGAAATAATGTCCTTATAGGCCTGCAGCGTGCGGGTGAATTCATAAAATTCAACGGTCTGGTGATCGGTATTGTAGGCCTTCGCATAGATGTTGGCAGCAGTCGCATCTGCGACGCCCCGGATCTCCTCAACCGCCCGATAGGCCTCAGACTGGATCTTGTTCAGATCTCTTACGCGATTGCCTCGGATACGCGCCGCTTCGCCATTGCCTTCGGACAGGAAGCGTTCGGCAATCTGGCGCCGCTCTGAAATCATGCGGTCATAGATCTTTGGCCGAACGCTTTCGTTATAATTGATGCGCTTAAAGCGGATATCGAGAAGCTCAATACCGAAGACACCAACTTTCTGCGCCGCAGCTTCAAATATCTGTCGTTCCACAAGGGCGCGGCCCTTGGTGATGGGCACCAGTGCGCCGATATCCTGAGCGCGTTCTTCGTCGGTCAGGAGCGTGTCGCGCAAAGGGGTCCGATCCTTGGTCGTTCGAATAATCTCGATAAGCTCATGCTTGGCAACCGCATTGCGGGTCTCACTGCCAAGAATGTCATCAAGGCGAGACTGAGCGCTGCGCTCGTCACGCAAGCGCAGGAAATACTGCAGTGGTTTGACAATCCGCCAGCGCGCAAAGAGATCTACCGAGATATAGAGCTTGTCCTTTGTCGGCATGTCAGAAGGACTGCCATCCCATTCCAGAACACGCCGGTCGATGGGATGAACTTCCTGAATGAAGGGGATTTTCATCTTCAATCCGGCTGTGACAATCGGCTTGCCCACGGGCTTGCCAAACTGGGTAACGATGGCCTGTTCCACTTCGCTGACGGTGTATAAAGACCCACTGACAGCATAGATCGAAGCGACGATGACCAGTCCTAAAAGGGCAGATGTGATTTTCATGGCTGGCTTCCTTGCTGTCCACCGAGATTAAGGAGCGGCAGAATGCTGCCTGTCGACTGGTCAACGACGACCTTGGACTTGATCCCCGGAAGAACAGACTGCATGGTTTCTATGTAGATCCGGCGGCGGGTGACTTCGGGAGCCTTCTTATATTCCGAATAGAGCGCAGTGAACCGGGCGGCGTCTCCCTCGGCTTCGTTGACGCGCTTCAGCCGATATCCATCTGCTTCACGAATCCGCTGATCCTTCTCGCCTTCAGCAAGAGGAATGACCTTGTTATATTCGCGTCGTGCCTCGTTTATGAGCCGCTCTTTTTCCTGTTGAGCCTGATTCACCTCGTTAAAAGAAGACTGAACCGGTTCAGGAGGATTGATATTCTTGAGCTGGACCTGATCGATGCTGATGCCCATCGCGTATTTTGATGAGAGCGCCTGCATCTTCAAAAGGGCTTCGCTTTCGATTTCTTGTCGCCCGATGGTGATGACTTCATCGACCGTGCGATCTCCAACCACTTCGCGCATGACGGATTCAGACACATAGCGCAGCGTTGCCCGGGGCTTTCTCACTTCAAACAAGAATTTGACCGGATCCGAAATCCGGTATTGCAGAACCCATTCCACCAGAGCCGCGTTCAGATCTCCGGTGACCATCTCTGTTTCCAGGCGACCGTCCGTCGGGGTCTGATAGGCATCGTTGGCGCCCGGTGTGGTGAAGCCGAATTCCTGTTTCAACTGCCGCTTGATCGGGACGATCGTTGCGATGTCGATCCCGAAGGGGAGCTTGAAATGGAGACCAGAGGGGACTTCGGAAGAATATTTCCCAAACCGCTGCACAACAGCAATCGAGTCGCTTGGAACCGTGAAGTATGATGACCAAGCAAACAGCGCCGCCAGAATTGCGGCACCAGCGATAATCACAGTGCGCATAGGCGGCGGCCCGTTGGGGAATATGCCTCCGAATGGTGAGCGCCCCTGCCTGAAGAGAGTGTTCAAATTGTTTGGGTTGGAACGGCCCTTGGGGCTCCATGGCCCTTCATCGTTGGATCCGTTGCTTTGATCTGGCATGCGCTTTCCTTGATAGTCGTTACACGGAACATCTATGAACAATGGCATTGGCCAGAGAAGTTTTTGCCTTTGAAATGATGCGCTCGTCATCTGCGCGCATCACCTCGAGATGAGCGCTCAGCCTTTGGGCTTTTGCTGCTTCTGGGCGGCTTTTTGAGGCGCGATATTGATTGGCGTGACTTTTGAGTCCTTTTTTATCGCATCTGTTTTTTTGGTCTTTTCAGCCTCTGCGGCCCGGGTTGTCAGATCTTTGAAAGACATCATATTCATCCTTTTGTTTGTCAATTTATTTTGGAATTCATCTTGATTGGTCTTCAATTCCGGCCTTGAAAGCGAATTTTCATATTCTATTTTTCGTGGATTTCATTGGCCCAGACACTGAAATTCATCAGGGTGTTTTTGCCAAATGTCTGTGTCAGAGGAACGTCTGCTGCGTCGCGTCCACGTGCGACCAGAATGCGCCCGATGCGTCGCGTATTGTTGCGTGGATCGAAAATCCACCAGTGGCCAGAGAGATAGACTTCCATCCATGCGGCAAAATCACCGGGGGGATAGGGGCCTTGCTCTCCAACATCACTGAGATAGCCGGTGCAATAGCGTGCAGGTATGTTGAGGCAGCGGCAAAGGGTGATGGCAAGATGAGTAAAGTCGCGACAGACACCTTTGCGTTCCGTCATTGTTTCAGATGCGGTACGGGTCGCCCGTGCATGTTCATATCCGAAAGAGACATGGCCGTGAACAAAGTCACATATGGCCTGAACACGAGCCCAGCCGGGCGCTGTTTTTTCAAAAAGCTGCCAAGCTTCTTCAGACAGAAGATCTGTTTCGCAATATCGGCTCCCCAATAGATAGACGAGCGTATCGGCAGGCAAATGCTGAACTTCGAATTGCACCGCATCAGGTGCCTCTGGATCGGGTTCGCCTTTATCACGGAATATGCCGTCCGTTGTCAGTTCGAAGTTCCCACCCGGAGCAATCAATCTGGTACACCAGTTTCCAAAGCCGTCCCGATAGCTTTCCAAGGGTACGCTTGGCGAGGAAATCATAAAATCAGGACGTTCCAAGTCGCCAAAATGTGAATAATGGACGTTCAGAACAGCAACCATTGGTGTGTCTTGCGGAAAGCTGAAATGAAGCCGGCAGCCAAGATTGATGCGCATATAGTGCCTCCAAGGCATTTGTCTCTTTGGCTCGTTTCTCAAGGAAAGCGGCCTAAAAGCGCGAGACTTCGGATCTAACTCCTTTGGCTTTGAGGTAGATGCTTTTTAAGGCAAAATTGAAAAAGCGATGACGCCTGCAAGCAAAGCATCAGGCGACTTTTGCGATCCGGATGTCTTCAGAATGGTCGGGCATAGCCGAGTATAATATCTGGGCGCCCCGGATCGAGATGAATGGCAATCAGTGTCTGAAAGGGCTATTTGTCGATCTTAAGCGCAATGAGGCAAGCTTGAGCCAAATCGCGGTTCGGCTTTTCTGCTCCCGGAACAGTCGCCCAGCCACTTTCCATAACAACGTCGCGTCGTTTGTAGCTCGATGCGTCCTTGATTTTGGTGAGGGTTTCCTGACGATTCAGGTCTTTGTTGGACTGATCGACACAGACAGGAACAAGGGCTGCGATCACATCGTCATGAGCCATGGACATTGCCATTTTGTTGGAGCCAGACGCTGTCATCCAGCCGCCCCACGCAAATCCGACAACACCAACGCATACCGCGCCGATCACTGCTCCATATAGTCCAGGTTTTAGCCATTCAGGGGTTTTCATATCATATTCTCCTACGGCAAAAGCACCGCTTTTCTATGGGCAGGTTACTTCGCCTTCGCAGAACAGGTACTGATCAAGGTTAGCCTCTCAAGACTATTTTCAGCTCGGGCGAGAGCTCTTGTCAGCTGGAACCTCGCCCCCCTGTCGAGCATCAATGCGCAAGAGCCGACATGGGGCTAGTAGTTCGAATCTGGGTCTAATCGGTAGAAAGATTTTCTGGTCCTGCTATAGGCGCGCATCGCGGCATTCTGAATGCGAGATCTCAGATTTTCAAAGGCTTGCCTATAGGGTTGGCGCTCTTCATCATAGGTCTTCATGAGATGATCAAGCGTTTCAAACGTCATGGAAAATCGGATTTCCATGAGGCCATCATATCCGGAAAATCGTATGATTGCTGCATCCTCGTCGATATTGCAGGTCTGGTTTGGAAAGACTAGGCCCATGACGAGCTGCGGCTAAAAAAGCCTCTCTCTTCACTGGGGTTTGTAAGGGGCCGGTCTGAGGTTTCTTTCGGCGATCCTTCTTCCGATCTGTCCACCTCTTGGGCAACCGCAAAGCTCGTACTGTGCTCCCTTCCCATCTCTTTGTCTTTTTCTAAGGCAGGCTTGCCGTCGGAGCTTCCTTCGCCATCCAAATGGTTCGAAGCCATCTGATTTTGGTCTCTTCGTATTTTATCGATTATTTCTCTCATAGATTTCACCTTTGTTTTAAATTCATGCTTGAGATGCAGACTGATCCGAATGGTTTCCATATCGATGAAAGGATCTCATCGCATACCACTTTCGCCAACTATCGGTGGCGAACCGAATTCCCTCCGGCAATGATCTTGTTGATCAAATCGGAGATCTGGCGGTGCGTTTCGGGATCCGGCGCGCTCTTGGCCACATTTTCATGCGCAGCCGATGCGTCTTCCAGAACCCCGAGAATTTGAGCTTCCGTCAGGATTTTTTGATCATTTAGCGCCAAAAGAAGCGACTCGCAGATTGAAAGCGCAGCAATCCCCGCAATGAGTTGTGTCTCGCTCAAGTTGTAATTCCTTCAAAAATGCGCAAAGAATTGGCGACTATTTATTTCCCTATCTTCCCAAACATTCGGATATGATGGACTGATCAAGATCAGCATCTTGAGTGTTTCTCCCAGATGCCAAAAGGCGTGGTACTGCTATGAAGACGATACTGAACACGCCAATCGCACTGAAACTAAGCACCTGCATCGGGTTGTCCGAACATGAGCTCGAGATTCTGGGGCAGCTTCTCAAACAGAGCCGAAAGATTCGAGTTGGGCAGGATCTGGTGCAACAGGGGCAGTCAAATCAGGCGGCCTTCATCTTGATGAGCGGCTGGGTCTGCTCCTACAAAATTCAGGCTGACGGAACCCGACAAATCGTTGATTTCCAGATACCTGGCGATTTTTTGGGGGTAAGAAGTGTTTTGTTTCACACGTCTGATCACAACATCGAACCCATAACAGAAGTTGAAGTGTGTGAAATCTTGATACCCGGGCTTCTCGATACCTTTGCTCAACACCCACGGCTTGCCATGGCTT
Organism: uncultured Cohaesibacter sp.; assembly: GCF_963676485.1. NCBI lineage: Bacteria > Pseudomonadati > Pseudomonadota > Alphaproteobacteria > Hyphomicrobiales > Cohaesibacteraceae > Cohaesibacter > uncultured Cohaesibacter sp. Next base: position 2,318,305 of record NZ_OY781114.1, read on the forward strand.
TGCTTTGGGCATTGTCCAGGGATGAGGCCATGGTGGTCGAGCATCTGGTCAATATTGGACGTCGCAATTCTGCAGAACGCATGGCCCATTTTCTTCTTGAGCTGGGTGCCCGCCTTTCCCTTATAGGCGCTGGCAGCAAAGCTGGCTTTACCTGCCCGCTCACTCAGCCCCTCCTAGCCGATGCGCTGGGCCTGAGTGCCGTGCATGTCAATCGGGTCTTGAGACTGTTGCGAGAAGCCGGAATGGCTACTTTTCGCGACGGGGAGGTGGTCTTTGACAATTATGACCGCCTTGTCGAATTTGCAGATTTTGACTCTTCTTACCTCGATCAGGCCGGTCCCCTTTTGAAATAGACCAATGAGGCAACGCAGTCTCATGTACGGGCTTGTGCTGCGGCAATCAGATGCATACCGGGCTTTTGATAGACTGAGCGGGTTTAATCATTGCCGCGGAGCTTTGCCACAACGCGCAGACGCTCGTTGCGCAGTAAACGACGATGACGTTCCTGACTGCCCTTTAGATGGTCGCGCATGGCTTCGCGCGCATCATTTTCATCCCCGTTGGAAATGGCCATCACGATCCGCTCATGCTGCTTGATCAGCAGGTTGCGATAGGCAATCTCGTCCTCGTCTTGAAGCTGTTTTTCCTTGCCGGTTTGCGGAATGGCAGCGTTACCCTGCATCTCTAAAAAGGTGGCGAATAGGGGATTGTTGGTTGCCTTGGCGATGGCAATGTGCAGGGCGATATCCGCTTCGCTCCAATGCTTGCCATCATGGACGCAACTGATTAGGGCCGCATGCTTTGCAAAGATTTCTTCTTCCTGAGCTGGAGACCGGCGTAGGGCAGCAAGGCCCGCTGCCTCAATCTCTAGCGGGGTGCGGGCTTCCAATATTTCTAAAGACGAGAAAAGGCGCTCCTTGTCCACATTCATGCGATTGCGCTGGAATGTGAAATTGATCGGGTCTAGCACGAAGACCCCAGCTCCTTGCCGAGCTTCCACCAGACCATCAGAGCGCAGGGCGGCAATTGCCTCGCGAATGACCGTGCGGGAGACACTGAAGGCTCGGGTTAATTGGGCTTCACTTGGCAATTTGTCTCCGAGGGAGTAACTGCCCTGCAGGATATCATTGCGAATAGCATTGCTCACACGCAAGACAAGGGTTCCTTTGTCTCGCGTCGGGCTAGCAATTGTCTCTGCCGGGGTCATGTCGTTGGTCATCGGAGTTGTCTGCTCAGTTGTTTTGCAAAGCATGTGTTTTTAGTCCGTGTTTCTTATCACTTGTATGACAAGATAGAAATAAATGCAACAACTGAATATATGCCCGTGGCTGCTGCTTCTCTTAGCTGCTGACCTCGCATCCCCAAACTTCCAATTGAGAGAGGGCAGGGAAGGGAGAAGGATCATCCGCCTTGATCAGCTGATCGAACTGCAAAGACTTTGTCAAACGTGGTTCCAGCTCAATGACTTGGCCTTCGGCGGATTTTGTCAGGGGCGCGATTGTCGACCATCCGTCGCTCATCGTGAGACGGGCTGATTGCCACCAGGCATCGTGGGGGAAGTCGGCACGCAGGAAAATCACGATTTGGCTCACCAGAATAGTTCGACCGAAATGCAAGGTAAGTGATGCTTCGGGATCCTGATTGATCCCCCAACTTGTATAGGGCCAGAAGCCATGGTTGGAGTTGGCAATCTCGCCGTCTATGGCATTTCTAGCGGCAAAAGCGGCTTCGCCACGGGTCACAACATTGGCCGATGCATGCGGAAAGACCGAGTTGTTGTTTTCGTGATCATAGGGATTCTGGCTCAAATTACGGATGTTTCCCGCCGTGGCTGCAGGGACTGTTCTGGCCATGAGGCGGTGGCTTTTCCCCTTGAAAGCTGCGGGCGAATAGGTCGTGCTCTTGTCGCCCCAGGGGATTGGGAAAAGCAGGCTGTTTTCCTTGAAGAAAAGGGTTGCGGGAGGCAAGCTATCGTCAAGAGAAAGGTTGAGAAAAGCCCCTGCCTCGTCTGTTTCCACCTTTAGAAGGTCACCCTCCTGATAGGCCTGTTCATATAGGAGACAGGCGCTGCACAGACCGGTTGCCCGGGCCTTTTCGTTGCCGTTCTTGTCCAGCACGGATAGAGTAATAGTCAAAGGTCTTCCCCCCTTGTTTATTCGATGGTGAGACGTAAGGTTGCGCTGTTTAGAGGCAAAAGCAGCCTGTAAACGGCAGCTGGCCAGGCGGCGCGTAACCGTGGGTCCTTGATTGCAATTGTTTCCAGAACGGCCCTGTCTGCGCCTTCGATGAGGATGCTTCCCAATCCCGGGATTGTTATCAGCTGGTCGGCAATGTCCGGCTCGGATGCCAACATCAGGGTCAGGGTGGCAGCTTTGAGGCCTTCGTGGTGATCGATGATCGTGATGGGGCCGCCTTTCGCGAAATGAACCTGACGACGATATTGCTTGAGCCCTGCCTTTTCAGGGTAGGCGCCTGCCAGCTCCATGGTGATCATGGCATGGGCCTGGGTGAACGCGACACTCACATCGCGCGCGGCGAAGCTTTCGCCAGCCTGCTGGTCCACGCCTTCAAAAGAGGGCAAATTGTGATAACCGGACTGCATGGTCCAGATTTCATAGCGGCGCGCTGAAAAGGTCTTGGCCGTATAGCTTTCTACCCCCAGATCGATGAGAAAGGGGAGTCCATTCTTGTAGAGAATGAGGCTGCCGACATCATTGTGGTTGTGACTGTCGGCATTGTCCCCGGCCTTGACGGCCAGCGCAAAGCGCTCGTCTCTTGCCGTGAGCAGGCCGATGCTTGGATAGAAATGGTCCGGGATGTCCGGTTTCTCCGCTGTGATGCCTTTAAGACTCGCCAATGTGCAGGCAGTCTGGAAGCGGTAGAAAAGGTTGATCTCCTCGGGCAGATCTGGCTGCGGGTCCTGCTGCCAATCATGCAGAGCGAAGCTGGCAAGCGCATCGGATTTGACCGCTTTGCCGAACAGATAGTCCCGCGCACCGCAATGTTCGGCCTTGGCCGAGGAGTCGGCGAAATTGAAATATCGGTCGCCGGTTACATGCATATGCATGGCGAATTCGGCAATGTTGCGGATCTTTTCTTCCTGCCAGAGCGGGGTGAAGCAATCAGGCGCGACCTGACACAGCAGGTGCAGTGCGTTGAACAGGCACAAGCCTGCGTGGCGATAATAGAGGATGCCTTCCTCGCAGGCGCCATCCTGACCATAATCCTTGAGGAAGCAGTCGAGGCTGTAAGCGGCCTTCTTCACAATCGCTTGACGCATGTCCTGACTGAGGGGCAGCAAAAAGGCTGTGATGAGCACATTCTGGGTGCACCATGCGGTCCAGTTACACATGGGCTCATCGCCGTTTCCCATCCACCAGAAATGCTCTGACAGATAGGGCGCAATGATGCGTTTGTTCAGTTCTGCCGTGATGCGCTCATTCAATTGCGGGCTTACGTCACTGAATTTTCTACCCAATAGATGGAGAAGCAATGCCAGCAATGCGCCAGTTTCCGCGGCAAACAGATCAATAACGGGACGGTTGGGATCTGGCAGCGGCAGGCAGGCTGTGTCGCGCACATAGGTGTTGTGAGCAGGCAGTTGCCAGCCGCTTTCCTCACATAACAACAGCACGCCATCAACAATATGATCCAGATATTCATCAGTGCCACTGGCGAGATCGGCCATGGCGAATGTACAGATCATGCGGCGGCGCTGCATATAGCCCGCTTCAAAGCGGGTTCTGTTGCCGTTGCGGGTGAAATCCATATAGTGGCTGGCCGTCAAGACAGGCCAATTCACAAGATGGTCCTTGGCACGCCGGGTAAGCCTTTGCCGGTATTCATGAGGGAGATCCTGAATCCTGTCCGCGCCCGAAAGGGGCCATGCAGGATTGAAGGCCTGAAATGTTTCAGGCAGCGTTTTCAGGCATTCGCTAAACATCGGTTCCTCCGCGTCGAGACGGTTCTGGGCTGAAATGGGCCTTCCGAGGGGCGCCTCTTCGCAGAAATCATCATCGATTGGCTAACTTATACTATATGTTAGGACGATTTGGAAGGAAATTTGCTGAAATATTTTCACTTGTATTATGACTTTTTTGGGCTTAGGATGATCGCAAAGGGAGTGTGCTGGCGCAGGGTGTCTTTGCGCTGCCAAAGAAGAATAGTGAGGGATCCTTGGCGATCTCACTTAGGAGGAATAAGTGGCGGTTAGCGACTTGAAGCTCGATGGGGCGTCAGGACGTAAGAAGCGGCGGGTTTTGAGCAAGAAGCAGCAAAAAATCCGGTCCTATCTTGTGGCCTATTCATTCATTGCACCCAACTTTCTTGGCTTTGCAATTTTTACGCTGGGGCCGATTCTGTTTGCGTTTGCGCTGGCCTTTATGCATTGGGACGGATCGAACCCGATCGAATTCGCCGGACTGGATAATTTCTTCAAGCTTTTCGGTGACCGGGCTTTTATTGCCGCTTTCTGGAATACGATCATTTATACGGCCTTTTCAGTGCCCTTGACGATGGCTTGCTCGCTCGGTCTGGCGCTGCTGCTCAACAAAAAGATTTTCGGACGGGATTTTTTCCGTGCTGCCATGTTCTTCCCCTATGTTGCTTCGCTGGTTGCAACGGCGGTGATCTGGAACATGTTGTTCAACCCGGAAATGGGGCCGGTCAATATGCTGCTCTATCTGATGGGGGTTGATCCATCCCATCTTCCTGGTTGGGCTGCGGATAAAGATTGGGCCATGGTGACGGTGATCCTGTTCGGTATCTGGAAGCAGGCCGGCTATTTCATGGTGATTTATCTGGCGGGTTTGCAGGGTGTTAATCGGGAGCTTTATGAGGCTGCGGATCTGGATGGAGCCAATAGCTGGCAGAAATTCTGGAATGTGACCCTGCCTCAGTTGATGCCAACCACCTTCTTTGTGTCCGTGATGCTGACGATCAATTCGTTCAAGGTGTTTGATCAGGTTTACATGATCACCCAAGGGGGGCCGGGAACGTCGACACTGGTGCTGGTTTATCACATCTATAACGAAGCCTTCATTTCGTGGGATCTTGGTTACTCCAGCATGGTGGCTCTGGTTCTGTTTGCTCTGGTCCTTCTGGTGACGCTGGTCCAGTTCCGTTACTCGAGAAATATGGATTAGGAGAACGGCGTCATGAGAGTCTTCGGAAAGAAAGTTAAACTCAATACGATCCTGATCTATGTGCTTGTAATCGGTGTTACGATATTGATGCTGCTGCCGTTTGTCTGGATGTTGTCTGCGTCCCTGAAGTTGAACCGTGAGGTGTTCGAGTTTCCGATCCACTGGATCCCGCCGCACCCGCGTTGGCAGAACTATGTGGACATCTGGACCAAAATTCCGATGCTGACATTTGTCTTCAATACGGCAAAAATCACCACCATCGTGACCGTGCTGCAGCTCTTCACGTCCAGTTTTGCGGCCTATGCCTTTGCAAAGCTGAGATTTCCTTACCGGGATTTGCTGTTTCTTGGCTATATCGCAACCATCGCCATGCCTTGGCAGGTCTATATGGTGCCACAGTTCCTGTTTATGCGCGAGATCGGGTTGTATAATTCCCACTGGGCGCTGATCTGTCTGCAAGCCTTTACCGCCTTTGGTGTGTTTCTCATGCGGCAGTTCTATCTGTCTGTGCCTGATGAGCTATGTGAGGCGGCGCGTGTTGATGGGATGAGCGAATATCAGATCTGGTGGTCCATCATGTTGCCACTTTCCAAGCCGGCGCTGTCGACCCTGACGATCTTCACCTTCGTGTTTGCCTGGAACGACTTCCTCGGCCCCATGATCTATCTGACCAAGACCGAACTCAAGACGATCCAGATCGGTCTTAGAATGTTCATTTCGCAATATTCTGCGGAATATGGACTGATCATGGCCGCTTCGGTGGTGTCTATTATTCCGGTTCTTCTGGTCTTTCTGGCCCTGCAGCGGTTCTTTGTTGAAGGCGTTGCGAGCTCCGGATTGAAAGGGTGACGCTATGGCTGACTTCAAACAGGATTTTGACGTCGCGCCCATTAGCGACGCTGATGTGAAGGCTGCAGGCGATGCCGCGGTTGCGCAGGTCTTGCGCAACCTGCCAGACTATACCTATGCCATGCAGAACCATTCCAGTGTCGATGGCTTTTACCCCTCTTGCGAGAATAAGCAATGGACCTGTGGTTTCTGGCCTGGAGAGGTTTGGCTCGCCTATGAATGGTCCGGCAATGATGTTTTCCGGCAAGCGGCCCAAATCCACGTGCAGAGCTTTCTGCATCGTATCGAGAATAAGATCGAGGTTGACCACCATGATATGGGGTTCCTCTATAGCCCAACTTGTGTTGCGGCCTGGAAACTTGTTGGTGATGAAGATGGCCGGAAAGCTGCCCTTCTCGCAGCGGATCAGCTCATCTCCCGCTACCATCCTGTTGGCCGGTTCATTCAGGCTTGGGGGCAAATGGGCGCGGCCGAGAATTATCGCTACATCATTGACTGTCTTTTGAACCTGCCTTTGCTCTATTGGGCAAGCGCGGAAACCGGAGACAGAAAATATGCCGATATTGCCCGCACCCATGCAGCCACAACTTTGGCCAATTCGGTGCGTCCTGACTATTCAACCTATCACACCTTTTTCATGGATCCCGAAACAGGGGAGCCAGTAAGAGGGGAAACCTGTCAGGGCTACAAGGATGATAGTGATTGGGCGCGCGGGCAGGCTTGGGGCATCTATGGCATGGCTCTTTCCTACCGGTATGACAGGAGAGAAGACTATCGGGAGACGTTCGATCATCTTCTGGGATTCTTTCTGAACCGGTTGCCGTCTGACATGGTTCCCTATTGGGACATGATATTCACGGATGGTGCTGACGAACCGCGCGATTCCTCCTCTGCCGCGATTGTGGCCTGCGGGCTTTTGGAGATGGCCGACCTTGTTGGTGGTTCCCAAGCCCAAGCTTATCGATTGCTGGCGCGCCGGTTCGTCGGCAGCCTGTATCAGACTTACGCAGTCAAGGATCCGTCCGTTTCCAACGGTCTGGTGCTGCATGGCACCTACTCGAAGAAATCTCCTTACAACACATGCACGCCCGAAGGTGTCGATGAGTGTGTCTCATGGGGTGACTATTACTATCTCGAAGCGTTGACCCGCTTGTCCCGAAATTGGTCTTCCTACTGGTAAGCGGAAGACGACAAGAGTTGGAGTTATGTGAATGTCCGGCATTTCGCTCAGAAAGCTCAATAAAACCTACGGTCAGTTGACCGTTGTCCATGACATCGATCTGGAGATTGCCGACAAGGAATTCATCATTCTGGTTGGACCTTCGGGATGTGGTAAGTCGACAACTTTGCGTATGATTGCGGGACTGGAGGAGATCTCTTCAGGCGAGCTTTATATCGGCGAGGATCTGGTCAACGATGTTCCGTCCAAGGATCGCGATATTGCAATGGTTTTCCAGAATTATGCGCTTTATCCGCATATGACGGTCTACAAGAATATGGCGTTCGGATTGCAGCTTCGCAAAGCACCGGAAGCCGAGATCGATGCCAAGGTGCGCGAAACGGCAAAGATTCTGGATATCGAGCATCTGTTGAACCGTAAGCCAAAGGCGCTTTCCGGTGGCCAGCGTCAGCGCGTGGCTCTTGGCCGTGCCATGGTACGCAATCCGGAGGTGTTCCTGCTTGACGAACCGCTCTCGAACCTTGATGCCAAGTTGCGTGGGTCCATGCGTTCAGCGATCACCAAGCTGCACCGTCAGTTGGATAGCACCTTTATTTATGTGACCCATGATCAGGTTGAAGCCATGACCATGGCAGATCGCATCGTTGTGATGAAAGATGGCTATATCCAACAGGTTGATACACCACAGGTTCTCTATGATCATCCGATCAATATGTTTGTGGCTGGCTTCATTGGCGCACCACAAATGAACATGTTTGATGTGGTTGTCGAGAAGAAGGGCGAGGACTTTGTCGGGATATTCCACGATACAGCCTTTCCGTTGTTCCTTGGTGAAAAGAAAGAGCGGCTGGAACCATATGTCGGCAAGACCGTCGCTTTGGGTATTCGGCCTGAGAATTTTCATGAATCCCAACCCCATGACGTCGATCCGGCCAAAACTTGCTCATTTTCCGGGTATATCGAGCTGGCCGAGCCAATGGGGGCGGAGATCCATCTCAATCTCGTGGCCAACGGGATCGAGCTGATCGCGCGCGTTTCACCCCGCTGTGAAGCCCGTGATGGTGAGGATGTGACGCTCGTAGCCGATCTGGTTAATCCTCATCTGTTCGACAAGGAAACAGAACAGTCGATTCTTTTCTAGGCCACTGGGCCGGAGGTATTTGCCATGCAATGGCTGACCAGCTGGATGATGAAGGAGGGCAAAGGCATCCGCAAGGATGAGCCGAAGAAGACCGGCTTGGCGCTTTTCTTCAGCATTCTGTTGCGCGAGCCTTGGGAGCTTTTCAAGCTCAATCTTCTGATGCTGGTCCTCTCGATCCCGCTTGTTACGATCCCTGCCAATTTTGCAGCGGCAAGTAGGATTTGTAATTTGATGATCGCGGACGAGATTGTCTTTCTGTGGCGTGATTACTGGCGCGCATTTGCGCGTATGGCGTTGAAGGCCACAGGGTGGGGCATTCTCATTTGTATGTGTCTGGCGGTTTGCGGCTACTCGGCCTTCATTTATGCGCAGCTTGCATTCCATGATGTGGCCTATGTGGCACCGGCAGTGCTGACCTTTGCTGTTACCCTGTTTGTGGCGATGGTGGGCGTGTGTCTGTTTGCGCTCATGAGCAAGCAAGATCTGTCAGCAGGACGTCTGCTAAAGGCTGCTTTTTATTCCGCGCTTGCGCGCCCCTTTTCCATTGTGGCCGGGATCGGCTTTGCGATGACCTTGTGGCTGCTCCATGTGTTTTTCTATCCGGCATCGATTTTTCTGCCGGTCGTTCTCAATTTTTCCCTTGGTACGCTTGCCATGATGTTTGGAGCGTATAGGGCCACTGATTTCGCACTTGAGCTGCAGAAATCTGCCAGCTCCAGAAAGAGTGCGGAGAAGTCTGCATCATTGTGATGCGCGTTTGATTGGAGGAACAAACATGAATAGAATTGCCAAAGCTGCACTTATGATTACAGCTGGCCTGATGCCATTTGCCGCGACGATTGCCAGCGCAGAAACCATTAACTGGGCCTTGTGGGATTGGGACAAGACCGCCTATTACAAACCGCTTATCAAGGCTTTCGAAGCCAAATATCCGGATATTAAAGTCACCTATACCGATCTTGGTTCCGCTGACTATAACACCATGTTGATGACGCAGCTGTCCGGTGGCGGCTCGGACCTTGACGTTGTTCAGGTCAAGGATATTCCCGGATACGCCATCCTGATGAAATCCAATGCGATCATCAGCTTGAATGACGATATCAAAAAAGCCGGAATCGATGCGTCTGCTTATGGTGGTCTCATTGAGGAGCTGACCGTTGAGGGCAATACCTATGCCCTGCCTTTCCGGTCTGACAGCTGGATCCTTTATTACAACAAGGATCTGTTTGACAAAGCCGGAATTGCCTATCCTTCCAACGACATGACATGGGATCAGTTTGCTGATACGGCCCGCAAGGTGACCAGTGGGTTTGGTGCCAACAAAAATTATGGTGCCCTGTTCCACACCTGGCGATCAACCGTTGAGCTGCCTTGCATCTTGGATGGCAAGCATTCCCTGGATGGCGGCCACTATGCTTTCCTGAAACCGTGTTATGAGCGCGTTCTTAAACTGCAGGAAGAAAAAGTTGTTCCGTCCTATGCCTCATTGAAAACTTCCGGCACCCATTACTCCGGCCCGTTCTTTAATGGTCAGGTTGCCATGTTGCCTATGGGCAGTTGGTTCATTGGTACCCAGATCGCCAAGGTTGCTTCTGGTGAATCTCTTTCCAAGAATTGGGGGCTTGCCAAATATCCGCATCCAGAAGGCGTGAAAGCTGGCACAACGGCTGCTACCATCACCTCTCTGGCTGTTAGCGCCAACTCCAAGCATCAGGATGCTGCTTTGAAGTTCGTCAACTTCGTCGCAGGGTCTGAAGGCGCAAAAATCATCGCTGGCACAGGCACCCTGCCTGCCATCAGGGACGATGAAGTGCTTGGCGTGATCACTTCAAAGGAAGGCTATCCGCAGGACGAAAATTCCAAGAAAGCCCTGCAGACGGTCAAAGGGTATCTTGAAATGCCGGTCAACCTGTTGGCGGCAAAGATGGAAGTTGTTTTGAACCGGGCGCATGATTCCATCATGACAGACAATATCTCCATCGATGAAGGCCTCAAAGAAATGGATGAAGGCGTTCAGCAGATCATCAAAGAAAATCAATAAAATAAGCTAGGCTTTGCCCGGACAGTCTTTCCGGGCAAAGCCTACCCCACGAAACTCTCACGGTCGCCTTGGTTCTGGGCGGCCGCTTTCCTTGTGCAGGTTTGGTCTGCTTCTTCCTTATCCGAAAGATCCTTGCAAAGAGCGGCGCTCTTTTGCGTGAGGAAGGTTCCATTCGAAAGGGTTCACCCCATGACAGTTCAACCTGATATTGCTTGGTTGTCCGACCCGCAAACGTTCGCAATCAACCGACTTGATGCCTATTCCGATCATGTTGCCTATCCGGATCTGGAGAGTGTGCAGGAGGCCAAAGGGAATGCCTTTCGGCAAAGTCTGAATGGCTCTTGGCAATTCAAACTTGCCGAGAGACTAGGCGAGCGGCCCGAGGGCTTCCATGCAGAGGGCTTTGGTGCGACTGGGTGGGGAACCATTGAGGTGCCGGGCTACATGCAGCTTCAGGGATATGGGGCGAACCAATATGTGAACACGCAATATCCTTGGGATGGAGTGGAAGAGATTCGTCCGCCACAGGTGCCAGAGGCCAATCTGGTTGGTTCCTATAGACGCATGTTTGCTTTTCGCAAGCTGGATACAACCGGGCGGGTGGTTCTGACCTTTGATGGGGTGGAAACGGCTTTCTATGTCTGGCTGAATGGCACCTTTGTCGGCTATAGCGAGGATAGTTTTACACCAGCGCATTTCGATGTGACCGAATTGATGCGAGACGGTGAAAATCTGCTGGCTGTGCAAGTGTTTCAGCGTTCGTCGGCCAGCTGGATCGAGGATCAGGATTTTTGGCGTCTCACGGGTATCTTTCGTGATGTCTGGATCGAGCAGCAACCCAAGCTTCATCTGAAGGATCTTTTTGTCAAAACGGATCTGAGCGATGATTTTTCTTCTGCCACATTGCATCTGGATATGGCGCTGCTTGCTCAGGCAGATGGTGTCGTTGATGTGGTTCTGTATGATGGAGCTGGCTCTGAGGTCGCTTCCATGGCTGATCTGGGCGTTGAGCCGAAGATGGATCTTTGTCTCAGCATTGATGCCCCGGCGCTCTGGAGTGCGGAGGCACCAACGCTGTATGGTTTGATCCTCACGTTGAAATATGCCGAAGGTCCTGTCGCCGAAGTGGTGTCGCAACGGGTTGGATTTCGTCGGTTCGAATTGATTGACAAGGTGATGACGCTCAATGGTAAGCGGATCATTTTCAACGGCATCAACCGGCATGATTTCGATGCCCGTCGTGGTCGTGCCGTAACCTATGAGCAGATGCTCTGGGATGTGACATTCTTCAAGCAACATAATATCAATGCTGTTCGCACCAGCCATTATCCCAATCAGTCTGTCTTCTATGATCTGTGCGACGAATATGGGCTGTATCTGATTGATGAGGCCAATCTTGAATCTCACGGCTCATGGCAGAAGGACGGCGCCTGCGATCCTGAATGGGTCGTGCCCGGTGATCGCCCCGAGTGGCGCGACTGTGTGCTCGACCGGGCAAAATCAATGCTGGAGCGGGACAAAAACCATCCCTCCATTCTGATCTGGTCCTGTGGCAACGAGAGCTATGGCGGCAAGAATATCTTTGATATGTCGGAATTCTATCGCCAACGCGATCCGTCCCGTCTGGTCCACTATGAAGGCATTGTCTGGGATCGCAGCTACAATGGCACGTCCGATATGGAAAGCCGCATGTATACCAAGCCGCAGGATGTGGAAGCCTACCTAAAGGATGATCCGCAAAAGCCCTTCGTCTTGTGCGAATATATGCATGCCATGGGCAATTCATGTGGCGGCATGCATCTCTACACCGATCTGGTCGACAAATACGAGCTCTATCAGGGTGGCTTCATCTGGGACTATATCGATCAGGCGATCAGCGGTGGTGATGGTGAGGATGATCATCGGCTTGCCTATGGAGGGGACTTCGGGGATCGACCCAGCGATTATGAATTCTGTGCTGATGGTATTGTCACCGCGTGGCGTGAACTGACCCCGAAGGTGCAGGAGGTCAAGGGCCTCTATCAGCCCTATGTCCTGACGCCCCAGACGTCTCCTCAGAAAACCGGCGTTTCGATCCGCAACAGGAACCTGTTTGTCTCCAGCGCAGGCTTGACCCTTATCTATTGGGTCCTCAAGGATGGTGAGGAGATCTTCAAGGGCGGGGCCGCGCCTGTGGTTGCTGCCGGTGCGACGGAATTTGTGGCGCTTGATTTGCCGGAGATGAATGGCGTTGGCGAATATGTTCTCCAGTGTTCGCTGGTCCTTGCAGAGGCAACAATCTGGGCGGATGCTGACCATGAAGTCGCCTTCGGTGAAGCCGTGTTCAAAGGGACCTGCGCGAAAAAGGCCGGGGAGGCTTCTGAGCTGTCTCAGCCTGCCACCCTCAAGCTGATCCATGGGGATCTCAACTTCGGGGTCGAGACCGACAGGTTCAAATCCCTCTTCTCCATGGTGTTCGGTGGCATCTCGTCGATCAAGGCCAGTGGTCTTGAATTCATCCGCCGTCCGCCGCGTCTCACTTTTTGGCGTGCCATGGTCGACAATGACCGGGGACGGCATCAGGGCTTCGAAATGGCGCAATGGCAAACGGCCAGTCTCTACCACAAGCGTATCGGCTATGATGTTGGCGAGATTGATGGCGACCCGACCATTTCCTACCGCTTTGCCTTGCCTAATCTGCCTGTTGAGCCAACCGTCACCTACAGGGTAGGGCAGGATGGGCTGATCCATGTAGAGGCTCATTATCCGGGGGCCGAAAATCTGCCCAATTTGCCGATCTTTGGCATGCAGTTAACCATGGATTCTCAGTTTGACCGTTTCCGCTTCTACGGATTTGGTCCGCAGGAGAATTATTGCGACCGGATGCGGGGAGCCCGACTTGGCATCTATGAAAAAAGCTTGCGAGAGAATGTCCCGGCCTATCTGGTGCCGCAGGAAAGTGGCAATCACATGGGTGTACGCTGGGCCGAGATGCTCAATGCTGATGGGGCCGGATTGCGCTTCATGGCGGAGGAAACGCCGTTCGAGTTTGGGGCGTTGCCTTGGGGAACCATGGAGCTGGAAAGCGCATTGCGGGTCGAGGAGTTGCCTCCGGTCTATCGCTCCGTTGTCACTATTGCGGCCCGACAGATGGGGGTTGGCGGTGATGACAGCTGGGGCGCGCCTGTGCATGAGCCATATCGCATCGCCTCCGATGAAGTCATGACTTTGAAATTCTCCCTGTCGCCGGTTGGCGTGTGACAGAGGACTTGTTGACTGGATCAAACTGATGATGAAAAGCACGAGCGCCTGGGATCGACTGCCGGCGACCCGACAGATGGCAGCCAAGAATCCGATGAATGGCAATCCGCTCAAAACGCGCGCAGATCTCTACGAGGCCATCAAGGGCTTCTATGCGCCCTTGAAACCCTATTTTTCTGAGGGCAATGGTCGTCTGCGGTTGGGCGTGTCGGCTACCCATTATGATCAGACCGCCGCCGAGATGGAAGCATTCGTGCGCCCGCTCTGGGGGCTTGTGCCCATGGTGGCTGGTGGCTTTGCCTTTGAGGATGCGTCCCGCTATGTCGAAGGGCTTGCCCATGGTATGGATCCGGAGCATGAAGACTACTGGGGGGATGTTGGCCCTTGCGACCAGAGGATGGTGGAAATGGCCGGTATTGCGACGGCAATTCTGCTGGCGCCCGAAACCTTCTGGGAGCCAATGAGTGAGGCGGCAAAAGACAAGGCGGAAGCCTGGCTTCTGACCGTCAATGCCCATCCGATGCCGGACAATAACTGGCTGTTCTTCCGCATTTTGACCAATCTTGCCATGCGTAAGGTGGGCAGGCAATGGTCGGAAGAAATCGTGCGTCAGGGCTTGGACCGGATCGAAACCTTCTATCTGGGAGACGGATATTACAAGGATGGTGAGTGGGCGCAGCGGGACTATTATCTGCCCATGGCGCTTCATTTCTACGGGCTGATGGTTGCCGGGCTGGCCAGTGATCTGTTTCCCGACTATGCCGAACGCTACCGGCAACGGGCCCGGCTTTTTGCGAAGGATTTCCAGCATTGGTTTGCCGAGGATGGCGCAGCCATTCCTTTTGGCCGGTCCCTGACCTATCGCTTTGCGCAAGGGGCCTTCTGGGCGGGTTGCGCCTTTGCTGGCGAAGAAGTACTGCCATGGGGGCAGATGAAGGGGCAACTGCTGCGCCATTTGCGCTGGTGGTCCGAGCAGCCGTTTACCGATCGGGATGGCGTCATGAGTATCGGCTATGTCTATCCGAACCTCTTCATGAGCGAAGCCTATAATGCGCCGGGCTCTCCCTATTGGGCGCTGAAGACATTTCTTGTTCTGGCCTTGCCTGAAGATCATCCTTTCTGGGCCGCAGAAGAAGAGGCCCTCCCACCAGCAACCGGCGAAACGATCCTTGCGCCTGCTGCCGGGTTTGCCATTCGACGGTCTGAAGGGGATGCCGTTTTGCTGATGGGCGGGCAGGACGGGCATGAACATCGGGTCTATGATGCAAAATATGGCCGGTTTGCCTATTCATCCGCCTTTGCCTTTTCCGTCAAGAGCGACGCGACAACACCGGATTATGCAGACCGCTCCGCAGTGGACAGCGGCATGATGGCCTCCTTTGACGGGACGTGCTGGATGTCTCGAGGGCATATCCTTGAATCCGGCATCAAGGAAGCCATGGTCTATGGTGTCTGGCAGCCTTGCGATCGGTTGCGGGTGGAAAGCTGGCTGGATTTCGCCTCCGACGGATGGCATGTAAGGGTGCACCGGATCTCAAGTCAGGCTGAGATTTTCATCGGTGAAAGCGGTTTCTCGGTTGATCGGACCGCAGAAAAGATGCCGGGCTTTGCAGACGGGCTACTTGAAGAGGCCGGTCGTGTGATCATTCGGACACCGGATGCAACATCGGCTATTGTCGATTTGCTGAACAAGCGGTCCGGCTCGATCCTTCGGGCATCCCCCAACACCAATATTCGCTATCCCCGGACGCTTTTCCCGCGTCTTGATGGCATGTTGGCGGCTGGTGATCATTGGCTTGCCACCGCGGTTTATGGAAAACCGATCCAAACCGAGAATCTACCCGCATTGCGTCTTTCCAGCGCAATGAGCGCGTTTTGCAAAAAACACGGGATCGCATTGTCGGTAGAGTGAGGAGGGGCGGCGGGCTTGTTGTCCACCCGTGGAACTTCTCAAGGCTCCTAAAGCAAGAAAGCCAGAGACTATGGCTTCCACATAGGTTTCAAATTCAAGGTTTTGCAAGAACAAAAAGCAGCTTGGGGCGCGCCAAAAGCACGGTCCCAAGCCTTGAGACTACGGGCTAGAGATGGAATGCATCATGTGCCAGTCAGATCATCGGTGGAGACAAAACCAATTTTGCCTCCGACCGATGTGGTCCATATGCCTGATCAAGATCGCTGCATCTGTTGCGAACACAGGATTTGCGCATCACGATGTTCTAAATCGTTTTTCTTTTCTTGAAGATCTTTCAAGTTAAAGAACAGCCAACATGCCGCCGTCGACATAGATGATCTGGCCGTTGACATAATCTGAAGCAGCTGAGGCGAGATAGACGGCTGTGCCGACCAGCTCTTCCGGGCGGCCCCAACGCGCTGACGGGGTTCTTCCCTTGACCCAGCTGTCAAAGGCCTCATTTTCCAGAAGGGCCTTGTTCATCTCGGTGATCATGTAGCCCGGCCCGATCGCATTGGCCTGAATGCCAGAGGCGGCCCATTCGGCGGCCATGGAACGGGTCAGCAATTTGATCCCGCCTTTTGCTGCGGTGTAAGGCGCAACGGTGGCGCGGGCGACTTCACTGGTCAGCGAGCCGATATTGATCACCTTGCCATAGCCACGCGGGATCATGCGTTTGGCTGCTTCCCGACCGGTCACAAAAGCGCTGGTCAGGTTGGTGTCGATGACTTTGTTCCACTCGTCCGTGCTCATTTCCACCATGGGCTTGCGCAGCTGGATACCGGCATTGTTGATCAGAATATCGACATCAATCCCTTCAGCATCAAACTGGTTAAAGGCCGCGACAACCGAAGCGTCGTCGGTCACGTCAAAAGCGGCTTCATGCACCTTATGGCCTTTGGCGCGCAGCTCGGCCGCGGTTGTAGACACGCGTTCCTTGTTGACACCATTGACAATGACTGTGGCGCCGGCTTCTGCGAGCCCTTCCAGCATGGCGCGTCCAAGGCCTCGGGAAGAACCTGTGACAAGAGCGGTACGCCCGGTAAGATCAAAAAGGGACATTATTAAACCTCGCTACGTTTTACGGTCAGATCAGAGCGTTCGAAAACAGCTGGCAGCAATTCCGTGCCGAGCCCGGGGCCTTCCATGGGGTAGACATAGCCATTTTCGATGCGCGGAACCTCGGTGACCAGTTCCTTGTACCATCCGGTATAGAAGGCGCGCACGGATTCCTGAATGAGTGTGTTGGGCTGGCTGAAGGAGGCATGAATTGCTGCCGCGAAGGCAACCGGCCCTGTGCAGTCATGAGCAGCAAAGGGCTTGTGATAGATCTCTGCCAGAGATGCAATCTTGCGTCCTTCGGTCAGGCCCCCTGTCCAACAAAGATCGACCATGGCCAGATCTGTGGCGCCTTGATCGAACATATCCTTGTAGGGCCAGCGGGAGCCGAGCGTTTCACTGGCACAGACCCAGACGTCTGTCGCATCGGCATATTCGGCCAACGCCTGCGGCGAGTTCATGCGGATCGGATCTTCAAACCAGGTCGGATTGTAAGGGGCCAGCGCTTTGGCAATATTCTTGGCGGTGGGGAGATTCCAAAGAGAATGGAATTCCACCAGAATATCCATCTTGTCGCCAACGGCTTTGCGGATTTTCTCAAAAGGATCCAAAGCCGTTTTCAACTGGTCCTTGGTGATAAACAGGCCTCTGTTTTCAATCGCAGGTGGATCAAATGGCCAGATTTTCATGGTGGAAATGCCTTGCTCGAGCAGGCTTTCGGCAAGCGCGCCCGCATCAGTCATGAAGGCGGTCAAATCCTCATATGGTCCTTCGTCCTCATCAGCGGCTGCCCGGTTCCAGGTGTCCACCGGCTTGATGTTGCGGGTCCGAACATAATGATATCCGGCACAGGTGTTGTAAACCCGAAGGCGGTCCGCGCAAAGGCCCCCCAGCATCTGATGAACCGGCTGGTCGCAAACCTTACCCAGAATATCCCATAGCGCGAAGTCTACCGCTGATGCCGCTCTGTATTCGGCGCCGGTGCTAGACTGAGCCAGTGGCAGGTTCAGCATCTCCTGATTCAACGCCTCAATGCGCAGTGGGTCCTTACCCAGCAAGCGCCCGGCAAGGGTATCGTGGATATGCGCCGCTACGGCATCGGCTCCATAGAAGGTTTCACCCAATCCGATGATGCCGGCGTCTGTATGAACGCGGACCCATAGAACGTTTGAGAATTCTTCCGCTTTGAGCGTTTCTATCGCTGTGATTTTCATGTTCGCCTCAATTTGAAATAGAGCAGGGCGTAAAGACGGCCTGGAAAAGGGAGGATGATGCGGGGAGGGACGCATCATCCTTGTGACCGGGACTAGTCAAAAGTGAGCTGCACCTTCATGGCGCGCGCCCGATCACTCGCAAGATCAAAGGCTTCCACTGCTTTTTGGAAAGGCAGTGCTGTTGTGATGACCGGTGAAATGTCGATCAGCTTTTTACTCATGAGATCAATTGCATAGCCGAATTCCTCACCAAATCGGAAAGAGCCCACCAATTGCAGCTCTTTGGACACGATCGTGTTCATGACGATGGACATCTCGCCACCAAGGCCCAGCTGGATGACGCGCCCGTGCGGACGAATGGTCTCAACGGCAGACCGGAAGGCTGACTGATTTCCCGATGCCTCAAACAGCACATCGAAATAGCCCTTATCTGCCGAATAAGCGGTGAGCTGTTCAGGATTGTCGGCAACGTTGATTGTTGCACTGGCTCCTGCTTTGCGCGCGATGCCAAGGGGGAAGTCGCTGACATCCGTCACAACGATTTCCGACGCTCCGGCATAGCGAGCGGCAATGACAATGAGTGCCCCAATCGGACCGCAGCCCGTAATCAACACTTTCTGGCCGACGAGCGATCCGGCTTGCCGAATGGCGTGCAGGGCGACACTTAGAGGCTCTGCTGTGGCCGCTTCTGACATGCTCATACTGTCGGGGATAGGGAAGACCTGACTTTCGTTGACCGACAATATCTGCCGGAACATGCCCTGTGCATGGGGGAAGCGCATGGCGCTGCCGAAATAGTGCATATTGAGGCAATGGGTCTGTTGACCTGCGCGGCAGAACTTGCATTCGCCACAGGGCAGGCTGGGATTGAGCGCAACGCGCATTCCTGTTTTGAGATGCGTTACCTCTGAGCCGACGGCGTCAATTGTCCCTGCCGTTTCATGGCCAAGAGCCATGGGCTCCTTGATGCGCACGGTTCCAAACCCGCCATCGTGATAATAATGCAGATCCGAGCCGCAAATGCCCCCATACTCGATCCGGACGCGCACGTCATGTGGGCCGGGTTCTTTGACCTCAACGGGTTCGATCCGAAGGTCTTTGGGCGCGTGTATGATGACACCATGCATGGTAGATGTCCTTTCATGGGAGAATGTGTTTTCTGATAAGATCGCTCTTGATCTTGAAGAGCGATCTATTCCAATTGCTTTAGTTCATCAGCACCCCTGGCAGCCAAAGCGCGATATTGGGGAACAGGATCAGCATGGTGATTGCAAAGATCTGTAAGAGGATGAACGGCCACACGGAGTTGTAGATATGCATCAGGGAGATATCCGGCGGAGCAACCGACTTCAGGTAGAAGCCTGCAGGCCCAAAGGGCGGTGACAGGAAGGCGACCTGCATGTTCATGCAGAACAGCACACCAAACCAAACCGGATCAAAACCAAGCTGCGTAATGATTGGCACGAAGATTGGCATGGTCAGCAAGAGAATGCCGATCCAGTCCATGATCGTACCAAGCACAAGAAACAGCAGCATCATCATGATGATGGTCATCAGAGGGGGCAGGTTGGCGTCAAGAATGAGATCGGACATGAAGTCGCGACCGCCAGACAGGTTGTAGACGCTCACAAGAACGCTCACACCGAACGTTACCCAGAGAAGAACCCCACATGCGCGCAAGGTTTGAACAAGACCATCATTGAGCAAGCCGAAGCTCATTTCGCCCCTGATGGTGATCAGGATAAGAGCCCCTGTTACGCCGATAACCGCCGCTTCAGTGATGGATGTGATGCCTCCATAGATGCAGTACATGATCAGAAAAATCAGCAGAATTGGCGGAACCAGAGCCTTCAGCGCCTCTTTCACCGACATTTTTGCCCTATCTTCAGGGCCAACCGGTGGTGCCAGTTTCGGATTTTTCCAGCAGCGGATGAGAATATAGCTCAAATAGAGGCTGCCCATCATCAGTCCGGGGACTGTTGTTGCGATGAAGAGCTTCTGGATGCTCACGCCGCTGACCAGACCATATATGATCAGAACGATGGAGGGTGGGATCATGGTGCCCAGTGAGCCACCTGCCAGAATGGTGCCGATCGCCAGATTGCGATCATATTTGAGGCGAAGCATCTGCGGTAGGGCGATGAGGCCAAGCAGAACGATCTCTCCTCCGATGATGCCGCTCATGGCTGCCAGAATGACCGCTATGAGAAGCGTCACGATGGCAACGCCACCTGTAATTTGACCCGCCAGACGCTGCAATCCAGAATACATGTCTCTGGCGAGCGTGCTGTGTTCAAGCAGAGAGGCCATCAGGATGAACATCGGTACGGCCGCGAAGGAATAATCCGACGCCATGCCGTAAACCTGCTTCAATGGCAGACCCAACGCTCCTGGCCCAAACTGGAAATAGATGAGAGCGGTTGCCAGGGCACCTGCTGCGAAGCCGAGCGGGACGGCGCAGATCATCAGGCCAACCAATCCCAGAATAAGGATCAGTGATACGATTTCAGGCGTCAGCATTCTTGCCTCCTGCTGTTATGGCGGCTTTGAATGCGGCTAGTTTCAAGATGAAATTGCGGGTTGCATACAAGGCCATCACCGCACCACAAACCACGATAAATGGCTTGATGGTTGCCGGAATGGGCGCGTTAAAGGCTGTTCCGTACCGTTCCCAAGTGGTCAATGCTTCCCATGCTTCATCAAAGCCATAGATGCTCAAGGCGGCACAAAAGATGATGATGGAGACAAATTGTACGATGTCGAAGAACAGGCGCAATTTCGGTCCTGCCAGATCGTAGGCAATCGTGATGCGCAAATGGCGGTCATGCTTCATGGAGTAGATGCCCGCATAGACATACCCAATGGCGCAGACATAGAGCGAAAGCTCGTTGGCCCACACAGTTGGAGCCATGAACACATAACGTGCAATGACTTCATAGGTGGTCGCAATCACGACAAACGCAAAGAGCCAGGCCGGAGCTGTTTCCAGCGTCAGTCTGGTATGTCGCTTGTGCTCTTCATCGCTATCGGTGATGTTTGGAATTTTGGTAGACAAGGAATCCTCCCGGGCATCCGGAAAGCCGAGTGGCTAACCAGTGGTGACAATCGGAGAGATCCCGGCGATCTTTGAGAACCGCCGGGATCGTTGCGAATGCAGGGAGATATCAGGTCAGAAGACCAAGGTTCGTCATGAAGCTGATATGGCTGTCATAAATCTTTTTGCAGAGTTCGCTGCGTTTTGACCAATCTTTCCAGACTTCCTGAGCTGTTTCACGGAATTTCATACGATCTTCCTTGCTCCAGTTGGATGCCTTGATGCCTTTGGCTTCGAGTTCCGTTACGATCTTGTGATCTTCCGTATCGATCTCTTGATAGAGCTTGGAGGCAATCGCGGTCTGGGCGACCTGCATGACCTCTTTGAGATCATCAGGAAGAGCATTCCATTTCTTCAGATTGATGGCGACATGGTCGGCAGGCATGGAATGGAAGCCAGGATAGGTGAAGTTGGTGGCAACGTCATAGACACCGAGATTCTTGTTGAGCGTAACGGTGCCCGCGTCACATCCATCGACCACGCCTGTGGTCATAGCCGTGAAGACCTCGCCAAATGGCATGACAACCGGAGCCGCGCCGAGTTTGGCAAAAATCTCAGACTCCATCCCTGGAGGCGAGCGGAATTTCCAATCCTTGAGGGATGCGATGCCATCCAGCGGCTTGGTGGAGCTGAGTGATTCAACACCAGGGCAGAAAAGGCCGATGAGATACATGCCGTGATCGGCATAGATCTCATCGACGACTTCTCGCCCGCCACCATAGTTGAGCCATGCATGCAGCTGCATCGGGTTTTCATATCCACCCATGACGTCGCCGATAAACTGGAAAGCAGGCTCTTTACCGGTTTGATAGCTGGCACCGGTCATGTCGATGTCAAGGATACCCGTAGCGGCAGCGCTGAAGGTTTCGAAGTCTTTGACGATGGCAGATGAAAAGTGCAGGTCGATTTTCAGGCGTCCTCCGGACAGCGTTTCGCAAAGCTCTGCCCAGTCTCCATACATCTTGCCTTGCGGGGAACTTTCGCTCATATGCGTTTGTGCGCGAAAGCGGTATTTCTTGTCGCTTGCATTTGCTGTGCTGCTCAGGCCAACCAATGTGGTCGCAGCTGCAGCCCCTCCAACAAGCTTAAATGCATCTCTCCGTGAAACCATTTTCTCCTCCTTGGTTCGTGGACGATAAAGCAAGAATTTCGCTTCATCTTTGCATTGATATTTCGTGATATATCAGATAATATCATGAAGGGCCAGAAAAAAATTCTGATATTGATACGGTTGAAATCGGATTTCTCAATTCAAAGTTGAACAGCGAAAGCAGGTATGGGGCAGTATGACGGAAGCAAAGAGCGTTGCGGATAGACAGAGAACGGCCGACCAATCGACGCAAGGGCGAAATCTGAGTGATATTGCCTATGACCGGATAGAAGAGGCCATTGTTCACCTGAAAATCCGCCCCGGAGAATTTACGACCGTCTCCGCCTTGCAGCAGGATATCGAGTTGGGGCGTACGCCTGTTCTGGATGCCGTGCGCCGTCTGGCCGATGATACGCTGGTGCTCGTGCAATCAAGACGCGGGTTGCAAATTGCTCCAATCCAGCTCGACCGGGAACGGAGCCTTCTGAAATTGCGCGCCGATATTGAGAAACATGCGGTAAGGTTGGCCGCCGAGCGCGCAAGTTCCACACACAGAAATCGCATGTATCAGCTTGTGCAAGCGTTGAAGAACGAATTGGAAACTCACAATATCCAGGCCTTCAATGAGCTCGATCGCATGCTGGACATGCTTATTCTGGATGCGGCTGATGAGCCTTTGATCCTGCGGTCACTGCGGCCTCTGCACAGTATCTTTCGACGCACGGGCTACATCTATCTTGCGCATCTGGATCCAAACGGGGAAGCGTTTGTGAGTACGATTGAGCGGCATGCGGTGTTGCTGGATGCCATTGCCAGAGGCAATCAGGAAGATGCCGTCAGCCATCTGGCAAATCTGATTGATCTGGCCGAAGGCATGTTCGATATCCTTGCCCGTAAGATCAATCCAACCTTGCTGGATATTAACATCAAGCCGCTTTCCCTTTAATCGATTTGTCAGTTCTTGAGTGAGGATTCCATTATGGCAAAACTGAATATCGTATTTCACGGTCTCAATGCTTCAACCTTTCATGAGGGGTTTGCAGATCTCCTAAAGGAGGATCACACGATCACGGTTCTTCCTGATCTTCTGTCGTCTGAGGACATGAAAACTGCCTACCAGAATGCCGATGTGATCATCGGCACCGCGAGCAGCGCTGATTTGCCTTTCCCGAGCAAAGTGCGTCTGTTTCAGGTGGCCGGAGCCGGGACTGATGGCGTGGATACGGCGCTGTTGCCAAAGGGAGCTACGGTTTGCAATTGCTATGGACATGATCAGCCGATTTCGGAATATGTCATGGCGACAATCCTGAATACGCGGATCCCGATCGCGGATGCCAACGTGCGCCTGCGTAAAGGAGACTGGTTCTACCAATCTGGCCGAAGCCTGCATGGTGAAATTGCTGGATCTGTTATCGGTTTGATTGGGTATGGCCATATTTCCAAAACCATTGCCAAGTGCGCCAAGGCATTTGGAATGCAGGTTCACGTTTGCAACCGCAGCCCTGTGGCTTGTGATGATCTGGTGGACCGGTATGTTCCGATTGATGCCTTGACGAGCTTTTTGCCGGACGTCGATTTCGTCGTTTCCGCATTGCCCCTGACAGAGCAAACCGCCGGACTGATCGACAAAACGGCCTTTCAGGCGATGAAGCGGACTGCGTTTCTTTGCAATGTCGGTCGCGGTCCTGTGATTTCCGAGAAGGCTCTCTATGATGCGTTGAAAGAGGGAGAGATTGCTGGCGCTGCAATCGATACCTGGTATGTCTATCCCTCCGCTGGGAATGACACCCCGCAACCTTCCCAATATGCGTTTAACGAATTGCCAAACCTGATTATGACACCGCATATGTCTGGCTGGACAAAAGGGACGATCGATCGGCGCCGGCAGGCGATGGCAGAAAATGTCAACCGTTTGGCATCCAGTACGCAATTGGAAAATATTGTAGCTGAGCTTTAAGGTGTTAAGGGCCCCGTGGCCTTCGGGCTACCTTGGCAGGGCCCCATAGGGCAGTCCGCATAAAGGGCAAGAAAAGCAAAGGAAGTCAGATACAGACGCTGGCTTCCAACCTTTTAGCCGTGCTGCTGGCTGATCCCTATTTCAAGTCTCTTGTCTATTCCAAGATGTATGATCTGCGTTTAAAGGAAGCTTGTATGCATGCCAATTGCGGTGTGTTGTGACGTCAGAACAGTCGCATTTCTAGGCTTGACATACGAATGATTGCAGTGAGCTGTGAAAAGCCATCGTGCAATATGGGGGAAGTCTATTTCCTTGGAAAGATTACAAATAGAGCCGTCAATTTTAAACAAAATTAACCAGAAAAATCGGACTGTTCCTAATAGTTTCTTCGCTCTAGGAAAAAAATCACGATGCGAATCTCCATTCGACTACTTTTGGTTTCACTCTCGTTTGCACTGCTCGTTTCAATCTTTGCCTTTTCATGGCTATCCTATGATAGTGCGGGCTCTCTGAATGACAATACAGTTGAAATCGCCACTAACTGGTTGCCGAGCACCAGGGCTGTCAACTCCATCAACACAGCCTCATCCGATTTTCGCATTGCGGAAGGATCGCATATCCTCTCTACCGATCCGGCAGAAATGTCGCGGGCAGAGAAAGACATTCGCGCCGTAGACGACCACATCAAAGCCATTCGAAAAGAATATGAAGGGTTGATTAGCGCGGCTAGCGAACGGACCGCGTATGAAAGCTTCTCCACGAAGTGGTCTCTTTATAAAGACCTGCATAAAACGATGCTTGGTCTTTCACGCGCCAACAAAAACAAGGAAGCCTCTGTTCTCTTCAAAAACGATATGAGAAAGACCTTCGACGAAGCATCGGGATTCCTTGAAGAGCTTTCCAAGATCAATCAGCAGGGGTCTTTGGCAGCATTTAATTCCAGCAGCCAGACTTATAGTACTGTAATCACGGCGATTATTGTTGCTATGGCCATCTCGACTCTTATTGGTGCAACCTTGATGGTGTATGCAATTGTGGGGGTGACCAATCCAATCGCAAAAATTACCGCAGCGATGCAACGCGTCTCTGGTGGGAAATTGGACACAGAGATTCCCTTCGCTGGCAAACGCAACGAACTTGGCGACATGGCTGGAGCGCTGGCCACATTCCGCGATAATCTCGCAGAAACAGAGCGGATGCGCGCGGATCAGGTCAAGGCCGAAGAGCGAAATGCAGAGAAGATGAAGGCGGAACGCTTTGCAATTGCCGACCAGTTTGATTCCACGATGGGAGCCCTTGCCAACTCATTTGTCCAGGCTTCCGGCGAAATTGCTGAGTCCGCTCGCAATCTCTCTGCGACTGCCGAGGAAACGTCCCGGCAGGCACAGTCCGTTGCTAGCGCGGCTGAAGAAGCCTCCACGAATGTTCAGACTGTGGCCTCAGGGACTGAGGAACTCTCTGCCTCTATCCGCGAAATTTCTTCTCAAGTTAGCCACTCCGCAAAAGTCGCCAGTGATGCAGCAAATGAAGCAGAGGTCAGTAGCAAAAAGGTCAGCGATCTGGCAACCGCAGCAGATCAGATCGGCGAGGTTGTTGAACTGATCACCAATATTGCCGAGCAAACCAACTTGCTCGCTCTTAACGCAACCATTGAAGCCGCCCGTGCAGGTGAATCCGGAAAAGGCTTTGCCGTTGTGGCCGCAGAGGTGAAAGGTCTGGCAACGCAGACCGCCCGCGCGACAGAAGAAATTGGCCAGAAGATTTCAGAGATTCAGTCCGCAACCACCGGAACTGTTGAATCCATTGCGCTTATCGTCAAAACGATCGATGATATTCGCGAAGCGTCCCAAGCCATTTCTGCGGCTGTTGAGCAACAAGATGCCGCAACCAATGAGATCGCAGCGAACACGCAACAGGCTGCGTCCGGAACGGGTGAGGTGACCAGAAATATCGAAGGCGTTGGATCCGCAGCCGAGATGACAGGGGCTGCTTCAACCCAGATGATGAATCTGTCTAGTCAGTTGAATGAACAATCCAATATTCTTCAGCAAGAAGTCTCGGATTTCGTCAAGACACTGCGAACGGCATAGGTTTCGGTTTCTCTCAGTCATATATGGTAAGTTGCCAACCAATATTGACTTGATGCTGAGGAAAGACAAAAAGGCATTTATTGCTCCGCTTGCCTTGTCCATCAGCGCTAATGAAAAGGGTAGAGGTTCGCGCCCCTACCCTTGTTATGCTGCACTATCGACCGGCTTTGGCAGCTCATTTGCAACTGCTTGCCTGGTTGCAAAGTCAAGCAGTCTGGAGTTGTTCGGCGGTCGCCGTGGCGACAGCCAGCGCGTCCCGAGGCGTAGGGACCAAGTCTGTCAAATCGCTAGATTTTACCTTAAGGAATCCAGCCGCAGAGGCGGATGAAATCGACATCAGCATAGGAGGTTGGAACGGCAATAACGGTAGTTTGTTAAGGTGCGCGCGTGCCTGCTCAAAGGGCATCGGATCATACTGGACACCGAGCTTTCCGGCCATCTCTTCGACAGTGAATGAAGACACTCCACCCAACTCATATACGCGCATTTGATGCGCCTCAGGGTCTTTCAAGACAGTCACAGCAGCTTCAGCCAGATCAGCCCGGGCGACCGCTGAAAGCCTTTCCCTGCCAAAGGGCGCCGTGATCTTTCCATCATTTGGCGCAGCCAACATGCCAATGAGTTCGGCATAAAGACCATTGCGCAGGATCGTCCACTTCATTCCACTATTCTGGATAGCCCGCTCTGTCCAACGGTGGGCAAGAGCAAATCCCAAATGATCACTGGCGCTGCTAAGGCTGGTATAGATGATATGCTCCACGCCATACGTCTTTGCTGCCTCAATGGCCGCCCCATGCCTTTGTATGACAACGTCATCCTCTGCATATCCAGCAGACGTGAGAAAGAGCGTTTTCACCCCGGAAAAATCCAGTGTCTCAGGCCGGTCAAAGTCAATTATTCGGTCCGCATCTGAGGATCGGCTCCCTGCGACAACATCCAGACCAGCCGATTTTGCTTGCTTTACAATGAGTGCGCCAAGTTGCCCGGACGCTCCGGTCAATAATATCATTTTGTGTCCTTTCATGTCGAATTTGGAAATTATTTGGAGATATAAGACAGTCAGACCCGAAGCATAAGGAGGCACAATTATGTCTGAAACGAACATGGATGTCGGTGAGCATGCCGCCCTATTCCCTTGCGGTTCATCTGATCATGAAGATTGCGGTCTCCGGCTGATCCTTGACCGTCTGGGGGAAAAATGGACCGTTATGACCCTGGCTGAACTCACCTCTGGACCGCGTCGTTACAGAGAGTTGGAGCGCGCGCTTGAGGGAATTTCCCAACGTATGATGACATTGACACTGCGCAGATTGGAACGGGATGGGCTCGTAGTGCGGCATGTTGAGGCCACAGTGCCGCCAAGTGTGAGCTATGAACTCTCCGAGCTTGGGCATTCATTGGCCACACGGTTGTCGGAACTGGTCACCTGGAGCCGGAAGAACAAAAGCCTGATCGAGGCATCCCAGGCAGAATTTGATGCCAGAGGATAGAAGCATGCCAGCATCCAGATGAGCAAGACCGCAACCTCGACGATATGAAAAAGCCGCGCATAGGCTGAAGAACCAGACAAATTGGGCTTAGCTCAGCTTCGCCGCGCCAACGTTGCCGCAGCTTGGCCCAAGATCAGCATTCCCGTTGCCCCGATGATGCTCGACGCAACACGGTTTAGCCGGTTCAGCGCGCCGGATTTTGTCATCATCCCGCGCGCACGTGCGGCAAGAACCGCATAGGGAACCAGCGTTGCGGTTAGCACGCAAACGGTTACTCCTACCAAAAGCGTCCATTGCATCAGGTCCACCCCCTTCAAATCCAACACAGTGGGCAGCAGGGCGAGGTAGAAAACAATTGTCTTGGGGTTACCCATCGTGACCGAGAAACCCGTCAAGAGTGCGCCGAGATTCGTTCGACCTTCTGGCGCCGCGAGGCGGGTTGCCCCCGATGAACTTTTCCAAAGCTTGACGGCTAGATAAATAAGGTAGGCGCCGCCCAGCATCTTCACGATAAGGAACAGGCTCGCGAATGTCTGCGCGATGGCTGCAAGCCCGGCGATGGCAACGGTCAGATAGACAACGTCGCCCAAGGCGATACCCGCGAGCAAGAACAGTGCGGCCTTCAAACCGCTGCCCATGGACTGCCCTACGATGGCAGCCACGCCCGGTCCGGGAATGGCGGCTGCCAAGCCAAGAGCGGCGGCATAGGGAAGAAGCGATGCGATCAAATTAGTCCCCTCACTCACCGAAAACACGGAGATTACCTTATGGTTAGCAGCAGCTTGATGCAGCGATGTGGATTTCCGCAGCCCTGTCCTTCAACAAGGCAGAATGCAAAGTGCAACACAATGCATTCCCAGACAAGGAGGAATATCTCTGATCTTCACAATCGGGTGTCCAGATCACCCCGTTCAATTGTGTGATGAAAGCAGAGTTTTTCGCTTGATGTTCCGATGCTTAGCGAGAAGCGATCATTGTTGAGGTGCCATTGCCCATTCTGCTCGGACCATCGCTGGAAAGCACGCAGAGGGACTGTGATGGAGACAGTCTTCGTCTCGCCAGGCTCAAGGTGAACCTTCGCATAGGCGGCGAGGCCACTCACTGTTTCTGTCTCACCCTTAAGATAGAGCTGAACGACTTCGCTGCCCCCAAGATCACCATGATTGACCAGAGTGACAAGAGCGCTGAGCGCTGACTGACCGTCGGGAGAGTCGGCAATTTCGGACCCGACCAGCTCGATTTGACCATATCCCAAGCCATGGCCAAACGGGAATTGCGGCCGGGTTCCGCGTGCCTGAAATCCGCGATACCCGATATGGGCCCTTTCCGAATATACGATGGCGTCGTGGGGTTTGGGACGATCTGTCATGGGAGAAAGGTCTTCTCCAACAGCGGGAAAGCTTTGTGGCAGACGGCCAGCTGGCTCCGCCTTGCCGCTGAGGATATCACCAAGAGCATTGCCGCATTCCTGACCCGGATACCACAGCTGCAAGATGGCAGGGACCTTGTCTGCCCAAGGCATGGTAACGGGTGAGCCAGATTGCATGACCACAAGTGTTCTGGCATTTTCCCGTGCAACCGCCTCGATCAGGTCATTCTGGGCTGCGGGCAAGTCCAGACTGGCACGATCCTCAGCCTCGGTTTCCCAATCATCATTCAAACCGGCAACCAGCACAACCAGATCCGCTTCGCGTGCCATCGCCACCGCTTGCGCAAGGGAGCCACAATCGGACGGCGCACGCAGCCCGAACCGGACGGCCTTCAGGGTGGTGGTTAGGCCATCGCCGCAGGCATAGTCTACCTCAATCTCATAGGAGCAACCTGCTTCAAGGCGCACATTGGCCCGGCGTTCAGCGCAGCCATGGCCGAAATAGCTGTAGCCACGCTCCCAGCTTTCCCATGCTTCAAGCACCGGCTTGCCATCGATGGAAAGGCGGCTGGTGCCCGCACTCATCAGGCCGACTTCATAGTTTCCTGTTTCTTGCGGCACATACACACAGCGCAAGCGGGCGGAGAAGGCCTGATGGTCCACTTGGGGTGCGACCGGACCGAACCATTTGAACTCGCTCCGCTCTCCTTCTTGCTCCAGAACAGGATCGCCCGACAAATCGGTATTCTGGAAAAAGCGGATCTGCACAGGTTGCTTGATCAGCGGGACATAGCGATCGCCCGGACAGCCAAGTGCATAGTCGATCCGCGCAAGAGGAAAGGCCGCTCTGATACCCTCAAGGGGCGTAACGGCATAATGGGCATTGATCTGGGCAGAGCCCCCACCAAACATGGTGGCGCGGGCCGCGTTCGGCCCGATCACCGCGATCCGGAGGGCACTCTTTGAGGCGACTGGCAACAGGTTCTCATTCTTGAGAAGAACAGCGCTTTCAGCGCCAGCCCTACGGATGAGTGCGCGTGTGTGGGGCCGGTCCTCTGCGCGTTCCTGCGTCTGCTCGTCTTCCAGCTTTGCACCAACGCGCGCACCAAGCGCTAATATGCGTCGGGCTGCCTTTCGAACCAGATCGGGGTCGAGCAAACCATCCCGCACCGCTTGCACAAGCTTTTCGCCGCGATGCTTGGCCGGGCCGGGCATCTCAAGATCAAGCCCGGCTTCAAGAGCCTCAACAGTGGAGTGTGTCGCCGTCCAATCAGACATGACCACCCCGTCAAAGCCCCAATCCTTGCGCAAGATTTCATCGAGGAGCCAGCGATTTTGCGATGTGTGCGTGCCATTGAGCGCGTTATAGGCGGTCATGACGCAGGCGACATCGGCTTCCTTCACTGCGGCTTCAAAGGGCGGAAAGTAAATCTCCCGAAGGGTCTTTTCATCAATTTGTGAGCTTGTGGTACGCCGCTCATATTCGCATTCATTGCCGATAAAATGCTTGATCGTCGCAGCAACACCCTCGGACTGCACGCCCTTGATATAGGCAACCGCCATTGTTGAGGCGAGCAGGGGATCTTCCGAGAAACACTCGAAATTCCGTCCGTTCAAAGGATTGCGGTGCATATTGACCGTTGGGGCGAGCAACACGCGCGCGCCCTTGGAGCGGGCCTCATGCGCAAGATCCTGCCCGATCTCTTCAACCAGATCAGGATTCCAGCTTGCTGCAAGCGCGATGGCAACAGGATAGGCGGCGGACCGGACCCCTCCGCTGAAGTCTTCCCCGCGCGCCCCGTTTGGACCATCGGTGACCTTGATGGCAGGAACACCGAGACGTTCGATGGAAGCCGTGCGCCAAAAGCTGGCGCCAGAAAGCAGACTGACCTGCTCCTCGAGCGTCATCGCGTCGAGCAAGGCATCAAGATTGGGCTGTGTCATTATTTGTCTTTTTATTGGGTCTTTTTGCGAGTCAGGGAACGCATGAGGCCATAGCTGACAATCATGGTCAGGATTAACGTACTGGTGAGCAAGACAAAGGCCAGAGCCGCACCAAAAGGCCAGTTCCCCGCCCGGATGAACTGCTCATAGACAGCCGGTGCCAGCATGGTAAAGCCCGGCCCGCCAAGCAGAACCGGTGTCGCATAGGCATTCATCGAGAGGATGAACACCAGAACACAGCCGGCCAAAACGCCCGGAGCGGCTTGGGGAAGAAGAACCCGGAAAAAGACCGTGAGAGGCTTTGCGCCCAGACTGGCGGCAGCCTCTTCGGTTTGCCGGGGCACGGCTTCCACGACAGACGACAGCGTCAGGATCATGTAGGGCAGAATGACGGCGGTCGTGCCAAGAACAACGGCAAACGGGGTATACATCAGCTTGAACGGACCGACGCCAAACGCCCCCAGGGCAGCATTGATGGCGCCGTCCGTGCCGAGCAGGGCCATCCAACCGGCGGAGCGGACCACGTTGCCCACCAGCAGCGGAAAAAGCGTAAAAATCGTGAGCAGAGATTTCCACCGGCTCTGCATCCGCGCCAGCCAATAGGCTGGCGCGAGCGATAGCAAAAGGCTGAGCACCATACATAGCAAGGCAACCCCGACCGTTGTCAGCAGGATTTCCTGATAGTAGGGATCGGACAGCGCCGCAATATAGTTCTCCCCGCTGAATGCGGTCACCATCAGTTCAGTCGGGCTATAGTGGTTGAGCGACATCCTGAACAGGCCTGCCATGGGCAGAACCAGCAAGACAAAAACCAACAAAGAAGCGGGAAAAACCAGAAACGGCATATCAACCCTTAAAGTTACGATTCCAGAAATTGAGAATGTCGACCTGATGCTCCATCAGATAGTCCTGATCGAGCCGCAGAAGCCGGTCCTGATCTTCAGCCGGTAGGCCGATGGCTTCTTCAAGTTCCTTTGGCAGATTTGCATCGGTGACGGTGGGCAGATATCCCATCTGTTCGGCAAATCCTGTCTGGGCACTGGGGTCAAGCGCAGCATTGAGATAGGCCAGTCCACCGTCCTTGTTAGGCGCGTTCTTGGGCACGGCCATTTCGAAAGCGATGGGGATTGCGCCTTCCTTGGCAACGGCACGCTTGATGTTAAGGCCTGCCTTGGACCATGAATAGGCGCGGGAAACATAGTTCAACGTGATCCAGATATCGCCGGATTTGAAGGCTGCGGCAATCGCTTCGTTTGACGGCAAAATCCGAACATCCTGCTTTTCGCGCAATTCCATAAGCTTGTCATGACCGGGCTCGAAATCGCTCATTGAGCCACCGCCAACAAGAGCGGCTACGGCAGAGGTTGCAACATGAAGCTTGTCAGATACACCGACATGTCCCTTATAGTCCGGTTTCCACAAATCCGCGTAGGAGGTTGGCGGCGTCTTGATCTTATCGGGATTGTAGAGAATGGCGATGTAGGAATAGATCTGAGGCACTGAATAAGGTTTGCGCAACGCGGGGATAACCGCAGAAATGCGCGGTACATTGGTTTCACTCAGCTCGGTCAGCGTGCCGATCTTTGCCATTGGATACATATCCAGATCCGCAAGAACAGCCACGTCGAAGCTGGATTTGGAGCGCATCTTCTCGGTGCGCAGCTTGGTCTGGCGTGCCTCGGTCGAAGAGATGTCCTGAATGACCTCATACCCCTTCGGCGCCATGAGGGCTTCATCAACGGTGCGATGCAGGATGTCGCCATAGTCGCCGCCAAAGACAGACGCAATGACTTCGCCCTTGTCCGCAGCAAAAGCAACGGAGGGCAGAGCTGCGGCGAACACCGAGGCCATAAGCGTTGAAGCAAGGAAATGTCTTCTGGAAAGACTGAATTTTTCTGACATGGTCGTTCTCTTTCTGGTGATTGGTTAGGTGGTTTGCGGAAGAAGATGGGCGTCTTCAGCAGCCCAATCTACTGATGTCGTCATGCCTGCCGTTAATCCGGAAAGGTCTGTTTGTTCTGCGGGGGTTGAAACAAGAGCGACAAGGTCCGTGCCGCCTAGATCGAGTTTATATTCGGTCTGCGCACCCAGATAGGTGACCTCCACCACGCTGGCTTGGCGGGGAGACTTGAGCTGCGGATCAAGGGAAATCTTTTCTGGACGCAATGCGAGAATGGCGGTGCCTGTAAGGGTCTCGTTCGGACGGCAGGGGAGCTCCACTCCCGAGGCGGAGGTGAAGGCCCCAGCGCCGCTGACCTTGCCTTCAATCAGATTACACCGCCCGACAAAGCCTGCGACAAAGACATTTTCCGGCCTCTCGTAGAGGCTGCGTGGGCTGCCGATCTGGCGCAAAACGCCCCCTTCCATAACCGCCATGCGGTCGGCCATGGTCAAGGCCTCTTCCTGATCATGGGTCACAATCACCGTTGTCAGGCCAAGGCGCTGTTGTAGCTCTCTGATTTCATGCTGGACTTCACCGCGCAACTTGGCATCCAGATTGGAGAGCGGCTCATCCAGCAACAGAAGGGCCGGATTGACGGCAAGGGCACGGGCCAGCGCCACACGTTGCTGCTGGCCGCCAGATAGCTGCCGTGGCATGCGGTCGGCCAAATGCTCCAACCGGACCATTTCCAGCGCATTCCGGATGCGTTTGTCGCGATCCGCCCGGCCAAATTTGCGCATTTCCAGCCCGAACCCGACGTTGGACGCCACGCTCATATGCGGAAACAGGGCATAGGACTGAAAGACCATTCCCACATCGCGCCGATAGGGCGGCAGCGATGTAACGTCGGTCTCTCCAAATCGGATGCGCCCACTGGAGGGTGTCTCAAATCCGGCAATCATGCGCAAGGTCGTAGACTTGCCACAGCCCGAAGGCCCCAATAGCGCAACCATTTCTCCCTGTTCCACAGTGAAGTTGAGATCGCGAACGACGGGGGTATTGCCGAAACTCTTTGCCAAATGCTCAATGGTCAGTTTGCTCAAGGAAAAATCTCCGGGCGTAGCGCATCAAAAGACACGGGAAAGTTTGACATAGCGATCGGTCAGAACCATCAGGAATCCGATCAGCAGGATTTGCACGGTACCAACGGCCGCAAGGGTCGGATCAATCCGAAATTCAAGGTAGTTGAGCATGGCAACAGGCAAGGTAATCTTGCCTGGTCCTGTCAGCAGAAGCGACAATTCGAGATTCTCGAAACTCTGAATGAAGGAAAACATGCAGGCGGCAACTATACCCGAGCGCAGCATCGGAATGGTGATGCGCCAGGTGACGACACGCGGCGAGGCACCAAGGCTGGCTGCGGCCTCTTCGACCCGCATGTCGAGGCCTTCCATACCGGCAGATACCAGCTTTACCGTCCAGGGGATGGTCAACAAGACATGAGCGGCAACAAGGCCTGCGGTCGAACCGACAATGGTCTGGTCAATCACGAACTCAGCCTGAATATAAAAGATGTAAAGCGCTGTCCCTGCGATAATGGCAGGCACAGCCAGCGGCCCGAGCAGCAACGCGGAAAGGGCGCCCTTGCCTTTAAACCGTCCCCGGTTGATCCCGTATGCCGCCATGGCCCCCAGAGGCACGCCAATTGCGGTGGCGATCAGAGCGAGCTGGAGACTGGTGACCAGCCCTTCGGCAAATTCCCGATGGGCCCATGCATTTGCAAACCACCGCAAGGTCCAGCCCTCCGGCGGGAAACTGACAATCTGGCCGCTAAAGAAGCTGACCAGAATGACGGCCAGCACCGGGGCCATAATCAAGGCATAGGCCAGAAAAACAAGCAGGAAGAATGCAAATTTGGGAAAGGTGCGGTTCAAGGTCATGGGAGCCTAAAATGCGATTTTCCAGACAATCAAACGGGCTGGAATTATGTCGTGAATTTGATATGATGACGTCATCATTGCGAATGATGACGTCATCATCAATAGAAAATTCGGATTTTTATGAAAAAATATTCTCCTCTACCCACCATGGGAGATGTCGCAAGACATGCCGGAGTTTCCCCGGCCACCGTCGCGCGCGTCCTTTACGAGCCCGAAAAGGTCAGCCTTGAAAAGCGCACCATTGTGCAAGAAGCCCTGAAAGCCACGGGCTACAGACCGAACGCAGCAGCGCGCGGCCTGAGAACACAAAGGAGCGGGACCATTGGTCTGGTGGTGGTAGACGGAACGCTCAATCCATTTTTCAGCCAGCTCAGCCAGGCAATCCGGAATGAGGCCCTTGAGCGGGGGTATAATGTCTTGATGTTTCAACATGGCATGAAGCCGGAACGGGAGGCCAAGGCCGTCACCCAGCTTCTGCAACAGCGTGCAGATGCGGTCATATTCGCCTATGGGGTGAATGCAGAAGGCATGGCCCCCTTGCTACAGGCAGGCATTCCAGTTGTACAGATCGAGCAGGAAGTGTGCGCGGGAACCGATGCGGTATTGATTGATCCCGTTGTCGGCATCAATGCCGCAGTCGAGCATCTGTGCACACTCGGACATGAGCGCATTGCGTTCATTGGTGGTGACCCGGCCCTCTATGATCGCCCGCGTGTGCATGGCACATCCATGGATGAGGACCGTCTGGATGCTTTTCGTGCCGCCGTGCGCAAACACGGTGCCAGCGAGGATGGCGGGCTCATCCGTCTGGGGCTTTACTTCACGACCACGGGCGATGATCCCGCCCAAGCCGGGCGTGAAATGATGCATGCCTTGTTGCAAGCGCCAAGACGCCCGACCGCCGTGCTTGCATCCGGCGACATTCTGGCGGCCGGTGCCCTTCAGGCTTTGGGGGAAGCCGGTCTCTCCGTTCCCGGCGATATGTCTGTCATCGGGTTTGACAATTCCATTGCCAACCTGCTCAATCCGCCTCTTTCCTCCATTGGTCGCCCACTTGTCGATATCGGCCGCTGTGCGTTGGATCTGGTCGTTAACGCCATCAATGGGCAAGACAATAATAGTGAGCCCAATCGCATCACCTTCCCGACAGAGTTGGTCCTGCGCCACTCCACCCGCAAGAGACGCGCCTAAATCGCAAGGCATAAGAGAGAATGCATTGCAGGACATCAATGCAAACAGAGGCAAACCCGTTTGTTGCTGTCCGTATGGGTTGCTATCCCCCTAAACTGGTGTCGCATGATGTATTGCACTTGCAGTATGTGGTCGCTTCGCGTTTGCGGCATTCACATATAGGTCACTTTCGACAACCGGGCGGACGACAGTGTTTCTCTATGAAGGCCAACTCATGAAGTAATTTCAATTCTGTGCGGCTATTCGATTGGCCGGACATCGCTTAGCAGGTCTTCCTGGTCCCCTCTGGCCCGCTCTTCGGCCACCTGGCGACGGACATCGTCGTCTTGGGAAACATCAATCTGGTCAGAAGCGACAGGCCTTGGTGTCCGTGACGTTTTGGGCTGAGCGGCAGGTACTTCACGGACCGTTGGAGCGGGTAGCAGACCGCCGTCGCCACCTTCCAGTCTCAACCGGTAAATCGGTTCCGGCAAAGTGAAGCCTTGGTCTTCCAAAACCGTTTTCACTGCATTGATTGCCGCGCTTCTCGCTTTCAGGAAATCAGTCTTTGTCTGGTCTATCCAGGCAGCAAATGTGATGACGATGTTGGAGTCGCCGACCTCTTCGATAAAGGCAATCGGTTTTGGGTTATCCAACAGAAAGCCCAGACTGTTCATGGTATCGAGCCCTGCGGAGATTGCTTCAATCGGGTCATCGTCAGCATCCACGCCAAGATTGAAGGTCATGCGTCGCTGAGGATTTCGGGTGTAGTTCAGGATGATGCCCTTAAAGACTTCGGAATTTGGTATTCGTAAATGGTTCCCATCAAGCGTCATGAGAATGGTGGCGCGAGACGTCAGACGCACCACAATGCCTTCCATGTCATTGATGACCACATGATCATCGGCGCGGAAGGGCTGACGCACACTGAGCATGAGGCTGGCGACATAGTTTTCGATTGTATCCTTGACCGCGAACCCCACAGCAAGGCCGATCAGACCGGCGCTGCCGGCCGCCGCGCCAAATAGAGCCATGGCATCCAAGATACTGAGAGCCAGAAGCAGGCCGGCAAGGATGCCGAAAAACCGAATAGACTGTGAGATCAAATCGCCGATAAACGGGTTCGGAGCGAAAAATCGCCAGACCCCACGCGCCGACGCGATCAAATGGGCGATCAAAGAAACACCAACGAATACAAGTGCCGCGATCGCATAAAGGGGCCAGGCGCGAATAACCGCATCGACTGTGTTTCCTGTTTTTTGCAGGAAAGGATCCAGATTGTCTTCGACGCTTAACGTGCGATCGATCCTGTCTTCAACGGCGACAGCGCCCTGGAGGCGCGTTGCAAGTTCGATAGCTCTTTCTGCTGCGCCGTCATTTGCAACGGCCCCGCTGAGACTGACGACGCCTTCGTTGACGTGGACCTGCACATCGCTGAGGGCGTCTATCTCACGGTAGATCGCTTGCAGCCGTTCCTTAATCGAGCGATCGGCACCAACGTCGCGTTTCGTTTCGATGACGGCTGTCGGCTCGGCTGTTTTGTTAACGTCCGTTTGTCCCTGTGCGGAAACCGTAAAGACAGCGAACAAACAGACCAGGATCCCAATCGCTCCGGCAAAGGCTTTGAGGTGTCTGTAGAAGACCAGCATCATGCGCCTTGCCGCCATCAACACGCATATCTCTTGGCTGCTTGAGAAGGGCTGAAGACTGCAGGGCATCAAGCGCCCGCGCAGCATCCCTCGGTTGGCGTGAGAACCAGCGCGCAAAGAGGCCTGAGATCCCGCATCACAGTGAGCTGTCTCATCCTGTTTACACAAATGGGGTGCGCGACTTTCAGAGGATTTATACACGGTATTTGCGGTCCTTTTTCTGCTCTCGGAAGAACTAATTTGCTCTTTTGGGGAACTTTTTTCCAGTGCAAAAGTTGTCTGTTAAAGGATAACAAGTCATCTGAAAAGGAAAAAGTCATGAACAGCATCATTTACTTGGTCGGTCTTGTAGTCGTTGTCGGCGCAATTCTTTCATTTCTGGGTTTTATCTAACCTTCATAGTAATAGAGTTTGAGCACTTTTTGCCGAAGCTCCCACAGGCGCACGAGCCGCTCTTTATAGAAGCGGCATCGCCATGTGTCTGACAGATCGACGAGGAAGCCGATGGACGTAGATATTGAACCGCTTCGCATTCTTTCTGATCAAATAGCAGGAATAATGCGCACGGTGATTTCTCTGGCGCCAAACCTCTTGGCTGCAGTCATGGTGATCGCTCTCACCTGGACATTTGCATTTTTAGTGGGGCGGCTCTCGTCTTCGTTGCTGCGCCGCTCCTCTCTCAGACGATCCCTTGTGGAAGCTATTACCAAGATAAGCAGGCTTTCTGTTTGGCTTGTTGGAGCGCTTGTGGCGGCAACCCTTGTGTTTCCGAACCTGACCCCGACCAAGTTGCTCGCTGGGCTCGGGCTTGGTTCCATTGCGGTCGGATTGGCATTCAAAGATATCTTTGAAAATTTTCTGGCCGGTTTTCTCATCCTGCTGCGCAAGCCGATGCGGATTGGCGATGACATTGAGTGCGGGGATTTGAACGGGCAAGTGGAACATATTTCGATCCGCGATACCTTTTTACGGCAGAGGTCGGGGGAACTGATCCTCGTTCCAAACAGCTATCTCTACAAAAAACCGGTTAAAATCCTCACCGATCGTCCGAAACGACGCATTTCGCTCGAAGTTGGCATTGCCTATGGGGAAGACGTTGAAACAGCTAGCAAGGTTATCTCAGATACCATCGAGGCCCTTTCAACACGGGAAACTTCCAAATCATTCGACATTTTCACAACCTCCTTTGGATCATCCTCAATAGACTTTATTGTGCGTTGGTGGACCGGAAGCACTCCAAAAGAGGAGCATTTGTCCAGAAGCGAGGCGGTGTCGAAAATCAAGACAGCTCTGGATGATGCAGGTATCGAGATTCCGTTCCCTTACCGTACATTGACCTTCAAAGAGCCGCTGAAACTATCCCCCGAAGGGGTGGATGGGCTCGGCGCACCGGTGCAGGAAACCGAAAACTAACAACTGCGCCCAAGGGGCAATGCTCAAGCCGGCAGCCCCATATCGCCAGTCTTGGCGAGAGGGGCCTACCAGATTGGATTATGCCTGCACCAGTTGCTTCTGGCGGAACAGGGCCAGTTGTTCCCGGACCCGGCTTGCTGTCTCCAATTGCAAGACCGTTTCTGCCAGCGTTTTACACTCCTGGAGGCGCAGTTGGCAAAGCGCGAGCTTGAATTCGGCAATGCCGGAAGGCGGCATGCTGAATTCATCGAGCCCGAGGCCGGCAAGCAGTGGCAAAGCGTCCGTATCGCCAGCCAGCGTTCCGCACATTCCGACCCATTTTCCTTCATCGTGGGCCGCTCTGATCACCTTCGCGATCATATGCAGGACGGCCGGGTGAAGCGGATCATAGAGCGACCGGACGTTCGGGTTCGCACGATCCGTTGCCAGCATATATTGCGTCAGGTCGTTCGTGCCGATGCTCAAGAAGTCAACCTCCCGCGCAAGCCGACTTGCAAGATCTGCGGCGGCTGGAACCTCGATCATCAACCCGACTTCGAGATGTGCGTCAAAGGACTGATCCCGCGTGCGCAACTGCTCCATCACGTCCCGGACCATAGCTTTGCTCGCCATCACTTCCTCAAGTGTGCTGACAAGGGGGAACATGATCCGCACAGGGCCATGGGCACTGGCGCGCAGAATGGCGGCAAGTTGTGTTTTGAAGAAGTCCGGCATCGAGAGGCTATAGCGTATGCCGCGCCAGCCGAGATTGGGATTGTCCTCTGGCGGACGATCAAGATAGGGGACCGGCTTGTCACCCCCGATGTCCGCTGTGCGGATGGTCAGGGGCCGTCCGGCAAGTCCTGTCACGATCGAGCGATAGATATCATATTGCTCATCTTCCCCCGGTGCTGCGTCGCGTTGCATGAAGAGAAACTCGGTGCGCAGCAGCCCCACTTCCTCGGCGCCGCTAGCCGTGATCCCTTCAAGCTCACTGATGGACGCCATGTTTGCCGCAGCACGCACCTTGTGACCATCGAGCATCTCGGCAGGTAGATGCCTCACTTCTTCGGCTCGGGAGAGGCGGTCTTTCAGGATTTTGCGGTCCTGCTCCGCCTTGGCGAGGGTTTTCTCATCCGGGTCAATAACGATCCGTGCCTCACTCCCGTCAAGCAGGACACGTTGCCCTTCCGGCACGCCGGCA
Organism: uncultured Cohaesibacter sp.; assembly: GCF_963676485.1. Classification (NCBI taxonomy): domain Bacteria; kingdom Pseudomonadati; phylum Pseudomonadota; class Alphaproteobacteria; order Hyphomicrobiales; family Cohaesibacteraceae; genus Cohaesibacter; species uncultured Cohaesibacter sp. The sequence goes on from NZ_OY781114.1 coordinate 2,358,395, forward strand.
AGATCGGCTCCAAGGGCAAAAACGACAGGAATCTCAAGTGCGCTTGCGAGAATGGCCGCATGGGATGTCTCGCCGCCCAACATGGTGCAGATGCCAAGAACGGCACCGTGGTCAAGAGACAGGATGTCAGAGGGGCGCAGCTCCTCGTAGGCGAGGATCGCGGGCTTGGTCATCTGCCCGTCATCGCTCTGATCGCCGGAAAGAATGGCAAGGACCCGACGTCCAACATCGATGATGTCTCCGGCCCGCTCTCTCAGCAACCGGTCCTCAAGGGCGGAATAGATGCCGGAAAGCCGGATGATCTCTTCGCGCCAGACCGCTTCGGCGCAGATGTGTTCGCTGGAAATCCGGGTCTTGACGGCAGAGATGAGATCGGGGTCACGCAGACAGCTGATATGGGCATCAAAGATCTTGCGATCATGAGCGTTGATGTTGTCTCCGGCCTTCGAAATCGCAAGGCTGATCTGGTTTTCGGCCTCGGAGAGAGCCTTTGTGAACCGTTCAATCTCGGCGTCCGGGTTCTCGATGGTAACAGGTTCGGCGCTTTGCAGCGCTCCACCGACATGATGGATCGGACCGATCGCAAAGCCGCGAGCAATCGACAGGCCAGACAATTCTCCTTGCGTGATTGTCCCAGAGGGCGCAGGGGCCTGATCTTGCGAAGGCACAGAAGTCGGTTCTGCCTTTGCGGGTGCGATGTCTTCCTCGCCGAAATTGTCCTTGATCAGGTCTTCAACCGCGGCAAAGACCGCCTCCGCCTGTTCCGGTCCGGTCGAGATCGAAATCTCGTCATTTGCGGCGACTTCCAAGAGCATAACGCTGTTGATGCTCTTGGCATTGGCGGTCTTGTGCCCCTTTGTGGTATTGGTAATGCGGATATCGCCCGCAAAGGCATTCATCTTTCTTACCAATAGCGCCGCAGGGCGGGCATGCAGCCCCAGAAGGGTCCTGATCGTGAAACTGCGCGATATGCTATTTGATGGCGCAGGAGCAGGCTGCTCCTCATCGGGCTCAAGCTGGACAGACTGACGCGCTTCTTTCATCGCCGCCTCCATCGATCCACCCGCCGCGATCTGGACCGTGGCAGCGAGAACACCCTCGACAATCGGCGCGTCGCAGAAACGCACCATTGTCTGCTCATCGGGCTCAAGCAGATCGAGAGCCATTTCAGCATTGAGGCGGGCTGACCCCAGATCTGCAAAGATGAGCACTCCCTCGTCGGACATGACCTCGCGGATGGCATCAAGAATACGGATGCCATCGGTGCCCAACGGATTTTCGGGATCATCAATGCCGCCAGCAGACGCGATGGGCACAGGTGCCCCACTCATAGCGTCTGCGATTTCCTTAAGGCCGTCGGATAGTTTGCGACTATGCGAAACGATGACGATACCGATCATCAGGATGCCTCGGCAACTGTATCGGCGAAAGCCTGCAGGATCAGATACCACGAAGTGGCGCCGGGATCCTGATGTCCGATACTGCGTTCGCCGAGATAGCTGGCACGCCCTCTCTGGGCGAGCATCGGAATGGTTGCCTCCATGCCTTCTCGCGCCCCATTGGCGGCAGCCGCAAGCGCTGATGTGATGTCATTGCCCTTGGAAAGCGCCGCCTTGAAGGCTTCTCCTGATGGGACCAACGCATCCAGCATGGTTTTCATGCCGACCTCTGCTCTACCTCGTTTGATAACACCAGCGATAGCGTCATCGAAGAAGCGGGCGAGCTCCTCGGCAGTCAGTTCAGACTTGCCAGAGAGCGGTTTTCCCCCTTCAAGAAACAGCGTTCCATAGAGGGGACCAGAGGCCCCCCCAACTTTGGAAATCAGGGTCATCGCCACGAGCTTGAAGATCGCACCGATGTCTCCGCCCCCATCCTCTCCCCGGGGAAGCTTTTCGAGAATTGCCTTATAGCCACGATCCATGTTGTTGCCATGGTCGGAATCGCCGATCGGCGCATCAAGTTCGGTGAGATGGGCACGATTGTTGGCTATGACTTCAGCCGATTTCTCGAACCAGTTGCAGATCGTCGCGGCCGTGATAACCCCGGTTCCGGAGGAAGCATCATTCATGTTCAGATCCCCCAACGCAGTGCAGGTGTTTTGACCGGAGCATCGAACAGCCGGAGGATTTCCTCATCGACTTTTACCAGCGTGATCGACATGCCAGCCATTTCGAGCGAAGTGATATAGTTTCCGACCAGATTGCGTACGATCTTGATGCCATGGCGTTCCGTCACCTCGGCCAGTTTGCCATAGACGGTGTAGAGTTCGGACAGTGGCGTTCCGCCCATGCCGTTGACCATCGCGATAACCTCGTCGCCGGACTCGAAGCGGATATCGGTCACCTCGACATCGACCCAGGATTCGCTCTCAGGGTCCCACTCGCTGAGGGAGCGGACATAGGCCTCATCCTCGAGAATGCGGGTGGCCAAAATCTCTGTCACCTCATCGGCGCTCTTGATCTTTGAGCGCTCGGTGCCGGGTTCGCCATGGATGCCGATGCCGATTTCCATTTCGTCTTCTGGCAACTCGAAACTCGGAGTGCCGTTCTGCGGCGTCATGCAGGAGGTCAGGGCCATGCCCATGCTCTTGCCGAAGGTGTTGACCTTGCGGCAAAGGGCTGCAAGCTGGTCCAGATCATAGCCTTCGAGCGCGGCGGCCCCGCAAACCTTCTCTGCGATCACTGTGGTTCCAAGACCGCGCCGTCCTGCGGTGTAGAGCGAGTCTTTCAAGGCGACATCGTCGTCGATGACGATATTGCGCACCTCGATGCCCTCGTCACGCAGCAGATCTGCGGCCATCTGGAAATTCATCACGTCGCCGGTATAGTTCTTAACGATCTGAAGAATGCCCTTGCCGCCATTCACTGCCTTGCAGGCTTCGACCATCTGGTCGGGCGTAGGCGAGGTGAAGACTTGTCCCGGGCAGGCCGCGTCCAGCATGCCCATGCCGACATATCCCGCATGCAGAGGTTCATGGCCGGCTCCTCCACCGGACACGACTGCGACGCGATCCTTCACGCCATCTGCCACACAGACAAATTTCGGATCAAAATGCACATCAAGCTCACTGTGGGCGCTCGCAAGTCCCTTCAGTTGCTCGTCGATGACATCTTCGGCGTTGTTGATTAGCTTTTTCATGATTTCCCCCAATCGGATGTTTCCGAGGCTCAGGCACGAAGGTGGCCTAGCCGTCTCTTCCCGGATCAGACAGTCCTGTCCAGATCATCCAATTGTACCGAAACAGAGTCAACGCGCCAAACGGGCAAAGTGAATATCTTTCCCCAACGACAAGGCCTCTGCCCACTCGGTCTCCGAACTTGTCACGAAATTCCGTCGACGATAATTAGGAAGGACAAAGCCAACAGTATCCTGCCCCGTAAGTGAAGACTGGAGCATGAGGAATAGCGCAGATAGACTGGCCGCCTGATAAGATATGCCTATCAACCTTATACAGGCTGCTAAATAATCTGGTTCGAATGCCTTTTGGGGCCTTTTTTGAATAATACATCTCGCCCAATTTGTCTGGTCTGCCGGAAATTAGGCTTTTGGAGTGCGTAAAGTCCTTTTACCGTCTGCATGCAAGCCGCATCATCTGTCACAAAGCAGTTTCACGCAGACTGATGCTGCGTATTACCGAATGAAAACGGTCATCGAGACTGTTGATTTGCAATAGCGGCACCATCCAGGCTTTCATGAGTTTTGAAGCAACAGCTCCGCATCAATAAAGTGGTAAATTAAAAACTGCATTTTTTTGACCTAAGTAACAATAAAAATTGGGTTATAGGAAGTCTTCTTTTGAATGAAGCAATTGCGGTTTCTTGGGTATGCTTTTTTCGCTTATACACAAAACTGATCACATCTTTATCAAATTAAATATTCATTAAAATGATTATGTTATTGTTCTAGCACGTACAATTCAACAGGCGCTTCATTTTGCGTGGGTTATTTTACAGAACCGTGAGCGCAAGAATAGAACAAATCGATGATGAAAAAGTCTCAAGACTTACCAGAATATTCAATCTCTACCTATATACCAGTTGCGCTAATTGGTCTTGCGGGATTTCTGGTTGTTGGGTATCTGACCTTGTTTAGCTTCGCTGAAGATGCCCCGGTTATTGTCATTTCATCTCCCTGGGACGGCGAACGATTGGCGATTACCAGAGCGCTGACTCCTGCATCAAGGCTTATACGATCCGACTTTGACGGGACATTCGTGATGGTTCTGCCTGAGCAAGCGGATTACACCGCAAAGGTGCGGGCGCTTGGGGCTTGGGCGGTCATCAGCTCCTTTGGTATTGGAGGCTGCAATCCGAGACCATCAACGAAATACGGCAGCAACATTTAATAAAAGCAACAAACCAGCTTACTCCTGACCCAACTTAGCCGGAGGCCAGAAATGAATGCCACTTCTCCATCTTTAGTCGTTGAAACCGCCCCTGAACTTGTAAAACTTCGCCAGATAGCGAGTAAGGCGTTCATTGCTGGCCTATGGCTCATGGTCTTGGTCGTAGGAGGCGTTGCGTCTTATACGCCGGCACCGCAGCTCACGATATCTTTGATCGCGGCAGCCCTTGCCGGTGTCTCGACGATCATGTTTCTTAAAGATCCGATTGGCCCCGCGACGCGATTTGCCATTGGGGCTGCCCTGACCACAGACTGGGCGTTGCTGGTGTTTAGCGCAAGCGGATTGCCGGATGGACTGGTTCTTGATGCCCACATGCTGTTCTTTGTTTTGAATGCAGTGCTGGTCATTTATTGCTGCTGGCGGACAATCCTCATAGTCAATGCACTGGCGACCGTGCACCATGTGGTCTTTTCTCTGCTCTTGCCGCTCTATATCTGGCCAACGGCTGAATATGTTCTGCATCATTTCCTCATCCATGCCACATATGTTGTGTTGGTGGGGGGGCCGATGCTTTGGCTGGCCTATCGCATCAATCGTCAGTTCACTGACAATTATCAGGCGATGAAGGATCTGAACTTGGCTCAGGCTGAGGCGAGCAAACTGGTGGAGGAAACCAAAATCCGCGCCCAGCAGGAAGAAACCAAGCGGACAGCCATGTTTGCATTGGCTGAGAAGCTTGATACGAGCGTGGCAGAGGTTGTCGGCTCTTTGTCCTCCGCATCGTCCAATCTGCGGGCATCCGCACAGGACATGGCAGCAGGAGCGACACAGACCAATCAGCAAAGCCAGACCATGTCTCAAGCGGCCAATGAGACATCAACCAATCTGGAAACATTGGCATCAGCGACCGAAGAGCTGTCAGCGTCGATCTCCGAGATCAGCGGGCAGATCAGCCAGTCGACCAATATTGCCAATGGGGCTGCGAGGGAAGCAGACGAAACCAACCAGAAAATTCAGGGCCTGGCCAAGGCTTCCTTCAAAGTTGGTGAGGTCGTTCAGATGATCACCGCGATTGCAGAACAAACCAATCTTCTGGCCCTTAATGCCACCATTGAAGCAGCCAGAGCCGGGGATGCCGGTAAGGGCTTTGCCATTGTGGCTTCGGAAGTCAAGGAACTGGCAAATCAGACCTCGAGCGCGACGGAGAGCATCGGAAACCAGATTTCTCAAATTCAGAATGCGACACAAGAAGCCGTTGATGCCATTGATAGTATCGGTAAAACCATCGACAAGGTGAAGGAAATCTCGGTTTCCATTGCTAGCGCCATTGAAGAACAAGACAGTGCCACCCGTGAAATCGCACGCAATGTTGAACAAGCTGCGAACGGGGTGAAAGACGTTGCCAACAACATCTCTGATGTTGCGGGTGCCTCTGAAAGCAATCTCAAAACGGTTGGCAATTTTGTCGAAACAGCCGAGGAGCTTTCCAAGCAATCCCAGGCTTTGAGGACAGAAGTCGATGACTATCTGAACGAAACGAGAGCCATCTGATTAGTACTATCTCCAACAATGCGGCAAATATTTTTTCATATTTCAGAAAGAATATTTGCCGTAGCATTCGGCCCTTTTAGGGAGCGCCATCGCAAGACAGAACAGCAGATATTGTGGCAAGAAAGCAGCCCCTGCATTCCGGCAATTTGAGTGAGAAGCTGTATTATCAGTAGCCAAGCGACATCTATCATCCTGCGTTCGCTTGAACTTTTAGCTGGTGGAAACTGAATGCCCTGCGGCTTCAAGATATTCTATTGCCGCGTCAAGCTTTTTGTGTGGGACGAGAACATGCTCACCATCGAAGGTGCAAACCACGAAAACACCAATCGCATTGTTTGATAGGGGGGCAATCAGGGATGCGACGACCCCTGCTGCGTCAAATGGAAAAGGGCCAATGGTGCGTAGGCAAGCCCATCCTCTTTCCGAGGTGATATCAGGAGGCACGCGCGTCTCAAGGCAGACCAAGGAAATCTCGTCTTCGGAGTAGACAACGGCTTTAAAGCCGATACCTTGCAGCCAGTCTGGAAGGGACACATCAGCGTCCAAACGCGAAACGGCATAACGCCCGGGAACAATGCGGATTTTTAGAGAGAAGCTCATTTTTGTTCGCCTTCAGGGTAACTGAAGAAGGACATTCTCATGCCGGAAATAGAGCCGGCCCCGAGAGCTTCATCTTCTGATGATATTTTCGCGAATAGAAATAGCTTATCACAGGGCTTTGCTCAAGTGCGAAAATAGAGCTTCGATCCGCCCAATTGTATCCACCAGCGCTAGAGCTTAAGCATGTTCGGGTGAGCTAAATGATCAACCTTCGCTCGAAACGGGCTGGTTCAGCACCCCCTTGTTTGCAGACGTTGATGCAGAACGGTGCAGTTTCAAAAGTTTGATGGCGGGTGGTGGGCGATCCGGTCTTTGACTGCACAATTGGAATCAAATTGCCTTCGGCAATCCGCTGCGGTTCATTTCAACTCTGCTGAAAGCGAAACCCAAGGTTTCTTGGGCTCGTTTCCAACTGACGTCTATCCTTTGCCTGTCGTTTGATCAGGCGAACATGTAGGCTCCTATATAGGAGCCTTTCTGTGGGGCCGGAGGGGCGAAAAAGATCGCTGACCCGATGTGTGATATATATTCGTTGAGGCGGTCCAGTGATCCCAGTCGGCTCTGAATTGCCTCGAAAATGGCCGGGTCATTCTGATAGCTGACAAAATGCAGCCCGGCATCCAGCATCCCGACCTGGTTGATACCGTCCGTATAATTGTAGGACCGGCGCAAAAGCTTGAGCCCTCCCATATTTTCATGGGCGGCAAGGCTCATGTGCGAGGTTTTCGGGATGACCGTGTCGCCATTTTTCTTCAGGGCCTCAAAATCGGGCTCGTCAAATTCATGCTCTCCGGAAAGAGGGGCGCCTGATACCTTGAAGCGTCCAAACACGTCATTCTGGTCATCAACCCGGTCCGTGTCCCAGCTTTCGATAAACATGCGGATCTTGCGGGAGACCATATAGGAACCGTTATGCTGCCATTCCGGGCCATCCTTGATCCAGACAAAACGGTCGTAATCTTCCTGTGTGGTGATGTTGCGCGTGCCGTCCCGGAAGCCGAGCAGATTGCGCGGGGTTGTCTGTCCCGGTCCTGCGGATGCCCGGCCAAAACCCATGATTGCCCAACGGGTGGAGGCCACACCGGCTGCCTTGGCGATGCGCGCCAGAATGCGAACGGCATGATAAGTAACCTGCGGATCATCGGCACAGGCTTGGACGGCCAGATCGCCGCCGGAAAGCTCGGCCTTCAGGGCATCTCCGGGCAGAGCATGGAGTGAGCGCATAAGGGGCGGCTTGTAGTCTTCCAGCCCCTTGACGTCAGAAAAGACTTTCGGGCCGAGCCCGACTGTGACGGTGAGCGATGCCGGGCCCAGATCAAGGGCCTCGCCGGTCTCCAGAACCACAGCATTGTCCCGTTCCGGATCCACAAGTCCGACCGGTTTGCCCGCCATCATCTGAGCGATTGCCGCGGACCATCGGGCGAGCAGGATCTGGATATCTCGCGGGTTCAGTGACGTGAGATTGAACGCCATGAACTGGGAATAGCGTTGTGGAGCGGTTTGAATGCCCGCCTGAGGCCCTTGGCCATAAAAGGGGTAGGACTTGCTCAGGTCGATGTGATCTTGAGGTGACGCTGCCGACGCTGGGGTCGTTTGGGCGACAACGGCTCCCAAGGGTGCGGCTGCCGCAACTCCGAGCAGATTGCGCCGCGACAAACCCGTCTTCGGGGTTGAAACTGGTTTCTTGTTCGTCATGGTCTGATGTTCCTTCTGGGGCTGGTCTCGCAAGGCCCGAAAGAGGCTGCCGGACTTTCCGGCAGCCTTGGGCGCGCAATCAGTCAGCGGTTGCGACTTTTTCCGCGATACGGGAAAGAGGCTCTTGCAGGGACTGGATTGCCTGGCTCAGTTTGACGGTGTCTTCGGCCTTCAACTGTTCAGAATAGAGCTTGTAGCCACCCGGAACAGAGGCATCCCGATATCCGTCCAGAAGGGTCCGGACATTTTCAAATTCTGCGCTGACCCGCTCGGACAGATCGGCGTCGATTTTCTCCATGCCCGGCTGCAGATAGGCGAAGGCCTGCTGGGCGCCTTCCACATTGCCCGCAAAATCGAGCATATCGAAGTGGCTGTAGGCTTCTTCTTCGCCGGTGATCTTGGTGTTCTGAACCTCTTCGAGCAGGTCCGCTGCACCATTGGCCAGATCTTCGGGCAAATACTCAAGGGTCGGCGACACGTCGTCGAGCAGCTTCACATTCTTGAGCAACTCGGCCGCATAGGCCTTGGTCTGATCCGTGATCTGGCCCGCCTCGAACAGATCCCGTTCGATGGCGTGGTACCCGTGCCAGCCAACGTCGGGGTCGATATTGGACGCACGCATATCGATCAGATAGTCGAGGTTGCCGTGATTGTCTGTCGCGTCAAAGCCATCGAGCACGAAGCCGTCTACATCGGATTCAATGCGTTCATAGAATGGGCGTGCCAGCGGATAGTCATGTCTGGCTTTCTCAAGATCGCCAGCATCGATGTCGTCCTTGAGGCGCGATACGGCAACAACCATGGCGTCGATCGTTTCATTGACATATTGGGCGTAGCCGTCGGTGCCTTCTTCAAGGATCTTGGAAATTGTGCCGGTGGGCCGTGGGGCTGCTTCGCCGGTTACGCTGAAGGCAACCTTATCCTCTTTCGCGCCCGGGCAATAGATTTCATAAGTGCCGCCCCCAAGGGTCACCGTGAAGGATACGGTCGGCAGGCCCGGAGCAAGGTTTTCCTTCTCCCCGATGATGCGGTTGCCGTTGAGCAACTCGACCTCGGTGAGGGCAGTGGCTGTCTTGTTGGTAACGGAGAAGGTGACGGGACCTGCCTCGACGCTGGATTTGTCGAGCACGCAGGCGCCGCCATTGTCGTCTGTCAGGGTGATGGCAACCTGTTCGACTTCCGCAGCTGCAAACGAGCTGCTTAAGCCGCCGAGGATCACAAACGTGGATAGGGCAGTGGTGGCAAGAATGGTTTTGGATAGAGAATTACGCTGCATGATGATGTCCTTTTGCTGCAGTGTCTTCGGCGTCTTGGCCAATGTTGGAATGGAAACGCTCCGGAGCGAGGCGTCGGGCTTGAACGAGATTCCGGGCGCCAAACAGCGCCAGAAAGAGAGAAATGAAGGCTAGAATGGAGGGCAGAATACGGGCCCAGAACGTCCATTCATCCTGAGCGATCTTGAAATTGACCAGAGCCGTCTGGACGCGTGAGATGTGGTCGTCGCTGACATGCCAACGCCCCACAGGCAGCACCAGATCGGTTTTCAGATCCTGTGGTATCGAGCGCACGCTCAGGGTTCTGGGGGATAGCAATCCGCCATCGGAGAGGGTCATCGTCAGGGAATTTCGGCCAGTGGCATCAAGCAGGATGCCATTGGTGGTCCAAACGCTTGCCTTGAGCGTGTGCAGCCACTTGACGTGATAGGGGCCGGGATAGCGCGTTGGATTGAGGCCGATGGGCTTACGCCCACCTGACAATTTGACGATCTCAGAATAGGTCAATTCTTCAGGCAAACCGGAGGGCTCGCTTTTGCGGATGATGTCCCACAACCGGGATGGCAGCCCGTCATGCTCACCGCGGGTTGCCTCAGGCTGGGGGAGGGGCAGCGTCAGTTTGCCGGTGGTGTCGGTTCGAGCCAGAACCAGTGCGCCTTGATCCGATAGACTGACGCTGGCAACATCGGCCTTGCGAACCATCACCCTTGCTGCGGTATTCGGACGACGAATTGCTGGGGATGTCGAGAGAAGGAAAAGAATTGCGGAAACAGCAAGGCACAGCAGAGCAACAATGATCTTGATCCTGCCAGCGCCAACAAGACCCGGTCTTTGGGAGTGCGGCCAATAGATGATGAGCGTAACAGGCACCAGATAGAGACTCCAGCCAAGTCCCTCGATCAGTCTAGGATCGGCAGGTATGCCCAGCATTCCCGTTATCAGAGCCGAGCGCATGGTCCCGGCTGCTACAAGCCAAGAAAGATCAAGTATCTGTTGCTGGCCCGCGTTGAGCCAACCAGCCTCATGGGCCGTTCGCAAGGTGGAAACACAAAGGCCCGCGGCCACCAGAATAAGAAAGGCACCTGTTATGCGGAAAAATCGGGAGAGATTGATTTTTACTCCGCCGATATAGATGCCCCAACCAATCAGAACCGACAGTAACAGCCCTAGGGTCGCGCCAACAGCGGCCCAAGCCGCGGATTGCGCCACGGAAAAGGTTGCCAGAAGAAATACGCTGGTTTCAAAGCCTTCTTTGAGAACGGCGAGGAAGGCCATGCTGGCCAGTGCGTAGGAGCCCGGTTTGGAAATGGACGTGGCGGCCCTTGCTTCAAGCTCGCCTCTCATCGCGCCGCCGTGGCTGTTCATCCAAGCGATCATGCCGGTCACGAAGAAGATTGCGACCACGCCGATCAGCGTTTCCAGCGCCTCCTGCTGTGCCTGAGGCAGGGCCTTTTCGACCATGTGCAGGCCAATGCCGACCATAAGGGAAATCAAGATAGCCAACAGGACGCCGATCCACATCGGGCGCATGCTTTGATGATTTCGATTGAGGAAAGCCGCGATGATGCCAACGATAAGAGAGGCTTCCAACCCTTCACGCAGGCCAATGACCAGAGTTGCCAGCATTTTGCGTCCTTTGTGACCAGACAAGTCGCTGACAGAAACTGCAGCTCTCCTGATCAGCGGTTGTCATGCCAACCAACAGGACAAAGTCTCACTGTTCCGCCTTTCAGGATGGGAGGCAGTTGGGCAAGATCTGGCAGTGTTGTTGGTTGCAAGCTATTTATGAGTTATGCACTCATAAATTAGTGAAGGGCGCAGCGCTGTCAATCTGTATGATTTAGAACGTTTCTACGAACAAGCGCAAACGGCATGTTTCTGCGAAAAATTGACTGTTGAAACATGAGTAAAATATTCATATTTATCATCCGGAATTGCCGTCGATGGCTTTCTTTTCCGGATTTTTCTGTGCTGCGATAGCATTTTCATCCCACCGCACCAACTCGCCATCATCAAACAATAGCCTCTCATGGTCAGCGTGAACTGAAGACCGTCTTCGCTTTGTCCGTACAATCGTTCATCAGGCTGTTGCAGCTCCCGTATGCTCCGACAACAATCTTCCGGCGATCTCCATGGCTTCCTCGCGAGACGCGGTGAGCTTCATGGGGTAGCCCCAGAATTTCGCAAAGGCCACACCGAAAGGTTTCATTGCTGCGCGCTTGGCGGTGCTTGGCTCGATCACGATCATCGCCAGCACTAGGGTCCGCAGTTTGGCCTTGTGTTTCTTCATCCAGAGCACGGTACGCTTCTTTTCGTCTTGGCTGTGCTCATGCTCCTCGGTCGGCGCGTTATCGGTCAAGATCACGAATGGCGCGCCGCGTTTAAAATTCGCCTCCAGCGCCTCGAAGTCCTCATCGTGGTCGTGATCTGGCTCTTCGTCATAACGCATCCAGACTAGCGGGAAGTTTGTGTTGTCTAAAGGCATGGTTTGACTCCTTGGCCGAGATGGATGATTTCAATGCGCGCGGATGTGCCGCCACGTGTCTCTTTTGCCTCAAGACAATAAGTCAGCCAGTAAATGGCGTCATTGCGCAACCCTGCCATTATATGTTTTAATCTGGCCATAATGGAAAATACTGAGGCTTTTGATGTATCTGGATGTTCGAAGTGACTGGCTTGCCTATGTCGATGAGATTCCGCGCGCGCTGGTCGCGGCCAACGCCGTCGCCAGTCTTGAGGCGCTGGAACAGTTGCCGCGGCACCAGCATCAGAAAGCGCAACTGCTTTTTACGGTTCGTGGCGTCATCAATTGCGAAGTGGAAGACGCGGTCTGGATTGTGCCGCCGCAATGCGCTGTGTGGATTCCCGGCGGGCTGCCCCATACCGCTTACGGATCGGGCGAGGTGGAGTGCATTTCCCTCTTCATAGATCCTTCCGAGGCTCCGAACCTGCCAATCGAATGCTGTACGATCACGGTGTCGAGTTTCTTGCGTCATTTGCTCATGCGGGCTAACGCGCTACCGGAGCTTTATGACGTCGCCGGTCCTGATGGTCGGATCGTGTCCGTTATCTTCGATGAGCTGGCCGCGGCTCCGGTCGAAGACCTGCGCCTCCCTATTCCCAGCGATCCGCGCCTGAAGAAGCTCACCGACCTGTTGATCGCCGCACCCGCAGATCATGCGACCGTTGCAGAATGGGCCTCCCGCATTGCGCTCAGCGAGCGCAGCCTGAGCCGTTTGCTGGCCCAAGAAGTGGGCATGAGTTTTGGCCGCTGGCGCCGGCAGCTGCATATTGTCCTTGCCTTGCGCCACTTAAGTGCCGGTCAGTCGGTCCAGTCCGTCGCGATGGATCTTGGCTATGAAAGCGCCAGCAGTTTCGTGACCATGTTCCGCAAGATGGTTGGCAAGCCGCCAAGCCGCTATCTGCACGAGCGGCTTAAGTCTGCGTCTCACGATCAAAAGCCCTAGGTGTTCCTGAGCCCAGCGATGTGGCTAACCATTTGCTTTGAGAAGCCCGAATAAATCGCGGCTTTCAACTAGTGGAAGGTGTTGATTGAGGTCGGATTGCAGCAACCTGATACACGTGGTCTTGAGGTGCTGAACCGGCTTTTGCGAAGACCGCAGAGGGTTGATCTGGATCGATCAGGTGCTGTTCGGGCCGCATCATCAGAGCGCTTTAACGATCAAGTATCGTTTCACCCACCTCATCAAGCCCACGCAGGCCGACAAGACCAAGATCTTGATGCAACTCCTTTTTCAGGATTTGGATCGCCTGTTCAACCATCGACTGCCCACCAACTGCTGCAGCATACAGCATAGGTCTTCCTACAAAGACAAAATCAGCACCAAGCGCCACAGCTTTCAAGATATCGGTACCACGGCGGATGCCACCATCCACACCGAGCATCATTTCACCAGTTTCCTGTCGCGCGGTCTGCAACGCGCGCACGCCGCTGATGGCGAAATCGAGCTGCCGCCCGCCATGATTGGACAGGATCACGCCATCGCACCCATATGCGCGGGCACGCGCCACATCCGTATGTGCAAGAAGACCTTTCAAGACCAACTTGCCTTTCCAGATATCGCGGATCAGGCGCACATGCTCCCAATTCAGATGATCTTTACGACCAAAATCACGGACCACATTTTTGGAGACGATCGGCACACCGCGTTCGGCAAAAGAATTCTCGAAATGCGGCATCCCGCGCTCTACGAGACTTCTTAGAAAGGTTCCGAAAACCCATCGTGGTTTGAGCGCAAAATCGAAGATCAAACGCGGAGTAATCCTCAGCGGCGTTGAAAAACCGGCGCGCAGATTATTCTCGCGGTTCGCAAGAACGGCAGTGTCGGCGGTCAAAACGAGTGTTTTGTAGCCTGCACGGTCAACGCGCTGCACCAAGGCGCGAATACGGTCTTCCTCACCCGGCAAATAGGCTTGAAACCAGGTATCTGGATTGCTTTCCAGCACACGCTCCAAAGGGGTGAGCGAGGAGCCGCTCAAAATAAACGGTATGCCAGCGTCTTTCGCAGCACGTGCCAGCACGACATCACCATCCAGTGCCATGAGCGAAGAAATGCCCATGGGGGCGATGCCGAATGGAGCATCATATAGTTTATCGAAAAGGGGACGTGTGATCGTGCGGCCTTCTACGCCTCGCAAAACATTGGGGATCAGTCGCATTTGAGAGAAAACAGCGCGGTTATCCGCATAGGCAGAAGAGGTTTCCGCAGCGCCCGCAATATATCCAAAGAGCGGGCGCGGAAGCCTCCGACGTGCAGCAATTTCGAAGTCATCCAGATTCAAAATCATACTGCCGGTTCCCTAGAAGCTATAAAGTTTTTCGGGGTTTTTCCATGTGCAGGCCAAATATTGCTCGGTAGACAGAACCCTTTCCAGCAGCTTCAGCATCGGTGGGATTTGTGGAAGCGGTGGCTTCGTCATCACATGCGGCCAGTCGCTGCCCCAAATGCATTGGTCCGGGTAACCTTGCGCAATCTCCGCAACCAAAGTGTCCAGATCGTCATACTGTCCGATCTGACGGCTGACACGGGTGGGGGAAAGCTTGACCCAGACGCGGCCCGTATCCATCAGACGGCGCAGTTTTTGCAAATCTCCCGGCACGTCAGGGTCGACATGGGCAATATGGTCTAGAACCAGTGAAACCTCTTTCGGAAGCTTGGGCATAAGCGCCGCTATGTCGTCGAAACTCCGTGGCTCGGTGTTCAACTCGATGTGCCAGCCGAGGCCAGCTGCGACTTCACCAAGAGCAGGCAATGTGTGAAGATCGCTGTCACCCAACCGTGCTCGATCCTGAATTCTGATGGCCCTGACGCCAGCTGCATGCAGCGCTTGCAGATCAGCTGTTTCCGGGTTGATCGCAGCAACGCCGCGCAAGGAGAGCACCACTGATTGCGAGAGTGTTTCAACCAGCCGCGAATTGTCGGTTCCATCGACTGACGCCTGAATGATAACAGCGCGTTTGATGCCCAAAGGAGCCACCTCCTGAGCATAATCGGCAATGTCCACAAGCGGGGGCGCATAGGCCCCACTGGTCTTTGCTGGTCGTTTGGAGAAGGAATGGATGTGGCAATCACAGACCATGCCGGAATTGGAAAAATCAGCCATCGCGACCGGACCTCTTGCTTCTGTAATAGACGAAGATGCTGGTTGTGATCGACATCACAATAAGCACCAGCAAAATGAGCGTTATGGGAGAATCTGCAAAAATTCCAAACTTTCCGCCACTTGTCAGCAAGGCCTGACGCACGCTTTGCTCAAAGGGATGCCCGAGAATGAGGCCGATGAGCAGTGGCGGAAGCGGAAAGCCGCTGCGCCGGAAGAGAAAGCCGAAAAAGCCAGCTCCCAACATGACCCAAACATCAAACAGGTTGTTGTTCACTGAGAAAGCGCCGAACAGTGCCAAAATAGCAATCGCGGGTAGCAGGTGCCGTGGCTGAATGCGCGTGACATGAATGGCTGCACGGAAAAGAAGAAGGCCAAGGACAACAGTCGGTATGGACGAAAACAGCAGCGCTTCAAAAATGGCGTAAACTTCAAGCCCGTTCTTTTCAAAGAGAAACGGACCGGGCGCCAAACCATGCAGCATGAAGGCGCCAAGAATGACAGCCGTGACCGCATCGCCGGGAATACCAAGCGCCAGCGTGGGAACCAGCGCTCCGCCCGTCACGGCATTGTTGGCAGCCTCGGGTGCGGCGATGCCTTCAGCTGCGCCCTTGCCGAAGGTTTCCTGTTCTTTGGAGCGTGAGCGCGCAAGACTGTAGCTCATGAAGGCAGGAACGGTGGAGCCGATGCCCGGCAGAATACCAACAAAGGTGCCGATCATCGAGGAATAGAGAAGTGTCAGGCGCATGCGCCACATTTCAGCAAAGGACACATGGGAGGAACGCAATTCCGGCATGTCATCGGCACTGACCTCCGGCGCTCGGTTAAATACCTGCAGAAACACCTCCGACATTGCAAAAAGGCCAATCAGGACCGGAATGAGCTGGAAGCCGGATTCCATGGCGAAGGAATTGAACGTGAAACGCGGTGTACCACTGATCGGGTCAAGGCCGACAATGCCTGCGCAAACACCAACCAACACCATGATCAAAGCATCAAGCCGGGAACCGCCGCCAAAAAGCACGATCACCAAAAGTGCAAACAGCATCAACACCGCCATTTCGGCAGGGCCAAAATCAAGCGCCAGCCGCGCCAAAGGTTCGGCAAGTGCCATGAGCACAAGGCAACTGAAGATATTGCCGAAGACACTGGCAAAAAGCGCCAGCCGCAGAGCGCGTCCACCTTCGCCGCGCCGCGCCATGGGAAATCCATCCATCGCCGTCGCCGCCGACGATGGCGTGCCGGGTACATTAAGAAGGACTGCGGAAATCGATCCGCCAAAAATTGCCCCCTGATAGACACCGAGAAGCAATATCATGGCTGGAACGGGCTGCATTGCAAATGTCACCGGGATAAGCAACGCGATGGCCATAGTCGGGCCCAGCCCAGGAATGGCGCCGATAATTACGCCGGTTGTAATGCCGATCAGGGCCGCAGCCACAATCCAGAGATCCAGCAATTGAAGAAATGCATCCCAAAGCACTGCGGAAGTCCTCACACTAAAATTATGTTAATTCATCAAGGAAGGGGAACGCCAATTCCGTAACGCCCGCCATAATAGACGGTAATGGCGATAACCAAAGGCAGCCCCAAGACGAGCAGCGCTCGCCGCTCACCCAGCGCCAGCGTGGCAACAATGCCCAAGAAGATAGCGCCGGGAAGAAAACCAAAATGCGGCATTGACCAAAGCGCCATAACCGCAGCCAGCAGCACGATAAACACCTGACCATAGCGACGGGCAGGGCCGATCGGGGTTTCCTGTTCTCCGAAATTCAGGATCAGCCTCAAGGCAGAGATTGCCGCCAGCAACCAGAGCACGACCACGGGAACGGTGCGTGCATCCGGCCACTGATCGCCAAAGCTAAAAATCTGAATTTCAGAATCCGCGATCCAGATTCCGACAAGCGAACTGACCAGCAATAGAATGCTGGTCAGAGCTGGCATAGTCAGTTGAAAATGCTTTGTTTTCGAGGTCATTGCCATTCACTTACTTGCTGATTTCTTTGGCAATTTCCTGATAGGCGTGGAAATTCTCCGAGATCGTCTTTTTCAGCTCTGCGCCCGACATGATACGGACCGGTTGGCCGAGCTTGGTCATGAATTTTTTGAATTCATCGGAGCTTGCAGCTTTCGTGAACGCCGTTTCCAGCTTGCTGATGATCGCAGGGTCGGTTCCAGCAGGAGCCAGAATGCCGACAATCGAGGGGAACTCGGCTTTATAGCCAAGGTCTTTCAAGGTCGGTGCATCGGGGAATTCGGGATCTCGTGAGCCATCGAGCACGCCAAGCAGGCGAAGCTGCCCGTCCTGGACGAGATCACGATAGGCTGGAACAAGCGCGATGTCGACATGACCGCCAAGAACTGCCGCAGTGGCTGCCGAGGCCCCATTGAAAGGCACATGTTGCAAAGCGCCACCCGACTGTTTGGCAACGGAGGTGAAGGCCAGATGAGCACCACCAAGCGCACCTGCCGTGCCGAAGCTGAGGCTTGTGCCGGATTTTGCCGCCTCAATCATGTCTTCAAATGTCTTGTAGGGCGAATCCGCCTTCACAAGCACACCATGATAGGGGCCGGAATAGTTGAGAACAGGCTCAAAATCTTTGAGTGGATCATAACCGACCGGGCGCAGAGCTGGTGTTACAAAAGAGGGCGATGAAGTCGCAGCGATCAATGTGTACCCATCAGCATCAGCCGCCGCGACGGCGCGCATGGCGTTTGCACCGCTGCCACCTGGCATATTTTCAACAACGATCGGCTGGCCAAGAAGCTTTTCTGTTTGCGAGGCAAGCTGCCGCGCCGATGTGTCGGTCGTACCACCAGCGCCATAGGGAATGATGATTTTAACTGCATGGTCTGGATAATTATCCGCAGCCTGAGCGACAAACGGTGTGAGCAGCATACCTGCAGCAAGCACAAGACCAAAACGACGTGTGATTTTCATATTTTTCCTCCACTAGGGAACTGCTCTGGAAAAAGTCCGACACCCTTATCAAGTATCAGACAACAGAACAGTCAAAACCCAAAATTGACACATCGGAACGGGCAGTTTGCATAGCCGTTGGTTCAACTCAAAAAGTTGAACCGCTATGACCGACCATTCCATGATGTCATCCTCCAGTGCCGATATTACCTACAGCTACATTCAACAAAAAAGCGCGTATTTCTTAACATTAGAATTAGAATAACTGCATCAGCGAAGGCCAGCTTCGTCCGTACGAAACAAAGAAGGGTAAGGCAGAAGGCATTTTGGCGGGTTTATAGTAGAGCTCCCGCAATCGGCTCTGGGCAAATCCCAAAGGCCTGTTCGTCAATCCGAGCTTCATCTAGCGGTGGACCGTGTCCTTCTTCACCTCAGCGAGAGCAACCCCGTAAGGTGCGGTTCTGTCAGCGTTGAGGATCGCGGGTTTCTGCCATTTTTAACGCGTTTCAGTGTCTTGGTGAGAAACGCTTCGCTGCTTTCACATTTCTCGTTATCGAGAGGAAGTCTGTATTCCGATGTATGGTTCGTCGACCCGCCAACTGGACGATCGAGGTGAGTGCCATTGTCAGCGCAGCCGCCGTTCGATTTCAGGGGCATATTTCTGAACACGGTGGTAGATCGCTGAGTGATCCTTGGGCACGCCGCGTTCTGTCATCAGTTGCTCAAGATCCCAATAGCTTATGCCGTACCGGCAATAACTCCAGATTGCCCACAAGACCACATTACCCTGAAAATGGCGCTACTTTACTTGAAGTCACTATGCATTCTCCTGTCTTACTGAAAATGTCAGCCTGAAGCAGATGCTATAACTTTTTGCAACAGAGCCACTCTTGTTGCATTCTTAAGGCAATTGGATTGATCCTTGTGGTCAAACCGGCTGTAAGGCTTGGCGTGTTTCTTGTTGACCGCGGATTGGAGCGAACTTTGTGGCGAGCAAAATAATTGATCTTCGTTTGATAACCTACTTTCTTCGAACGGCTGAGCTGGGCAACATCACCAAAGCAGCAAGTTCGCTCAATGTTGCTCAACCCACCTTGTCAAAGGCCATTCAGCAGCTTGAATATCAGTTGCGAGCGCCGCTGTTCAATCGAACGGCACAAGGCGTTGAAGTTACTCCGGTTGGCGAACGCTTGCTCCGCCACGCAAGATTGGTGTCGGCGCAAGTGACTGATGCGATCGAAGAGGTCGAGGCCATGCGGGATGGATCCGCCGGGCAGGTGCGTGTCGGTGCCGGGCCTTCCTGGGTGCGTCGCAAGTTGCCTCTTGCCGTGTCGATAGCGCTTAAGGAACGGCCCGGTATTCATATTTCTATTACCAGTGGTTTTGACGAGGGCTTGCTAGCAGGGTTGGAGGATGGCGCCCTTGATTTTGTTGTGGCCGAGAAACCGCTCTCGGGAGGAGAGCAGAAACATGCCTTCGAGTTTCTGACCGATGATGCGTTGATTGTTATGGGGCGACCGGATCACCCTTTGGCGAAACGAAGCAGTATTTCTCCCTGCGAGGCGTTGGCGGCAGACTGGGCGCTACCACCCCAGCATTCGCTTGCTCGCCGAAAGCTGGATGGCCGCATCATCAGTTTGGGGGAAACGCCTCCAGAGCCCATTCTGGTGACCAACTCCCAATCATTTTTGCTTAGCTTCGTCTTGAAACATGATGTGTTGCTCTACACGACCCGTTCGGTGACACGTATTCCTGAAGGCCGCGATCTGGTTGAGATCGACGTTCCTGAACTTGCGTCCTCGCGCGCGGCTGGATTGATTTATCGTCACCCGAAATTGTTGACACCTGCAGCACAGTTCCTCGCGGAGAAAATCAAGCAAGTCTGTCAGGACGATCCCATTAATTGATCACTTGGCAATTTGAGAATTTGTCCTGCGTTGATCGCAGTCGACATGTTCTGGACGGGCATGTCATTAAAATTATTGCCTTTTTGGTTTTGCGACCGGAAGTGGTAGCGCTGTGCGTGCTCGGGCATAGCTATTGGCTATGAAGAACATAATTTTTATCATTTCAGGAATGGCAAAGTGGGTGGCATAGTCGTTTTGTAGTCCGACGGGCGGAGGAGGCTTGATTTGGACGCAATGGGAGGAAATCTATGATCAAGAGGCATCTGAATGCCGCCGGTCTGTTGACCGGCACAGCGCTTTCGTTTGTTTTGGCGGGCTCAGCCATGGCAGCGGAAACACCAATCACGATTGTCATCAATCAGTCGCCGTGGTTCCCCGGATTCCAGTCGGTCGTCGAGCTGTATGAAGAGACCACAGGCAACACAGTTGATCTCGACGTTAACCCTTTCGCGGGATCTCTGGAGAAGCAGCGGACAGCAGTCAGAACGGACCAGAGTCCATTTGATTTGCTGATCATGAATGCAGGCTTTTTTGTCGAATTCTACAAGGGCGGGTTCCTCGATCCCCTGACCGATATCAATCCGGACTTCAAGCTTTCGGCGGACATCTATGACTTTGATGAGTCTGTTTGCTGGGATGCGACCTCTATGAGCGTGACTTGCGGCGGGGATGGCAAACTGTTGAGTGTTCCGGTAAACCCGAACATTCTGATTCTGCACTATCGATCCGATCTATATGAGGAAAAAGGCCTGAAAGTCCCCCAAAACTGGGATGAACTGATGGCCAATGCCAAGGTCCTCAACGACCCGCCAAGGATGTATGGGATTAGCCAGCGTGGCCAACGCGGCGCCTTTGACGTCACTTACGATGTCTTTCCCTATATTTGGTCCTTTGGTGGTGGCATCTTCAAGGATCAAAAAGCGGGTGACTTCACCATCACGATCAACAGCCCTGAAACCCTTGCGGGGATGGAAACCTATATCAAGTTGGCTCGAGAGGTCGGCCATCCTTCAACTGCAGGTCAGACTCAAACCAACGTCATACAGAATATGGCAACGGGAAAAGCCGGGCATATCATGTCGGTCCTGTCTCCGGGGCTGTTTGACGATCCGAACCAGTCGGCGGTCGTTAACAAGGTGAATTACGCGCCAACGCTTGCCTCCAAGGACCATGAAGCAGCGACGCCGCTGGGCCACTGGCTGGCAGGTGTGCCAAAGAATGTGCCGGATGACCATAAGAAAGCCGCTCTGGCATTCCTGAACTGGTTCCAGAGTCAGGAAGCACAAGAGGCTTATGCCCGTGCGGGCTCAGCTCCCGTCAGCCGAGCCGTGCTTGAAGGGCCAATGTCCGAAACACAGGAGTTCCGCTGGATGAAGGCTATGGCCAAGGCCATTCCGACAGCCAAGCTGACTTTCCTTATTCCGGAATCGAGTCAGGTTCTGGCTGTTACGGAATTGCGGCTGAATGAAGCGATCGGTGGGCAAATGGAGCTCAAGGATGCGCTGAATACCGCAGCGAAGGAAATCGCCGAGATCATGTCCAATGCGGGCTATGACGCGCCAACCCTGACCGATCTCGAGTAGTTCTCCCATGGCTGTCCCGCCTCTCTGCGGGGCAGCTCTCAAAAGCATGGAAAATCTTCATGAAAACGGATCGCTTTTGGCGCTACGCCACATTAGCACCCGCAGTTCTGCTCTTTCTCCTTCTGACGATCCTTCCGCTTTTCAATCTGTTGGCTTTGAGTTTCAACGATATTGAATGGGTGAATCGTGAGGCCGTCTGGGAATGGGTCGGTTTGCGCAACTATGTTCGACTCTTCTCCGATACGTTATTCCGTGCGGGGATCATCAACACCATTCTGTTTGCTGTGGTTGCTGTTGCCTTCCAGATGGTGCTCGGCTTCTGGCTGGCGTTGCTGACCAGCCGTGTCACAAGACTGAAAATCTTCTATCGAACCGTCTTCATCTTGCCCATTCTGGTGCCCGGCATCATCATCGGGGCAATCTGGAAGCTGATGTATTCCTACGATTTTGGCGTCCTCAATCAGGCTATCCTGTGGTTTGGCGGCAATCCGGTCGACTGGCTTGGCAACCCCAATCTTGCCTTGATGAGTGTCATCATTGTCGACGTTTGGCACTGGACACCCTTCTGCTTCCTTTTGATGCTCGCCAGCCTTGAAAGCCTGCCGCAGGACATTTTTGAAGCCGCCGAGGTTGATGGTGCCCGCAACTGGCAGGTTCTGCGCTTTCTCATTCTGCCGCTCATGATGCCCGCGATTATCGTCACCTTCATCTTCCGAATGATCCTTGCCTTCAAGGTTTTCGATGAGGTCTACCTGCTGACGGGTGGCGGCCCCGGCACCTCGACAGAGGTCATTTCCTTCACGATCTATCGACGTTTCTTTACGGAAGATCAGGCCGGGTATGGATCTGCCATGTCGCTTGCGACCATCATCGTTATTGCGTCCATGATCATCGCGGCCTCTCGTTTTGCTGCCCGAAAGGAGCCTAACGCATGATCAATCTCACCAAATTCGGGCCCTTGGCGCGCCATGTGATGCTGTTTGGCTTTGCCATGATCGTGCTGTTTCCATTCGCATGGATCATCATGGCCAGCTTCAAGACCCAGATTGCCTTGTTGATGGGGCAATGGAGCTTTTCGCCGACCCTTTACTCGTATGACTCGGTGATGAATGGCAAGACATCCGACTTTCTCACCAATTTCAAGAATTCCTCGATTATCGCCATCAGCTCGACAATCATCGTGCTGACGGTCGCCACGTTGGCGGCCTTTTCCCTCTATCGGTTGCGATGGGCAGGCTGGGTCTTGCGCTTGCTTCTGGCTTGGTCCGTCATCTTTCATATGGTGCCGCCCATCACACTTGCCGGAGCCTGGTACACGATGTTCCGTTTTATCGGTCTCGATAATACCTACACCGGCATCATCCTCGCTCACACGACCATCAATCTGCCGATGGCTCTGTGGATGATGGGTGTTTTCATTCGGGACGTACCGAAAGAGCTGGTCGAAGCGGCCAAGATTGACGGCGCCAGAACGCCTCAGATCCTTCGTTCCGTCGTTGTGCCTATCGTCCGGCCCGGATTGGCTGCCACTGGTATCCTGTGCTTCATCTTCTCGTGGAACGAGTTCCCAGTCACTCTGACCTTGTCGCAACGGGCAACGGCGACAGTGCCGCTTGGCATCGGCAAATATGCGCAGGAAAACACCATCGCCTTCACTGAAATGGCAGCAGCCTCGGCGCTGTCCATCATACCAGCCTTCATACTGCTGATCTTTGCCCAGCGCTTCATCGTGCGTGGGTTAACATCCGGCGCAGTCAAATAGGAGTCCCGCATGCGTACCGTTTTTCTTCTATTTGACAGCCTCAACCGGCATATGCTCGAGCCTTATGGGGGCTCGAGGGTTCCAACGCCCAACTTTAACCGGCTGGCAGCCCGCTGTGCCACGTTCGAGAAACATTATGTCGGCTCCATGCCTTGCATGCCTGCCCGGCGTGACATACTAACCGGGCGGCTCGGGTTCCTGCATCGCAGTTGGGGGCCTGTGGAACCGTTTGACGTCTGCTTCACCGAAGAGCTGATGGAGCAGAAAGGAACCTATTCCCACCTCGCGACGGATCATTTCCACTATTGGGAAGACGGTGGTGCCACCTATCACAATCGCTACGACAGCTATGATTTGATCCGTGGACAGGAAGGCGACCCTTGGGTGCCAGCTGCCTGTCCCGATTGGGGGGCCCTTCGGGAGCTGGTCCACGAGAAACAATATTCTGAAAAACAGCGCAGTTATCCGCGCAAGAATATGGTCAATCGTGAGCGCATTCGCTCGGAGGAAGATTTCCCCAGTCACAAGACGGTTGAAGCTGGTCTTCAGTTCATTGATCGCAACAAGGCTTGCGACAACTGGTTCCTGCAGATCGAGTGTTTCGACCCGCATGAACCCTTTCAGGCCCCGGATCGGTTCAAGGAGCCTTTCCAAACAGACTGGAACGGTCCGGTGCGTGACTGGCCACCCTATGATCGGGTCGGAGAATCCGAGCTTGAAAGCGAGGAATTGCGCGCCAATTATCGGGCTACTCTGTCCCACTGCGATCATTTGCTTGGCCGGGTTCTTGATGTCTTTGACGATCAGGATTTGTGGGAAGATACAGCACTGATTGTCACCACCGATCACGGCTTCCTTCTTGGCGAGCATGACTTCTGGGCCAAGAACCGGATGAATCTCTACGAAGAACTGGCTCATATCCCGCTCTTCCTGCATGACCCTCGTCATCCCTGTCCGGGAGAGCGGGTTGATGCACTGACCCAAACACCTGATTTGTGCGCGACCTTCATGGACTTGTATGAGGCATCGATGGCGCCGGAAATGCAAGGGCTGTCGCTTTTGCCGATGCTGAAGGGCGCGCCGGGGCATGAGGCGGTCATGTTTGGCTTTTTCGGCGGTGCGGTGAATGTCACCGACGGGCATCATACCTATTTCCGATATCCTTTCGATCTCGCCGAGCAGGACATTTATCAGTACACCCTGATGCCGACCCACATCTTTGATTTCTTTGCAGACGTCGAGCTGGAAAAGGCAACATTGGTTCCGCCCTTTTCGTTCAGCCGGAACATGCCGTTGTTGCGGGTGCCTGTCCATGAAACAAGCGCGATGTATAAGACCTATGGTCCGGGCTGTCTGATGGAAAACACGACGGTTCTTTACGATCTTGATGCGGATCCCGGTCAGACGACCCCGCTTGATGATCCGGAATGCGAAGCCCGGATGGAAAGCCTCCTATCGCAGCTGATGAAGCAGGTTGATGCCCCGGCTGAAGCATGGTCGCGCCTGCGACTGGAACTCTCTGGAGAGGCGTCATGACAGACAAACGCAAAGCCACCCCGAAGGCACAGCTCAAACATCTGACCGGCAATTTGCAGCAGTTGGCAGCCGTGCGCAGCATTATTCTGGATGAGGGGCCCGCGCTGGGCCAACGCGCCCTTGCTTTCTCAACCGGTGGCGGTCTTGATTTTTGGATCTTCTCGGACCGCACAATGGATATCGGACCGCTTTGGTTCCATGGTATGCCGGTTGCGTGGCATCATCCCGCTGGCATGCTCTCGCCCGCTCTTCACGACGCGCACAGAGACCGGGAAACCGGCATTGAAAGGGCCTTGACTGGCTTTATGATGACCTGCGGTCTTGATAATGTGCGCCAACCTCAGGATGGTCTGCCGCTGCACGGAACGTTGCCCTTTACGCCAGCACGGGTCACCGCTTATGGCGAAGACTGGAACGCGGCCACTCCGGTCCTGTTTGCTGAAGGCACCATTGTCAGTGCGCATTTGGGAGGGGCCAGTTTTTCACTGCTGCGCCGGATTGAGGCCCCCATTGGCGGCACCAGCCTGGAGGTGACAGACACGATTGAGAATATCGGGCCAGAACCCGGCCTCTTCCGCATCCTTTATCACACCAACTTCGGCTTTCCTGCCGTTGGTGCGGGAACGCGGGTTTTGCTGAACGGCCGTGAGCTGATGCAGCATGAGCCGCCCGGTGAAGACACGCAACACCGCAGCGCTCAAGCCGAATGCCATCCGTCGGGTACTGGCGGTTTCCTCGCCTCGCTTGAGCGTCCAGCCTCGGGACAATGGCAGGGTATCAGGGTCAACCTGGAAGGGGACGCTCGGAATTTGCCCTATGTCCAGCTGTGGTCGGATCCGCGCCCCTATCGCAATATTGTCTCCATTGAACCGGTAAACTGCGACCGCCGGAGTGATGGCACCAGCACGGACGGCATGAAACTGATGCCCGGAGAGGCATGGACGTCCACCCTCAAATATTCATTCAACTATCTCGATGCGTTCAAGAAAGGAGCCCCAAATGGCAACAGTTGAACTGAAGGAGGTCAGCAAGAGTTTTGGCAAGCTCGAAGTCATCAAACCACTCAACCTGTCGATTCACGAGGGTGAGTTTCTGGTGCTGGTTGGACCATCGGGGTGTGGCAAGTCAACCTTGCTGCGGATGATTTCCGGACTGGAAACCATTTCCAGCGGCGACCTTTTCATAGGGGAACGTCGTGTCAATGATGTGCCGGCGCGTGATCGCGGCATTTCCATGGTGTTTCAGTCCTATGCGCTTTATCCGCATATGACGAGTGCCGAGAATATGAGCTTTTCACTCCGTCTGGCGGGACTGAGCGCAGACGATCAGGCAAAACAAATTGCCCCGGCAGCCAACGTGCTCGGTCTTGATTCCTATCTGGACAGACTTCCCAAAGAGCTGTCGGGTGGCCAGCGGCAAAGGGTGGCAATGGGCCGCGCCATCGTGCGTGAACCGGATGTTTTCCTGTTCGATGAACCGCTCAGCAACCTTGATGCCAAGCTGCGTGTCCGCATGCGTGCCGAGCTCAAAGAACTGCATCAGAAGCTTGGCACGACGACCGTCTATGTGACCCATGATCAGATCGAAGCCATGACGTTGGCAGACAGGATTGTCGTTCTCAGAGACGGAGAGATCGAACAGATCGGTGAGCCTTTGGACCTCTATGATCATCCGGCCAATCGCTTTGTTGCATCCTTTCTTGGCTCGCCGTCCATGAATTTCTTCGATTTGCCGGTCGCGCAAGACGGCCTTTGTCGAGCCGTTTTTGAAGATGGGGACAGTCTGATGTTGCCCCAGTCCTTCCCTGCTACCGACAAAATCACCGTGGGCATACGCCCCGAAGCCCTCCGGCTGGTTTCTGAAGCCGAGGAAGGGAGCATTTCTGCTCAGGTGGTGGTGGTCGAAGCGACAGGGGCCGAAACCGAGCTCGTGCTGCGCAAGGGAACGCACGAGCTTATCGTCAGTTTCCGCGATCGCATCAGCATTCGCCCCGGAGAGACCGTCCATCTCGCCATGGATCCAAACACTTTCCATCTGTTCAACCCTCAAACAGGGGCCGCCCTGGTCCGCACCCAATCTGGTGACAGCCGATAAACTGGAAAGACATCCAGAGCAAAGGAGCGTGCGCGGTATGGAGGCGATGAAGGACCAACCCTTTCAGGTGATGGCAAAGCCCATCGGGCCGCGGTGTAACCTTGACTGCAAATATTGCTACTATCTGGAAAAGGAAAAGCTGTATCCCGAAACAAAGAAATTCGAGATGCAGCCCGATGTTCTGGAGACCTATATCCGCGACTTCATCGCCTCGCAGGTTCGGCTCAAGGTGCCGGAGATCTGGTTCAACTGGCAAGGTGGTGAGCCGACCATCTTGGGGCTCGATTATTTCCGCCAGATCGTCGCGTTGCAAAAGCGGTATGCGCCCGAAACTGCCGCCATCCGCAATGCATTGCAGACCAACGGCATGTTGCTGGATGAGGAATGGGCCGAGTTCCTGAAGGAAAACGGATTTCTCGTGGGGATCAGCATCGATGGGCCGCAAGAGATCCATGATGCCTTTCGCTACGACAAGGCAGGGCGGGCCAGCTTCACGAGCGTGATGCGCGGCTATGAGCTGCTCAAGACCCATGGGGTTGAGCACAATATCCTTACCGTGGTGCATCGGGAGAATGCCAAGCGCCCTTTGGAGGTCTACCGCTTCCTCAAGGAAATTGGGGCAGAGTTCATCCAGTTCATCCCCATCGTGGAGCGCAGTGCGGACGGCAAGACACTTGCCAGCGCACCACAGATCGACGAGGACGGCGTGCCGTATGAGGTGACGCCCTGGAGCGTGTTGCCGCGCAACTACGGCTCCTTTCTGACAACCGTCTTTGATGAATGGGTGACCCGTGATGTCGGCTCTGTCTTCGTCCAGTTTTTCGACATGCAGCTGGGGCTGTTCATGGGGCAGCCAGCTTCCCTCTGTGTCTTTGCCGAGACATGCGGGCAGGGGCTGGCGATGGAACATAATGGTGATCTTTATGCCTGCGACCATTATGTCTATCCGCAGTTCAAGCTTGGCAACATCACCGAGACACCGGTTGATAGTCTTGCCAATTCCGCTCAGCAAAAGCAATTTGGCGATGCCAAGCGCGACACTCTGACAGAGCAATGCCGGAGCTGCGATATCCGCTTTGCCTGCAATGGGGGCTGCCCCAAACACCGGTTCCTCAAGACAAAGAGCGGCGAGCCCGGGCTCAACTATTTCTGCCGCTCAACCACTCAGTTCGTGAAGCACGCCCGGCCTTATCTCGAGACCATGGTCAAACTGTTGCAGGCGGGTCGCCCGGCGAGCGATATCATGCGTCTCATCAACAGTGGTCAGATATGCGGCGGCAACAGGTTGAAACCCGCCAGCGCCCCAAGCCGCAATGCACCCTGCCCATGCGGCAGTGGCCGCAAATTCAAGCATTGTTGTGGGGCTTGAGAAGTGTGCTGGAGGTGCAAAGCTGCTGCAACGCGGACGAGGATGATTTCAACCCTATGTCACAAGGGCAAACGAGGTTTTTCGATTCAGCACTTGAACATT
Source organism: uncultured Cohaesibacter sp. (assembly GCF_963676485.1). Taxonomy (NCBI): domain Bacteria; kingdom Pseudomonadati; phylum Pseudomonadota; class Alphaproteobacteria; order Hyphomicrobiales; family Cohaesibacteraceae; genus Cohaesibacter; species uncultured Cohaesibacter sp. The sequence continues at coordinate 2,386,755 of NZ_OY781114.1, forward strand.
GGCAAAAACTCGGCTACATGCCACCCATGATTAAAAACGCACCCATCGCTGCCAACTATTATGCGACCCTCCCATAAGGAGCGGCGCGTTTTCATCATGCCTTGAAACAAGCCGCCGTCAGGCGGCTTTTTCATGTTCGGAGCACCCTGGCGGTAGCAACAGGAAAGTTCCGATGACACAATCCCAAATACCAAATGATGATTTTGTACCCCGTTCCGCTGTTATGAAGACATTGACGGAGCGCGGCTATATCAACCAGACCACAGCTTCGAGCGAACTCGATGCAAGCTTTGAAGCCGGTATCGTTCCCGCATATGTCGGGTTTGACGCAACTGCCGACAGCCTGCATGTGGGGCACCTGCTGCCCATCATGTCGCTGCGCAGGCTCCAGCAGGCGGGCCACAAGCCGATTGTTCTGATTGGAGGGGGCACAACACGGATCGGAGATCCGAGCTTTCGCTCCGAGGCTCGCCCGATGCTTTCAGAAGAGCAAATCGCCAGCAACATTGAGGGGATCAGGAAGGTGTTTGATCGCCTCCTCGTCTTCGGTGACGGCCCGACCGACGCGATAATGGTGAACAATGCCGAATGGCTCGATGATGTCCACTGGGTGGACATGCTCAGGGATGTTGGCAGTCACTTCTCGATCAATCGGATGCTGTCTTTCGACAGCGTAAAAGCCAGACTCGAGAAGCAGGAAAATCTAAGCTTTCTGGAGTTCAACTACATGATATTGCAGGCCTATGATTTTCTGGAGCTGTCTCGCCGCACCGGTTGCAAATTGCAAATGGGTGGGGCCGACCAATGGGGCAACATCATCAACGGCATTGATCTTGTGCGCAGAGTTGACAGGCAAGAGGTTTTTGGGATGACCGCGCCTCTGCTGTCAACGTCATCGGGTGTGAAGATGGGCAAGACGGCAGCTGGAGCCGTCTGGTTGAATGCAGATCGCCTGTCGCCATACGACTATTGGCAGTTCTGGCGCAATACCGAAGATGCCGACGTCTCGCGCTTCCTCAAACTGTTTACAGATCTGCCGATGGAAGAGATCGCCCGACTTGGTGAAGCAGAGGGCGCGGAACTCAATGGTGTTAAGGAACGCTTGGCCAATGAGGCCACAGCGCTTGTCCACGGCAAGGAGGCTGCCGAGCAAGCATGCAAAACCGCCAAGCAAACTTTCGAGGATGGCAGCGCAGCACATGGTCTACCAACCCTTGAGCTTGGTGATGAAGAACGGGTCCATGGGGTTTCGATTGTCGACCTTTTGGTCCGGTCCGGCTTGACATCTTCCAAAGGGGAGGCGCGACGAGCCATCGCCGGTCGTGGTATACGCATCGATGACGCCTGTATCGAAGATGCTGATGCGACCATTGTTTCCAAAGGTCAGCCAATGCGGCTTTCTCATGGGCGCAAACGCCACGTCGTCATAAAATAAACGAAGAGGGCGCCGAATTTCCAAATCGGCGCCTCTTCAAAAAATGAGCTCAGAGAGCGGATGTGGGCCTGTTACAAGACACAGATTAGAAGCAAGTTTGTGGGCTCATATGTATCCGGCCTTTTGATCGACACGTGGGTCGTGGCCTTGTTGGGGTTACGCTCGCACAGTGATCTCATTACCTGCAAGGTCAAAATTGACCGTTAGGGTCGTCAGATGCTTGGGGACGGAATGTTTTCGTTCCATGCAGTCTGTCTATCGATTGGTCCTCATCGGGATGACCTGTGCTGCCTGAACAAAAAGCATGCGCAAGTAGCGACTGCCCCGCTTTGATATGCGCCCGAGAACCGTTCGACCTCCGGTACTATATTGCCTAGGCACCAGACCAACTCATGCAGCAAAGTCACGGCCGCGACCAAAAGTTTCATCCGTCCCTATCGCCGCAACCCTCGCCGTCGAGATCATCAGAAAGATCCGACGGAGTTCGGAGATTGGCTTGGCGACCAGATAATCTAGGCTTGGTTGCAGTGAATACTGCGGGAAGGTGCGATAACGTTGGTCGCTGAGTGAGATAACTCGATTGTCGGAGTTGGTATGGCGACTTTACACGGCAAAATCTGCCTCGACGACTCCTGAATTTTTTGCAACAGAGCCCTTCAAGAGTATTGAACCGCAAAATCCGACCCTCATACTTTCACCAAGTACAATTTAGATTGAAGACTTTTGTTATAGGCTTGAAATCAATATTTAAGATTTTTTACGCAATCTATTGGTAAAAGCTGCAAGCCAATGTTTCCCGTTCACCGCTAGCTCGGATCTGTCTCGATGTTTTCTAGATTGTCGATTACCGCCAAAATGCTGACCGTCAGCATCGCCACCATCATCGTGGTTCTGTCCGCAGGTATTGCCGTCATCGGATGGCAAAGCTCGGATATCACCCATAAGATCTCGGTGCGCGAGGCCAAGGCCGAGGCGAAAAAAGAAGCTGCGATCGTCAAGGCTGCCATGGAATACGGGCTCGTATCCGCGCAAAATATGACCTATGCGCTGTCGGCACTGAAAGTCGGGGACCTGCAGGATCGGTCGATCTGGACGGGTATCCTGAAGCAGACCATGGAAGAAAATAGCCGCCTTTCTGGCGCATGGGGTGCTGTAATCGGCGATGCTCTGGACGGCAAGGATAGTGACTATGTCAATGCCGAGTATCACGATAAAAGCGGTGTCTGGCGTCCCTATTTCTTCCGCAATTCGGATGGCGCCATCGAATTTCGCACCATCTCGGACATGGATGAGCTATCTCCGGAAGAAATGGCCTGGTATTACGGCGCTTATAATAGTGGCAAGCCCTATGTGACCGAGCCCTACAGCTGGGATATGGGTGGACGTACCGTTGTCGGCGTTTCTCTCGCCATTCCGATCAAGAATGCAAAGGGCCAAACCATCGGCGTTGCTGGTACGGACCTCACCCTGTCGGAGTTGTCCGAGGCGCTTGGCAAGGCCAAGCCGCTTGAGACCGGGTCGGTGCATCTGATCTCCCACGAAGGCAAGTGGGTCGCGCATCCCGATGCAGCCCTTCTCGGCAAGGATTGGTCCGAGGGGCGCTCGGGTGAGGATCTCAGCCATGAGGCGGCCATGATGGCTGCGGTCAAGAATGCTGAGGAATTGACCTACACCGGTTATTCCAACAGTCTGCAGTCGGAGGTGATCCGTATTGTCGAGCCCGTGCTTGTCGGTGACACCGGCTACAGCATGAGCCTTGTTGTCAACGTGCCGGTCGACACCCTCTCCACTGCCAGTTCGCAAATTCTGATGACCGTTCTCATGGTGGGTGCTGCGCTGCTGATTGCTCTTGCTGCTGCCCTTGTGGTCGTTGGTATCGCAGTCATCCGCAAGCCGCTTCAGACAACGATTTCCAGTATCATGGAGCTTGTCAATCGCAACTATGATGCGCCAATCCACTATCTGGATCGCAAGGATGAAGTCGGCCAGATCAATCAGGCGCTCGAGGTCTTCCGCGAAAGCTCGAAGCGGGCGGAAGTTCTGAGCCGGGAGCAGAAAGAAGAGCAGGCCGAGCAGCTACGCCGGGCTGATTTGATCAACCAGCTGGCGCAGGAATTCGACCAGCAGGTAACCGGGCTTCTCGATGTGATCTTTGGGTCGGTGAAGAATCTCAATGCGACCTCGGCGAGCCTGACCAATGGGGCGGACGATACCTCCAACCGCTCCAATGCCGTGGCGGCAGCGTCTGAGGAAGCGTCCACCAATGTGGAAACCGTCGCTGCTGCGGCTGAGGAGCTTTTCGCCTCGGTCAATGAAATCGACCGTCAGGTCGAGCAGTCCAACAGGATCGCGGACAATGCCGTTGCACAGGCCCGGCGCACCAACGAGAAGATCGAAGGTCTGTCGACAGCTGCCAGCCGCATTGGTGAAGTGGTGAAACTGATCACCGATATTGCGGAGCAGACCAACCTTCTGGCCCTCAACGCCACCATCGAGGCGGCGCGTGCCGGAGAGGCTGGACGAGGCTTCGCCGTGGTTGCCTCCGAGGTAAAGGAACTGGCCAACCAGACCTCTAAGGCGACCGATGAAATTTCTGAGCAGATTTCTGCGGTGCAGGCCGAGACCGATGGCGCTGTTGAGGCGATTAAGGAGATTACCGATACCATTGAGCATATGAACCGTATTGCGTCGGCCATCTCCGAGGCTGTCGAACAGCAGGGACATGCAACGCAGGAAATCGCACGCAACATTCAGGAAGCCTCTGCTGGCACGCGCGAAGTGTCGTCCAACATTCTCGGTGTGTCCTCTTCGGCCAATGAGACAGGCGAAGCCGCACGCCATGTGCGCTCTTCTGCGGAGGAACTGGAAACCGAAGCGCAGAGCCTGCGCGAAGGGGTTCAGGGCTTCCTTGGGCAAGTCCGCAAGGTGGTTGGATCGAAAGCTGCCTGAACCAATCTTAGAGTCTCCGGCATGCCATACTATGCAAAAGGCCGCAACAGCGGCCTTTTGCAATCGAAAACGCATATTCTGGCTCGCGATAGGCAAAGGCGGTGGTTGGCGCTGTCTCGCGCGCTTTTCCTATGTCTATTGCTTGGTTCCGCAAGTTGATCCGGCTTTCTCTTGAAAAGCAGCGACTTGGGCGCGCGGTTCATCAAAAAGGTCTGCGACAGTGATAGCCTTAAGCTCGGAGAGAAAGCTTTCGCGGGCTTTGTCCAACGCATTGACTGTTGCCACATTTGCGGCGCGTTCCAAAAGGCAATCGGGTCGATCTCCCGAGACGCCGACGGCAAACAGTGTCGGTGTTCCTAGAGCGTCATAGACTTCGGCAAGCGTTATCTGGTCAAGCGATTTGGCCAAGATCCAGCCGCCACCATGCCCTTTGATTGACTCCACCATTCCCGCCTTGCGCAAGCCGGCCATCGTACGGCGGACAAGGGATGGATTTGTTCCCAACATCTTGCCAATCATTTCCGAAGTGAGGGGGGCTTCTGCTTCGTCGAGATGGAGCAGGGTGTGAAGGACGCGGGGCAGTCGGCTATCGGTGGGCATGTGAAATCCTTTTTGCGACATGATAAGGGAAGAAAAGTTATGTGACAAACAAAAGTACGTGATATTGACATGCGCTTAATCGTTACTTTATATGTTACGAGAAATGTCAGAGAGCCACTATGAAAAGCCTGCAAGCGATAACGCAACCCAACAATCAAAACTGGCTTGCAACCGGAGCGCTTCTTGTTGGTGCGTTCATGAATATGCTGGATGCGACCATCGTCAATCTGGCATTGCCTGCCATCCGCGATGATCTCGGTGCTGGGCCGAACACTCAACAATGGGTTCTCGTCGCGTATTTGCTCACCTTCGCAGCAGGGCTTTTGCCCATGGGGCGGTTTGGTGATCTGTTCGGTCGCAAACGCATGTTCATGGCAGGTCTTTGTGGCTTTCTGGCCACCTCGCTTGCGGCGGGGATGGCGACGAGCGCCTATGGTCTGGTCTTTTCGCACGCTGTTCAAGGGGCGGCTGCCGCTGCGATGGTACCGCAAGTTTTGGCGATCATTCACGAGCTTTTCGAACCGGAGGAACGCGGCAAGGCGATTGGCCTCTTTGGTATGGTCAATGCGCTGGGTGCTGTGGCCGGACCTGTGATTGGCGGGCTTTTGATATCCGCCGACCTTTATGGCTTGGGATGGCGTCTTGTCTTCCTCATCAACCTGCCAATCGGTTTGGCGGCCCTTGTTGGAGCGACGCTCTGGTTGCCCAAAGACAAGGCTTTCAGACGTGGCAAAGCCGATTGGCTTGGTGCGGGCTTTTTTGCCTTGTGCATTTCTCTGCTCTTCTATCCAATGATTGAGGGGAGGTCACTCGGCTGGCCTGTTTGGCTGATAGCGGCCCCTGTTGTTGCGACGATCTTCGCTCTGGCCTTTTGGCGGCGTCAGCGTTGGCTGGCAGCTACCGATCGGCTTCAAACATTGCCGACAACACTGATGACACATTCTGGTTATGTCACAGGTGTCGCCAGCGTCATGGTGGTGATCAGCGGGCTCTCCGGGACCATGGTGATATTGGCAATTACCCTGCAAACGGGTTTGGGGCTGACACCAGCCGCTGCCGGTCTGGCCATTATATCCCACCCTCTATGCGCAATGCTGGCCTCTTTCTTCAGTGGGCGTTTCGGTGCACGCTGGCTTGCCTTGCGTATGACAGGTGGCCTTTTTTGCCTGTTTGTGGGATTGGTGGGGCTTCGTATCGCTGGCATGACGATGATGAGTGGGGTCGATATTCTTGGTCCATTGATTTTGGTTGGCAGCGGCGCGGGGCTCATATTTGTCGCCTTGTTCCAGTCGACCCTTGCCGAGGTTTCTGCGTCTGTTGCAGGGGCCGGCTCTGGTGCGTTGCAGGCCTGTCAACAGGTGGGCATTGCCTTCGGGATTGCGATCGTTGGCCAGATTTTCTTTGCCACACTTGAAAGCCAGCACGCTGGCAACGGATATCGCAGCGCCTTCACGACGGCTTTGATCTACCCTATCGCCGTTACCGCTGTACTTTGCCTGTTTTCGTTACGAAAATTTCTTTTCAAAAGGACAAATCGATGACTTTCAGCATTGAAGGAAAGACACCATTGCAATTCTGGGAAGGGCTTTATGCCAATGCATCTGGGGAAACATCGGACAATCCCTCGACCGCTCTGGCTCGTTTTGCAAAAGATCGGGCACCTGGGGTCGCATTGGATCTGGGCTGCGCAAAGGGGGACGACGCGGTCTGGCTCGCCAAACAAGGCTGGCAGGTTTTGGGCGTTGACATTGCTCCAGCCGCCCTAAGACATGCAACTGCGAATGCCGCGCGCAACAATGTGACGGTCCGTTTTGAGCAACATGATCTGTCCCAAAGCTTTCCTGACGGTACGTTCGATCTGATTTCCGCAAATTTCTTGCAAACACCTTTTGACTTGCCATGGACCGACATAATACGCCGCGCCGCCAAGGCGCTCGGTCCGGGTGGATTGCTCCTCGCCGTAACCCACGAGCGCGTCGCCCCTTGGGCATGGAGTGATTCCGAACAGGCCTTGCCCAACGCCAAAGACAGGTTTGCCGACTTGGCCTTGCCCCAATCCGACTGGTACCAGCTCTATGTCGGCCCCGTGGACAGGATGGCCTCAGGGCCGGATGGGCAACAGGCTCAAGTCCGTGATGCTGTCATTGCGCTGGAGCGATGCATGAAGACGAACTGACCGGCACTTTTCCGAATGAACTCGTGACATCCATTGCTAAGGGGCTCTTAAACAGGCTCTCCCGATTGAAATCCTGATGCTCCCTTGTGAGGGAAGGCATGCTTTTCGACAACACCTCGGAGCCCCTTGAATCTCAACCGAATTGGTGAAACAGGTTTATAGCCGCGATTGCTGCCACACCATAGCAAGGAGTGCTTGATCACTTCGCGGGGCTTTTCGTGGCACATCGAAAATTGACAAGACGAAAACAATTCACTAAATGATACGTTATAACATAACATTTAGTGAGGTCGCATGTTAAAGTCGCCTAATTCTGACACTCGTCTCCCCGTAACCGTTCTTTCTGGTTTTCTGGGATCTGGCAAGACTACGCTTCTCAATCACGTCCTTAACAATAGAGATGGCCGCCGCGTTGCGGTGATTGTCAACGACATGAGCGAAGTTAATATTGACGCAGATCTGGTGCGCGAAGAGACAGAACTCAATCGCGCTGAAGAAAAGCTCGTGGAAATGACAAATGGCTGCATTTGCTGCACTCTTCGAGATGATTTGCTCGTCGAGGTGCGTAGGCTCGCTGAGGAAGGGCGCTTTGATTACTTGCTGATTGAAAGCACGGGCGTGTCTGAGCCTTTGCCTGTTGCCGCAACGTTTGAGTTTCGGGATGAAAATGGGCTAAGTCTCTCTGATCTTGCACGATTGGACACCATGGTCACAGTGGTGGATGCTGTTCATTTGACCAAGGATTTCGGCTCCACCGAGTTTCTCAAGGATCGGGGAGAAGAAGTTGCTGAGGATGATGCCCGCACGCTGGTCGATCTCTTTGTCGATCAAATAGAATTTGCCGATCTGATCATCTTGAATAAAGTATCTGATGCGTCCCCTGTTCAGCTAGAGACTGCCCGAGCCATTATCCGAAGCCTGAACGCTGATGCGAGAGTGATTGAAACCAATTTCGGTAAAGTGGACAGTGATGATATTTTTGACACTGGCTTGTTTGATTTTGATCGCGCGCACGAACATCCAATGTGGTTCAAAGAGCTCTACGGCTTCGAGGATCATGTGCCCGAAGATGCCGAATATGGCGTGACCAGCTTTGTATGGAACGCACGAAGGCCCCTGGTTCCAGAAAAGTTCAATGAGCTCCTGCAGACACCGCTTCCCGGCGTTATTCGGGCCAAGGGTCATTTCTGGTTGGCATCGCGCCATCACATGGTTGGTGAATTTTCGCTCGCCGGAGCAATGGCCCGAACTGAGCTGCTCGGCTATTGGTGGGCTGCAATGCCCGAAGAACGGTGGCCTAAGGATGAGGAAATGCGTGCAAAAGTGAAGGCTCGATTTGATCCGGTTTATGGGGACAGACGGCAAGAGATCGTGTTTATCGGCATGTTGGGGGAAATGAACAAAGATCGGATATGCGCGATGCTCGAGCGGTGCCTGATCGATCCAATCCAAGAAGGTGAGGGATTCAGACCTGAAAAATATCGCCAGCTTCCCGATCCGTTTCCAGTCTGGGGTTAGCTAGAGGCATCGTACAGAGCTTTTAAGTGCGGTTTCGAGGCTGGCAAATTTGGTCACTACAAAACTGAGAAGGTGCAAACAATCCCTGTTTGCACCTCGAATTTTATCAGCTTTTCAGTGTGTCTGCTTTTTCGCTTTGTGCTGGAGTTGCCGTGTTTTGGGGAGGCTCGGCATCCAGACCTGCAAGCTCCGATGTGATACCATTAATGTCTCCCCCCTTGATCCCAACTTCCTTGAGCAAAGAGTCCAGAAGCGGTGCCTGCGCCCGATAGCGTAGGGCGCTATTTACGACATTGTCTGCCAGATTGCCATCGTGCCCGGGCTGGGAAGAGCCGTTGCCACCGCCTCCAAGCCCCTCGACTTGTACAATCTTAATACCGTCGATTTTTTCGATCGGCTTGACGCTTTCGCGAATGATGCTGTCCAGATTTTCGATCAGCTTGATCTTGATCTGCATGGCGATCTGCTCTGCAGAGAGGAGGTTCTGGGCTTCGTTCATTGATCGCGTACCATCGGCGTCAACGCGATAGCGGATTTCAGCTGCTTCGGCCCGCAATTTTTCTGCAGTTGCTTCGCCTTCTGCTTCCTCGCGCAAGGCTTCTGCGCGGTCGCCGGCAGCAACTTTCTCAGCTTCAGCCTCTACCTTGATGCGGATTGCGCTGCGTTCTGCTTCCTTGCTGGCTTCGATCAGTTCAATCGCCTTTAAGCGTTCGGCAATTTCGTTTTCGCGCGATGTCGTTACTTTCTCTTCCGCCTGAACTGCCTTCGCTCTGGCAATATCGGCTTCGGCTTGTGCTTCGGACTGTTCTTTGGACTTTTCGGCGATGGCGATCTCTCTCACCTGTTCGGCCAGTTCGATTGCTTTCTGCTTTTCAATTTCTCTTTCGCGCACCAGACGTTCCATCTCGATGCGCTCCTCTGCGACGGCCTTATCGGCGAGGATTTTCGACTTCTCGACATGCTGCTTGGAGTTGATCTCGGCCTGCTCCGCCTCTTGCTCTCGCTCGGCTTTGTTCTTGGCAATCTCGGCAGACTGTGCCGCCTGACGTATCTGCACTTCACGTTCCTGTTCCATGCGTGCATATTCTTCGTCCCGCCGAATATCGAGACTGAACTTCTCGCTCTCCAGATTCTTGGTCTTGATTTGAATCTGGGTGTCCTGTTCGATGTCGTTGCGGATTTTCTTGCGCCGCTCGATTTCCTCGGTCAGGCGGGTCAAACCCTCGGCATCAAAGGCGTTGGATGGATTGAAATAGTCCATACTGGTCTGATCGAGGCCCGTCAATGAGACAGACTCAAGCTCCAGACCATTCTTGAGCAGGTCTTCCATCACCGCCTGCTGCACTTTCTGGACAAAATCCGTGCGCTTTTCATGCAGTTCTTCCATCGTCATTTCCGCCGCAACGGAGCGCAGTGCATCAACAAACTTGCCTTCAACCAGCTCTTTGAGCTGTTCAGGCTGCATGGTCCGGCGTCCGAGAGTCTGCGCCGCAGCCGCGATGGATTCTTCGGTCGGTTGCGCCCGAACATAAAATTCAGCGACCACATCGACACGCATGCGATCACGCGTAATCAAAGCTTGATCATTGTCGCGTCGCACCGCCAGACGCAGCGTGTTCATGTTAACCGGGATGGTCTCATGCAAGACAGGCAGTACCAGCGCACCGCCATTCATGATCACCCGCTGACCACCGAACCCGGTTCTGACAAACGAGATTTCCTTTGAAGCACGCACATAAAGACGCGCTAAAATCATCCCGATAACCAAAAGAGCAATAACGATTATGATCGCAGTGGTGCCCACGCCAAGCAAACCACTGAAGGTGTTTTGTGTTTGATACATTGTAGTAGATCCATTAAACGAATTTATAAATGCCCGTTATTTCAAGGCATTAGATGTCGATTGAATGCCGTAATAGGTGTTGTCGCACAGGCGGACCAGCAGCAGCCGATCTCCTTGCCTGTAGCTTTCGTCCTCGTTGTCCGGAGCGAGCATGATATAGTGAGTGAGGCCAAACCGATCGGTTACCTTGGCTTGGGCGGGAAAATCATGTCTCGCTTCTCCCAAAGTGATGGTGGCGATTTTGCCAATAAGCCGATTTCTGGATATGGCCGATGTCTCATCTCTTGGTAGGACAAGGGCCAGGAATCGGTTGCCGAGACTGAGAACCGGTATGGATAGAAGAAGGGCCGGTAGAACCGCTACAATGGCAGGCAGTACGCTCCCAAATATTGACAGGCTCAGACCTTGGATCGTCAAGCCGATCAAACCGAAAGCAACAAGCAAGACGATCAGTGAAAAAACCACCGGCACCCGTCCCATGCGCAACCAAGACAGGAATTGTCCGGTCATCGAAGGCGTCTGCATATCCGGCATATCGATGTCAATATCGAGTTCCGTACCCAGATCTATATCTGGCAGCACACCATCCAAAAACCCGAAAATGCCCGCACCAATCAGCAAACCGACACCTTCAATCGCTGCCAAAACGAAGACTACGAACAAAGCCACCAGAAAAGGATAGTTTGCTGGCTCGCCAAAATAGGACAGCAAAATCATAACTAGAGCCTATTCTTCAAGGCGAGACTTGATCGCTGTCAGTCTTTCCTTGATCCGGTTTTGCTGGCTGAGTTGTTCCAACTCCTGCATTTGCGCGGCGGTTTTTGCGCTTGCTGCACCCTTGGAAGGCGGAATGCCTTGCCGTTCCATTATGCGGTCGAAGGCTTTGGTTGCCTTGGAGATGTCGGCTTGGGCTGCGGAAGGACCGCCAGTTTGGCCAGTGTTCGATGCAGCCTTTGCTTCACGAAAGGCTTTCAACTCTTCGGCCATTTCCCGCCTTTTTGCTTGCAGGGCTGCAATGTATCCTTCGAGTTCCTTTTCATTTTCCGATGCATCAGCGATGGTTTGTTCCAGCACTGGCAATTGTGCTTCGATATCCAGTTGCTGAGCGATGGCTGCTTCTGCAAGATCTTCGCGCTTTTCGGTCAGCGCGATCTCGATTTTGGAACTCAAATCGTCGTGTTGGGCATTTTTATCGGCTAGCTTTTTATTCGCGACATGCTTTGCTGCAATGATTTTGCCTAGTTCGGCACGCACATCTTCGATGGCATCATCAACTTCGCGGATGGCTTGCTCCAACATAGCCTCAGGCGCAGCATCTTCAACAGTGTCCAGTAGGGCATTGAAGCTGCCGCTGATGATCCGCCCCACGCGGCTCGTCAATTTTTCCGTCATGGATAAGCTCCCTCTATTTCTCGATATCTATCATTTTGGCCAATTCGACAGTGCGTTGACTGCCGTCTCGTATAATGGATGGGTCATAACAATGCGCATCATTGGTTATGGCCATGCGAACAGTTTGCTCGATCAACTTGTAAGCTTGACGAACAATTCTCGCTTCAAAGCTCGGCAGGTCGTCTTCTGACTGTGGTCCGCAGGCAAATTCAGCGCACATGGGGCTGAGCCAATCAGCGATGAAATGGAGAAACTCTGATTCCACCTCGGTGTCTCGTTCCCACTCCCTGAGATGATCGACAGTCGGTTTGAACTCATCTTCAAATCGATGGACCAATTCAGAGAAACTGGTTTGAGCCTCTCTGCGCTTGCGTGCGTCAGAGATGATGTGACGGATCTTGTCGCTCGACGTCACAGCTCCCGGGATTTGGAGTGCAGCGACATATTCTGCGTCTTCCGAAGTCAATCGAACACTGAAAGGCACAGATTTGCCCATCCCAAACCTCCCGTCAAAATGGATTTTAAAATTAAAACATCTTTAGGTAGCTATTTTGACTTTACTGATTTGAATGAGATTGTCAAATGCAATTGAATGCAATTGTAGACAAGGTAAATCTGATATAAACTTTGACTGCGAGAGGATTAGCGCTTTGCACTCCATATTGTCGGCTCCGATTGACGTGCGCAGTCGTCCAGCCTTTTTACATCGGTGAAGACCAAAGCTTGCTCTTCCAAACTACATTGCTTCTTAATTCAAGAAACCTGAGGCATCACGTTTGGGATTCAGAAGCTACTTGCAATATTATGCGAAATGGGAACGGTCGCCTAAATTGCCGGACACGCATTAAGTGGCCTTAAAATTTCGGGGTAGCAGCGAAACCCTCAGATGTCCGGCTAACCGCCATCTAGCCTTCGACAATGCTGCGGTTTGATTGAATGTCCGAAATGCGGAATGCCTCGCGGCTGGTGGTAACCGGCGAACGGCAGCTCTAGGCCGCGGCTGCAATGATTAACGCTCAGATGACTGACCTGCCTTTGCGCTATAGGAAATCCGATTTTAAAGTTTGGCTTCCCCAAATTTTCTGTAAGTGCTTCAACCCCTTGATGGGATAGAAACTGGAGCGCATCTTCAGTTTCTTCCCACCAATAGAAAGGCGCATAAAGTTTATCGGAGCTGGAGCTTACCTCATCTTGGCTCTTGGCTGACAGCTAGGCTTTGAGTTTCAGATGTGGGAAGCCATTGAACGGACCGTGTTCCGCTATTTTGCTGGATGCAAATGTAACTGAACGCGTTATCGGGGCAAGCGCCATGCCAGTGAGGCTCATCCGGGGCGAACCAGATGCAGTCTCCTTTTGAAACCTCCTCAATGTTTCCGTATTCGCGCTGAACCAACCCCTTGCCTTCAAGAACATAAAGCAACTGCCCATGCGGGTGCGTATGCCAATAGGGTCTGGTTCCTGGCCCCATAAACACGCACATGGCGGTCATTGCGCCATCTGTTTGGGCTTCGAGAAGAGGTTGACACAAGAAAGGCTGGTTGGAGATGCCGGACGGCGCTGCCTTTACATCATGACCCGCTCGCGTGATTTGCATCCGGCTTGGATAAATATAGCGATTTGACTGCGCTTCCATTCATTGCACTCCACGTATTTCAGATGCGGGTTGGCCTCCAGAAAAGGACCAGTCTGAAACCTTGGAATTCGAAACAACGATCATGACGTCTTTTGGATCAATGCCCGGCTTGTCCTTCAGAGCGGTGACAAGGCGCTGATAGAAGGCTCTTTTTACAGCCTCTGGTCGTTCCATGCCAGTCGTGATGTGGAAGAGGATGAAATCGTCGCTGCGCGGACCACCGCCATACTGACGATCAAAGATCAACTCTTCTGGCTGATGTTGATGAATCATGACAAAGCGATCTTTCTCGGGAACGTCGAAGCATTCGGTCAGTGCGACATCAAGACTGTCGGTAATGGCGCTCAACGTCTCCCTGGAGTGGCCTGCGCGTAAAGATATGCGGGTAAAGGGCATCATTTTCTCCTTCAAATGAGTTGGCTCCCTCTATGTGCCACACAATGATTGTGCTGAAAATCACATAGTATTTGACCGATGGTCCTATATTTATGGATGGTTATGCAGAAGCTCAACTTGAGCCTGATAGCCTTGCGAATATTTGTGATGGGCGTAGAAGCCGGATCATTTGCCATTGCCGCTGAACGGGCAGGACGCTCACCATCAGCCGTGAGCATCCGCAATCTGGAAGGCTGCGTTCGTGTTGGCTTTCAGGAAGATTTAGGTGAGTGTATTTTACCCAATATTTTGGGTCGATTTGCCCGCGCCCATCCTAAGGTGCACATTGAAGAACGCATCACTCGAAACAAGGAGTTGCGAGAAAAGGCTGCCAATGGACAGCTTGATATCGCTTTGACATGGAGGGACAGTTCCACATTTACCCATTCGGAAAAATTGGCCGACATCCCGCTTTGCGGGCTGGCAAGCCGGAACGGCGTACAACTCTTGGAGCAAAATCCTGATGCTTCGATACCTTTGATCGCTCTGGAGGCTCCGTGAATGTTACGGTCTATTGCATGCGATAGCTTGGATCGTAGGGGGATGGCTTGGATTATTGCATTTGAGAGCCCAAGCCTGTCTGGCCTTTGGCCGGCAACAGATGCAGGCTTGGTATTGTTCTTTGCACTAGGTTCGGAAAGCCTGAAAATGTCCAACTGCTGGCCCCAGAAGAATATGGTCTGCTGCGCCTACCGTCATTGCGGCTGGTTTTGCATCATTCCAACAATGCCCCAAGTCCTGTTGTTCAGCATTTCACAACTATCCTGCGAGGTGAAGTGAAGGAGGCATTGATCACCATGCCACATCTGGCGTGATCAAACTGACATTTAAAAGGACACAAAACGTCGCACCGAAACGATGAATGAAAAAGTCAGCGGAGTTGTGATCCATTGCATAAAATGCTTCGTTGCCGGCGAATGTCGAAAATGGGGAAGTGGACTTGCCCCATATGATGGCTGTCGAATGGCCGCATTGGGCCGATTCCGTTCTCTAATTCCGCAAGATGCTCTGAGTTGTATTTTGTTCCTGCCGGTTCCATCGTTCTCTTCGCAGTAGGTGTATTGCCTCTGCATTGTGGCGCAAGGAAGCGTTGATGGATCAATGTTGAAACCGCGTTTAAGATTACTTTCTCTTCGCACGGAATTGGTCGATCTCATCACCGCCATTCGTCCCGGCAGGGACATTCTTCACCCTATATCCGGGCGATCTCGTGTTGCCTCAGTAATTCCCAATCAAGCGGTTTCCCATTTAAAAGATGTTCCATCACGCCACATTCGATGAAGAATGGTGGCCAATTTTCTAGCTATTGCGACCCTGGCCTTTTTTCCACCAGATCGGCCAGCAATTTCCATGCCCCATTCCTTTAGCGAACAGGTGTGTTTAGTGCGGGTCAGCACAACATTGGCCGCCTCGAACAAATAGCTGCGCAGCATTGCATCCCCACATTTGGATATGCGACCGGACCAATCCATTTCTCCGGATGCATACCGCCTTGGTGTCAGGCCGATATAGGCACCAACCGTCCGGGATCGTGTAAAGCGGGTTGGATCATCAATGCATGACAGATAGGCAAGCGCGGTCATGGGGCCAACGCCGGGTACAGTCATGAAAGCCCGGGATTGCTCATTGGAGCGAGCAAGGCGTTTGATCTTGTTTTCCAGGCACAGGCGCTGCTGATCAATGGCTTCGCGAGCGGTTAGCAACGGTGATACAATATCGGCAAGTTCCGGAGCCTGTCGGACGACATCTTGTGCCCGTTTCAAAAAGACACCACCATTGGCTCGCCCAATCACGAGGCCAAAGGACTTGAACAGACCGCGTATCTGGTTCTCGATATCTCGGCGCATCTGAACCAGAAGACTGCGTGCATTCAAGAGGGAACGAATGCGGTGGCTTTCTTCGCTTTTGATCTGAACCTGGCGAAACCAGCCAGTCTGCATGATACGGGCGAGGCCCAAGGCGTCATTGCGGTCCGATTTGTTGATCTGCATCGACAGAGCAGCACTGGCATGGCGAGCATCGATGCAGATCACCGGCAGATGCCTTGCCTTCAGTTCACGCCAAAGCCAACTGGACGTTGGGCCAGATTCCAAACCGACGCGGTGAACCGATGGTGCATGCTTGTCCAGATATCCGGTGATCTCGTCAGGATCAGAGGGGACAATGCCTTCCTTGATCCGCATGCCATTCTCGTCAACGATACAGATAGATGTTTCTTTCAAGGATACATCCAGTCCAACATAGGTCGTCATCGGTTCCCTCCTGTTCGATTGCCAAATTGCATTTTAGCAGGCTGCACTTGGCTGTCCGACTTGCACGAACTAGGAATTACGCCATGTTGAAAAAGTAGGCGTTGCTTTGGTTTTGAAGTCCTGGTTCAATTCCTTTGAGGATGGGGATCGGGGCATGATGGGCAATCAGAGCGGGGGGCAGGCTTCGCTGTTTTACGAATTCAATCTAGAAGACCACGTGCCGCAGGATCATCTGTTGCGGTCCATTGATCGCTTCATTGATCTTGCAAACATCCGACGTCATCTGGCGCCTTTCTACAGTTCTATTGGTCGACCCTCAATCGATCCCGAACTGATGATAAGGATGTTGCTGATTGGCTATATTATGGGGATCCGGTCTGAGCGTTGCCTTTGCGATGAAGTTCACCTCAATCTTGCCTATCGGTGGTTTTGCCGCCTGGATCTGACCGATCCTGTCCCGGATCATTCAACCTTCTCCAAGAACAGGCATGGTCGGGTCCGCCAGAGCGATCTGTTCAGGAAGCAGTTCGAGGATGTGCTCAGCCGCACGATCGCCGAGGGGCTTGTTGGCGGGGAAGCCTTCGGGATTGATGCTTCGCTGATCAAGGCAGATGCAAACCGTGAGGATGGCATTGAACCGAAGGACTGGTCACCAGAAGACCACGCAAGCCGAGCGACAGAGGAATATCTGCAAACACTGGATGATGCAGCCTTCGGTTCTGCCGCACCAGTTCCGCCTAAATACATCTCGCCCGTGGATCCGGCCGCGCGATGCCTCTCAGCGATTGCAAGCAATCGCCTGCCGGTAATAGACTGCGGCCGATCGAGGCAAAGCACACTTCATCTATTCAACTAACTATCTGGTCGATCTCGACAACGGGATCATCGTGGATGTGGAACCGACAGCTCCCATTCGTCAGGCTGAGAACAAAGCTGCCCGCGACATGATCGAACGCGTGATGGCCCCGACCAGTCTCTATCCTATGCGACTGGTCGGGGACACCGGCTATGGCAGTGCGGAGATGCTGGGATGGCTTGTCTATGAACATGGGATCCGAACCACACATTCCTGTGCTCCATTGCCTGGCAGGCAAGCAAAGCGCCGCCGAGAAGGGACAAATCAGGGAGGCGCGACGGTACTTTCTCACGTTCCGACTTCATCTATGATCCCGATGGGGACGTCTATTACTGTCCCGGCGGCAAATCCCTGCATCAATATCGCCGCCCATTCAAGAAAGAGCGAGATGCCATTGATGGCGATGGCATGCGCAGATATCGCGCCAGCAAGCATGACTGCGAGGCCTGTGTTTTGAAACAGGTCTGTGTTCCCAAGGAACCAGCCCGCAAGATCATGCGCTCCGTCTTCGAGGGTGCCCGCGATCTGGCAAGAGATATCGCCCAGACGGATGATTATGTCATCTCGATGCGTCAGCGAAAGAAGGTGGAGATGCTGTTTGCCCATCTCAAGCGCATCATGAAACTGGACCGGTTACGCCTCAGAGGACCAAATGGAGCCCGAGACGAATTCCACATCGCAGCAACAGCCCAGAACCTGCGCAAGATGGCAAAACTGATCCCTATCCCGGCCTAAAACGCCATCAAAAGCCTCTTTACCGAGCCAGACACTTCCCCAAAATCTGCGACTTTTTCAACGGAAGCAGCCGCGATTGATAGTGGCGAACCTAGAGACTATTTTCGATTGGCGGAGCCTTGCTCCGGATCGCTCAGAGCGCCTGTCTTGTAGTTCGGTTGCAGTGCAGCTAATGTCTGCGTGGATTATCGAATTTTGCTGTTTTCGTCATCGGATATCGTAAGAATGTATCAAGTCCCGCATCTAAAGACAAAGCGACTATTGCTCCGCCCACCAAGTGAACAAGATCACGAAGCCTATTGCGCCTTTTTCTGCGATGGAGAAGCGTCCCATTTCTATGGCGGTCCAATCAATGCGTTAGCAGCGTGGGGTAAACTTGCTCGAGATTGCGGTCATTGGCACCTGCGTGGCTACGGACAGTGGACGATCGTCCTCCAAAAGAGTGGAGCGATTGTTGGCAGTGTGGGCTTTTCATGGCCTACAGGCTGGCCGCGTCCAGAGTTGACATGGTGGATTGGTTCTTCATGGCGCAGACAGGGTTTCGCAAAAGAGGCGTCTACTACAGCAATCGCCTTTGGATATAATGAACTTAAATGGGATATGGTTGAAACTCATATGAAAGATGAGAATACTGCAGCCAGATCACTTGTGCTTTCACTGGGGGGAGAGCAGTTTGCGCGCGAGGAGTTTCCCGATGGCATAAGTCGTGATGTTTTTCGCTTACCAAGGCCATCCAGCAGCCAGTAGATATTGATCAAAGGGTGTTGAACGGTAGTTCCGTCCGACCACCAGTCACTTGGCCACAGGAAATGCAGCGCTTCAATCGGATGCCCGGAATTCTGAAGCTGCTTAGACACATATGAACGCTCTCGAATGCCCGCGGCAGGAAAGGGCCGTTGCTGGTCTCGACTTCGGATGGCCGATTTCCTGCAATATTGTGGTGCCTCAGTTCGCTCCCATCCACCAAAAAGACCTCGAAGCTGGACGCATGAACCAACGAACTGCGACCGGTGGCTGCCGTGCCTCTTTGCGGGCCAGCATCGATTGGCGTCGAACAGGAACGTCAGGCCACGCTCCTGTTCGATGTACTCTTTTCACTCGTCGCGCCAACTTTGATCAAACCAGCCCGAAAGGTCGCCCGGCCATGCGAGCGGTTCGCCATTTGCGCCGCGCAGAACGCCGCTGTCATAAAGAAATTTCGCCATGCGTTCGAGCCGCGCGGGGTCGATGATGCCGACCGTGGTCGTGCCGTCGGTGAGGTAACCGCCTTCGTCGATCACACGCATCGAGCCGCGCACGATGTCCTCGTTCGGGAAGTCTCCGTTTTTGATAAGGATTTCGGCTGCTTCGGCGGGGTTCGCGGCGGCCCATTCATAACCCTTTCGTGTCGCTTCCATGAAGGCGTCGACCGTCGCCGGATCGTCCTCAAGCATTTTGGTCTGGGTGCCGATGTAACCGCCCTGCGGTTCCGGCACACCGTAGTCGTTATAGCGGAAATACGACTGGTCGCGGCCCAGAAGTTCGCTGTTCACGCCCTCCCATGTCGCAACTTCAAGGGTGAAATCGACAGCACCGGAAGCGAGCGCTTCATAGGCGCCAGTGCCGAGCGTAACGGTATCGTATTCGGGATTCCCGCCGTCACTTTCGATCATGGTCGAGATCAGCGCATCTTCCCACGCGCTGCCGAAACCCGCGTAGGTCTTGCCTTCAAGGTCTTTCGGGCTCGAAATGTCGGGGTGGTCGGAGTTGTAGACCAGACGGCCCGCTTCACGCTGCATCGTGACCCAGAGCGCAGTGATCGGGGCGCCGCTCGCCTTGGCGCTCATGAAGCCGAGCGCGGTCATATAGGCGAAATCCACCGCGCCTGCCGCCAGAAGCGCGGTCGAGGCACTGTCGGAGTAAGGTAGAATTTCAACGGTCAGCCCGGCCTCGTCGAAATACCCGTTTTCCTGCGCGACCACCAGGCCGATGTGGTTGGTGTTCAGGGTCCAGTCGAGCGCGATGCTCACGTCTTGGGCCCAAGCGGCGGGGGCGGCGAGGATGGCGGCGAAGGTGAGTGCGATGCGTTTCATGGGGTCTCCTCCAAGAGCATGGTCTTGAGCGTCGAGCGGATCTCGGCCAGAGCAGCTTCGGTCCGCTCGGCGCGGCGGGTGGTGATTGGAATGTCGGCGGTGATGCGACCAGGACCCCCCGCCATGACGAGGATGCGGTCGGCCAGTTGGGTAGCTTCATAAAGGTCGTGCGTAACCATCAGCACGGTGCGCGGTTCTGCGTCGAGCCTGGCGATGAGCCAGTCCTGCATTCGGAGCCGCGTGACGGCGTCGAGCGCAGAAAATGGTTCATCGAGCAGAAGCACCCGCGTGTCCTGTACGATGGTGCGCAGAAAGGCCGCACGTTGGCGCATGCCACCGGACAGCTG
The DNA here is from genome assembly GCF_963676485.1 of uncultured Cohaesibacter sp. NCBI lineage: Bacteria > Pseudomonadati > Pseudomonadota > Alphaproteobacteria > Hyphomicrobiales > Cohaesibacteraceae > Cohaesibacter > uncultured Cohaesibacter sp. The sequence goes on from NZ_OY781114.1 coordinate 2,406,998, forward strand.
GTCGGGAAAGCTGTCTTCATGGCCGTGCAAGCCGAAGGTTTCAAACAAAGCGCGCACGCGGTCGTGGGCCTCGCGCGGGCGGACGCCGCGAATTTTGAGGCCGAGACTCGCGTTTTCGGTGATCGTGAGCCACGGAAACAGCGTGTCCTGCTGCGGCTGGTAGGCGATGTCAGAGTGGGGCGGCGCGATCTCGGCTCCGTTCAGGCGCGCCATACCCGTTGCGTTCAGTTCCGGTGCGAGGACACCCGAGAGCCATTTGACGACCGAGCTTTTCCCGCAGCCCGAAGGGCCGATCAGGCAGGTAAGCGAAGTGTCGGGCAGATCGAGAGAGAGGTCTTCGACCAGCTGTTTCCCACTCGCTTTGATGGTCAGGCCCTGCACCTCAAGCATGGGGCACCCTCCTGTATCTGCGTCCGGTGGCGCGTTCGACGATCCCGATCGCGACCAACAGGGCGAGCGTGAGGGTGGCCGAGATCACCACGGCGGCAAGGACAAGGTCGGCGCGGAAGTTGTTCTTGGCGGTCAGGATGTAGATGCCCAATCCCTGCCGCGCACCTGCGTATTCGGCAAAGATCGTCGCGACGATCGCGTAAGTGGCCGAGATCCGCAGACCGGAAAAGAACTGCGCGCGGGCCGAGGGCAAAGTGGCACAGCGAAAAACCTCCCACCGGGTCGCACCCATCGAGACGAGTTGATCGCGGAAGGCGCGCGGCTGGCTCGCGTAGCCGGACATCAGGCTTACGACCATCGGGAAGAAGGTGACGAGGATGACGAGCAGAACCTTGGGCAGGAGGCCGAAGCCGAACCACAGCACCATGAGTGGGGCAAGCGCGACGATGGGCACCGTCTGGCTCGCGACCAACAGGGGCATCATGCCTCGCCGAAGCCAGAGCGCGAAATGCAGCGTCACCGAGACGGCGAAAGCGAAAAGGATCGACAGGCTGAACCCCACACTCGCCACACCGATGGTGGCGAGCGCGTGGCGGGCGATGTCGGACCGTTCGACCCAGAGGCCGTTCGCCACGTCGCTGGGCGCAGGCAGGATCAGCGGCGACGCGCCCGAGACGGCCGCGTAGACCTCCCAGCCCGCAACAAAGAGGATCGCCAGCACCATGGCTGGATAGATATATCGCAGATACAACATGAGACACAGGGCACAGGCGAGGACTGCCTGCGCGGACCCCTCAGCCGAGGCTGGGGCTGTTGGCTGATGTGGTCATATCGATGGTCACGTGCCCTTCTTCGGGGCCGAACCGGATGAACGCCTGCCGGAGCGTTTCGAACACCGGTCCCGCATCGCCTCGCAACCGCGTGCAGAAGTTCTTGGACTTGTGGAACGTGCCGCTCGATTTCAGGAATTCGATGCAGCCCCAGATTTCGTCCATGTGGTCGCCTTCGCCCATGACGTAGAGCGAAAATTGCAGGTCGATCTCGACACCAAGTGTCGGGGCTTTGCTTACGGCGTCGGCGGCCAGAGCCTGACGCGCAGCGAGCGGCTCTTCGTCCGAACGGTCAAGTTCCTGATAGTGGCAGCTCGGATCGTCTGGCTCGCCGGGGCAGCCGCGCGACAAGGTGACGTGCATGGTCACGTGCTCGGGCCGTTTGGCCGCAGCTGCGAACAGATCGCGGATCGCGTCGAGCAGGGGCTCGGGCGCTCCGACCATGAGCGTCGACATGTCGTCGGTCTCGATCCTGAGGTCGTCTTTATAAGGGGGAAGGGCGTCGAGCCCCGACGTGATGACCGTCACGAAATCGGACGTCATCGGATATAGCGACACTTGCGCGCCTACATACATGATAGAACCTCGCTCCGCTGGTATTATCCAGATCAGCTGTGAAGGGTTCGCGCTGGATGGCGCATCTCAGCCCCGTTAGGAGCACCCCTGATTATTTTCGGGTAATTTGCGCCCGGCGGGTCGGATTGTCAACCAGCCGGTCGTCAATTGTTCAATCCAGTGCTGTTCTTCATGTTTCACTCGGCCGAAGGTCGGAGCGTCCGCCATCCTGCCGTTCGAACAAACCGCAGCATTTGCAGCGACCAGATGAACGGAGGGCGGACTAAAGCGGACATCCGTTGAACGTCGAGGTTATTTATTCAGGCAGAGAGGTCGTCTGGTTCGAAGGCTTCTTTGTTCGCTTGTAGAAGATATCTTGCCCAACCTGATGGGTTTGCTGGAAATCAAGCCTTTGGAGCAAGGTCTTGGAGCGCGTGTTTTCCGCGTCGGTATCCGCAACAATCTCGAGCACCAGCGGGTGAGCTTCAAGTTCTGCAATCGTCAGAACGCAGGCCGCATGGGCAACAGATCGTCCCCAAACCTTGGGCGTCAAGACGTAAGCCAAGCTCGCTATGCCGCTAGCATCAATTGTCGCTTGGGTATAGCCGACCACGGCGTCCCCTTCGAAGACTGTCCAATTCAACCAAGTTTGCCCGGTGTCTACTGGTGCGTCCTTACTGAGCCTTACAAGGCGGTCCCTTAAGGCTTGGATGGAAATCGGCGGCTCCTCATCAAGGAAAGCGTATATTCTTGGATCCCGGAGTGCATCATATAGACCAGCCGCGTGGGCTGGATCCTGAGGCTCAATTGTGATCGAAGTTGGACTGGGCATACTCATTGGGTCAATTATATCTGATATGTGCGCGCTCGGCTTTATCTGTCGTAAAGAACCTTCGAGCAGCTCTTGAACGCATCACCAAGTTAAGATGGATATCCATGTTCTTGCCTCGCATTCACGAACGAAGCGGACGTTGCTTTTGGGAGGCTAGCGCGCTATCAAACTTATATGAAATTTCAGAATAATTGCGATTGCCTGCCGCCGGATATTGCCATTCGCGTGGCATGCCGACAAGACATCGGATCTGCTTTGGTCAATCTGTTGGACGACAGTTTCCCCGAAACGTTCGATGGTCGCACCTTTTACAAACAACAACCCCATCATCGGCTTCTTGCGTTCGAACAGGATCGCCTTGTTGGCCACGCCGGACTTGATCTTCGTGTAATCACAGTAGCCGGGAAGCTCTATGAGATCGTGGGTATCATCGACCTGTGTGTCGCTGCCGATCGACGGGGCCTGGGAGTTGGAACCGCCCTCATCCGGGCGTCTGAAGCATTCGATGTTGGGCGCGACTTTTCTTTGCTCTTCGCGGACGATCATCGCGTTTACGAGGCCAATGGCTATCGGAGGATAGTGCCTGCACATACGCGTTGGTTTGCAATCGACGAGCTTCGTAGCCACTCCGTCATAGAGCGTGATCTGAGTGATTGCTTTATGGCCAAGTCTTTGGGAACGATGCCATGGCCGAGCGGAGACATCGATCTTCTGGGCTACTTGTTCTAGATTAACTCAGGGGTTAAATCAGCCTGATGCTGTCCCTTTGAGCGTGTTTATCTGGTAATTTTGAGACAAAACAATCTGAGATTGCATTGTGTCCGCAAAAATATCTGCCCGCCAGTGAAGATTGTGCCTTTGTTCATCAATACACGATATTACAAACCAATATTCGTGTAAGGATTTTCTTCTATGTTCAAAGGCACTCTTGCTCAGGAACATCTGTATACGCAAACCGATGCGGAGTTGGCACAGACTGGATTGTCTCTCCAGTTTGATACCGAGCTTGAAACTCAGTATCAAGAGAGCATCAACACATTGCGGAACAAGCAGTTTGTGTTGGTGACACTGATCTCTCTTCTGATTTTTGAAGCGATCTGTATCGGCATTGTTGCCAAGGGGGAAGTCCCTTCGCAGCTTGCCGGAGCCTTTCTCTGGACCTCTCATCTTTTGGTCGTGGTGCCCACCTCACTGGCCACGGCATTGATCCACTTCTTTCCGCAGAAAAAAACACGGCGAGAGCTTGTCTTCACCGTGCTGTGTTTGCTTGTTTCTCTTATGCCTGCGGTCAATCACAACTATCTTGCGAGTGATGGCGCTATCGGGATTTATTTTGGGCAAGTGCTGGCGATCATCGTTTTCAATATAGCGTTCCCTATGACCTTCCGATACACGGCGATTGCGTCCGCTTTGACGACAAGTATCTTGTCTCTCTCTGCGCTTATGTTTCTGGATGCATCGTGGCGCACCACTTCAGCGATTATAGAGACATATTTTGCAGCAATGATCTTTTCCCTGCTCGCCAGTTACCGAATTGAGAAGTCAGAGCGAAACAGCTATCTCCTTATGCTACGTGAAAGCATTCGCAACTTGGTTATCCAACAGCAGGCGGAAGAACTTGCGCTATTGTCGCAGACAGATCCTCTGACAGAACTGCCAAATCGCCGCGCCTTTGATCTCCGCCTTGACACTGAAATCCAGAAAGCCAAAAACGAGAAAACTCCTGTCTCGGTCTTGATGATCGATATCGACCATTTCAAAGATTATAATGACTATTATGGACATCCAGCCGGTGACGCTTGTCTCAAGCAGGTAGCCGATGCGATCAAGGAAGCTTGTGGAGAGGGGTTTGCGGCCCGGATAGGCGGTGAGGAATTTGCTGTCATTTTAGCGAATTCCGATGAAAAGCAAGCCGAAGCGGTAGCCAATCACGTATGTGGGACTATTTTTTCTCGCGGCATCGAACATAAAAAGTCCAGCACGGCGCATGTTGTTACCGCAAGCATAGGGGCTGCGACCCAGAACGATGTTACGACTTTGGACGCCAAGAGCCTCTTGATCGATGCCGATAGTGCGCTCTATTTTGGCAAGAGAAATGGCCGCAACATGGTCAATGCCAAGCAAAATGCGGCTTGAGTGACTTTGCCGAGACCTCGTGCCAACTTGTTTAGTGAAACCAATGAAAACAGTCATTGAGGCGCACTGTTTTGCAATCTCGGCCCATGGCAAGCGCGCGCTGCTTGATCGGTTTAACAACGCCGCTTCCCTATTGCCGCCATTCGAACGAAGCGCAGCATTGTCGGACTTCCCTTCTTCCAGACAGCATCCAGGCCTTCGTTGGGCCAATTGCCAGTATCCAGGCTTTTCGGCATAATTGGGGTCCCTTTAACTGGATGCTGGGTGGGAGGGCAAGGTAAGGAGGAATTGCCGTGTCTTCTTTCAATTTGCCGATGGTCGTCCCTGCCAAACATGCTTGGAATCATGGCAGGATCATTGGACAGAAGCGCCCGCTTTTGCCAAAACATGTCTGGGCAATTCGCGTCAGGCTTGAACTGGCTGGCGCAACCCGTGATCTGGCTCTTTTCAATCTGGCAATTGACAGCAAACTACGAGGTTGCGATCTTGTTCGTCTCAAAGTTTCAGACGTCTTCGCTACTGGTACGATCAAGGAGCGTGTCTCTATCCTACAAAGCAAGACGGGTAAGCCTGTTCGTTTCGAGATCACCGAGGGCACGCGGAAATCACTGAAGGAATGGATAAATCATCCTCTGATGATCGGACACGCCTATCTCTGGCCTGGGCGTTTCCATGATCGGCCACATATTTCAACACGCCAATATGCACGGCTTCTGAAAGAATGGGTACAATCCATAGGTCTTGAGCCCAGCGCTTATGGAACGCATTCAATGAGACGAACCAAGGTTGCCCAAATCTACAAGAAAACAGGGAACCTGAGAGCAGTCCAGCTCTTGCTTGGCCACACCAAGATGGATAGCACGGTTCGATATCTTGGGGTCGAACTCCGCTTGGAACCGAGCCTTGAGAAACACCGCAATGCGCTCATTGAACTTGCCAGTCGATGAATGAGCCAAAGTGGAATTCTGAAGACCTTGTTGCAAGTCTGCATGAGTGCGTGATCGATATTGGAGGAGGAGTTCAGGGTATAAGGGAGGGACGAGGGCTATTGAACTCAGCCCTTGTCCTGCCTCAGAACCTTCACGCCTATGGAGACGTGAATTACTTTCGGCGCGCGGCAAGCTATGCCGAAGGTATCGCCCGCAATCATCCCTTTGTTGATGGCAACAAACGAACTGCGTTTCAATGGCGGCCCACAGAACGTCCAGCCGGAACCTCCTGCACTCTGGCTATCCTGCGGGATGCTTCCGCCGAGTCTATAAGCTGAGGCGATGCGGTACGGGGCCCCGTCGGTTACGGTGCGGATTCATGCATCCCGGGACCAAGAAATCCGGCGATCGGGAGGGGAGATCTCGCGGGCTAGAGTGGGCGCGCATACCTCGGAGGCGTCTTCGGCGTAGCCGCCCCAAGCTTCCTCAGCCAATTGCATAAGCCCTATCATCTAGAACTTGATCTTTAGGCCTGCGTTGCCTGAATAGTCCCAAGTCGAATTGGTGTAGGCACCAGCATTTGCCCCGGCGAAAAAGGTCATTTGCGAACTAATATTCAATTCGGTGTTGATTCCGAGTTTTCCGCCAATCACGTTTCGGTCATCAGCCGTAGCAATCGTAAAGTCAGTGCCTTGCAACGAGGCATTAATAGCGGAATCGCTCAGATTGTAGATATCTAGCACGCTTCCCACAAAAGATAAGCTCGCTTGCTGGCCGTTGGCAAACCGATGTTGTTTGGTCAGTTTCACTTCGAGCGCCGCCTGCACAGAATCTGTCGTGCGGCTATCATAGGTGATATTTTGCGAAGACCCATGCTCGCTATAACCCTCAAAGAAGCCATGCGTGTAGCGAAACACCCCTTTGGGGGTTAGGGTCCACCCCATGGGTAAGCCGTAGGCTCTCGATATGGCCAGTTCGGGCGAGACAAACCAGCCATCAAATTTGCCTTTCGCGGTTTCAGCCCGCAAATTGATCTGGCGATCAGCCTCTGAGGAGATACCTCCGGCAATGAGGGAAGAATCAAAATCATAGTCACCAAAGCTTTGGCGCGCATATAGCCCCCCAAAGGCTGTGTCGCCAGTTACCTTTGATGTGTCGTCGTTCGTCTGATTGCTGGATCTCCCTAAGCCCGCCATGACGCCGAAGCGGCCTTGATCAAAGGCATGATCGAAGCCTAAGGCAAGTCCATAATGGCCTGCGGTGGTATCCGCACTGGTGTCGAAACTCTGACCGCCAAAGGCACGCATCCAGAACATATTTCCATAGGCGTCAAGAGCGACGCCATCACCAACCATTGTAGCAATGGCATTCTCAGCTTCGACGTTTTTCTTATTTGCGGTATATCCTAGAGCAATATTCGAGCCATTCTCTCTATAGACCGGACCGTTTCGATCAATGTCAATGGAAAGGATATCGGTCATCACCGTACTAGCGGATGATGTGATTGTCTGTGTTGTTGTGAACATCGAAGCGCTTGCACCAGCTTCGACGACATTGATTGCGCCAGAACTGGAGGCGGCCGTGCTATAGATCACCTGCTGCTTGTTGCTATCGAGTTGTACAGTGTTTTTATCAGCGAGATATCGCGCCACAGGAATAGAATAGCTGCCAGCACCAAAGCCGGTGGTGTTGTTGATAGTGTTGTTAAAATCAACCAAGCCATTAAAGCTCGCAGAAGACTCAATATTGAGGCGATTACCACCGGCATTATAATAGATGGAAGCAGTACTGCCTGAAATTTTCCCCGATGTCGTAATGGTGTTGCTCGATCCCTCAAACCTGACCCCGTAGCTGCCGCCTTGAATGGTTCCGCTGTTGGTGAGGCTTCCCCCTTTAAGATTTACGCCAAAGTCACCCGTCACAGAGATTGTTCCTCTGTTGGCGATCTTGACGCTGCCGATAGGGGCATCTGCATCGATACCGTTGAGGCCGATGACGGAGCCTGCATTGGCAATGCTGATGTTGCCATTATCTGCAATGCCGCTAATGGCGGTTGCGTCGGGCGCATTGACTACACCTTTAGAAGTGTTTGTGACGTAGACATTTCCGCTTGTGTCAGCATAAGCCTGAATGCCGTCGTGGCCGGTACCAATGTCGGTATGGGATGTATCATCATAGGCATTTAACGTGCCCGAGTTGACCACGGTCACATCAGAAGAGGTGCTCCAAGCCTGTAACGCAAAATCATCATGCGCTGTCACGGTTCCAGAATTGGTAATTTTGGTCGCGCCATTGGCAGACCAAGCCACAACACCTTGCCGCGTTGTGGTCGTTACAGTTCCGGAGTTTGTGATTTCCGAGAGGCCTTGATAGTTGATAGCTCGGATGCCCGCGGTGTTGGCGTTTACCGTGCCTGCGTTGGTGATCGACACAACCACAGGCGAAGATGCCACGTTGTTTTTCCCACCGTCGCCGTACAGACCGCGATCATCTGTCGACGTCACGACGCCATAATTGACTAGATCAACATTACCCATGTTTGTGACCAGAGTAATGCCCGGTCCTCCGGTCGCTTGCACCGTTGCATGGTTTTCGATAGCTAGGTCACCGGACACATCGTTGCGGAGCCACACAGCTCCGAAGCCTCCGACCGACGTTGCCGAGACGTTGGACCCGAGATAGACATCAAGATCATGCTCCGGCGCGGATGTCTGCGAGTAAATAGCGCTGTAGGTCGGATTGCTAACGATTGTATTGCCAATCACCCTTAGGCTTTGGGACGTTGGGGTGATTGCGTTATTCTCGGGCTTAAATTCAATAAATATTGTCGTCTCGCTGTCGACGATGATGGATGAAGCACCCGAGCCGGTCGTATATTGAATGCTGCTAGCATCACAGTTGCCTGAAGCGATGGTGCCTGTTGTGACACAGCTCGCTTGAGCACTGGTATGGGTAAGGGCTAGTGCGATTGTTGCTCCGGATAATAGCGCAATTTGAGATGTCGGGATGATGCGACAAGCCTTGGAAGCTTTTGAAAACAACATGATTGCCCTTGGTGTTGGTTAAAGTCCATGCCCATTTGATGACATGGAGGCGTCTTAGTCGCGTTGTCGAAAGAACCCAATTGAGCGTGATAGTCTACTTACGCGCAGCACGTTTTCTGCAATACGCTTGAATGCAAGATGCCCAATTTCCGTCCTTTTGAAGTGCAACCGACTACGCATAGAACGATTCTATTTCAACTTGGATTATCGGTGGTACTGGATCACCGAGTAAACTATAAAGGGTTATGAAACGGCACGATTGAAGCGCGAGGGCGGTGGGCGATGTTAGCAGGACTTGACGACTATGATCTTGATCATGCCACTGATACCAGCGAACTGGTGGCCAAAGCTCAGGCATTTTCAGATACACTAAGCTGCGGTAATTTTGCTTACATCTTGCTGCGACCTCCAAACGGAAAATCAGACAAAGAAGAGTATTTTGCCACCAACTATCCGACTGAATGGGTTAGTCGTTATACTGAGCGGAATTACAAATTATATGATCCGATTGCGAAGCTCTATAGCCACAAACGCCTTCCATTCGTCTGGGGGAACAAGGGGTTTATCGGGCGGTTCAAGAAGTCTGAAAGAGCCATACTGCATGAAGCACGGGCCTTTAATCTGATCGAAGGTTATGCAATCCCAACCGCAGGCCCGGAGGGCGATTTTGGTGGATTTTTGGTATGTTTCAACATCGCTGATGCCACCTTTGATGCTGTTATGAAGGAAAGAGCGCAGCTTCAGCTCTTCGCCGCACAGTTTCATGCAGCCGCTATCCGTATTCAATTTGGTGCCGATACAAAAATAGCTCCCAAATTATCTCCACGAGAGCTTGAAGTGCTAAAATGGGCTTCAAGTGGCTATTCCAGTGAAGCAACAGCCAACAAGCTTGGACTGACGGCGCCAACGATAAATTATCACATCGCAAACTGTTGCAGAAAACTGGGTGCGAGTAACAAGATCCAAGCAGCTGTATTGGCTGTGAGGAAGAATCTCATTTGATGAATAGCTCTTGGAAACCTGTCAAACCGCCGGTTTCCTTGTCCTGCAAACTTCATCAAAGAGCTGCAGATAGGCCATTTTGCTAAAAATGGTCGCAGCAGATCGCTTGTCAGGCAGTTGCTATGCCAGCATAAACTGCGCAGATCCCAAAGAGCCATTGAAGAATGATCTTCTGGCTTTGGGAATTCAGAGCCGTTCGCCGAGCGGAATGGCATCTCTGGTCCATCAATACTGGGCTTCAAATTCACCGATGCCAGAGAGTGTGACATGTCCGGGGGATGACCATCAGCTATGGCGAATGGTATGGCGCTAGGCGCATAGAGGATTCGTAATGGTCGGCCCTGAGCTGATGTTTGTCTTGAGTTCCATTGAGCAACACAGCTCAGTCCATTTTGCCATTTGCTCAAGCGCAGTTTTGGGTTTTGGGGACCCAAATGTAAGCCTTTTTCTTCCGCGGAGAGAGTAGCGGTAATAGGGACATTATTGCTGATTTGGCAACACCAATTGCTCAACGAGGAAATCGAGCTCCTTCTCAAGCATCTCGCCAGAAAGACCGACGAAACGGCCTTCCATACTGAACGTGACCATCCCGTGGACCGCAGCGAAGCAGGTTCTGCTGCGCGTTGCCAGACTATCCGAGTCCAGCGAAGGATTGAGTTCTGCGAGTTCTTTGCCGATCAGGGTCAGCAGCGCGATATTTTGCTGTTTGTGCTCTTTGGGAATTGCATCATTCCCTGCCAAATGATGCTCGAACAAACCGCGCCAAAGATTTGACTGATCCTTGGCAAAATGCAGATAGGTGCGCGCTAAGGCTTTCAGGCGATCAAGGGGCGTATCAGCCTTGGCCACTGCGTCTGACAATCGCTCCATCATGCCTTCAAGCGTGATGCTGTTCACCGCGATGATCAGTTTGTCGATATCGGGATAATGCTTGTAAACCGAGCCGACGGAATATCCCGCTTTATTGGCAATTGCGCGAATTTGCAAAGCTTGAAGGCCTTCCTCTTGCATCAGGGTAACAGCGGCTTTCAGAACCCGTCTTCCAGTTTCCAGTCTTTTCGCTTCTTGAACGCCTGCCATGCCTCGCTCCGATCTTAAAAATTGAACGTTGTTCATTTTTTATTGACTTTGTCAAATTGATGTGGTTTTGTCAATTAATGAACATTGTTCACTTTTGGAGGAGCCCAATGAGAAAACTGATATCCACCGTTAAAGCCGTCATCCTTGGCAGCTTGGAGAGTTTTGCTGGTTCACACATCCATAACGCTGACCAAGACACTGCGGGACAGGGGAGAGGCGACCAAGTTTCACAATCGGATCGAGGATGCCAAAACCGGAAAGCTTCTCATGGATATTGGTAGCTCCGATCAGGAATAGAAAATTGAAACCATATGAGGAAACGCTTGCGCGACCTCTGATGAAATAAGCCACTAAATCTCTACAGGGCTGTTTCCCTACAGTCCGATCTTTTCAAGGAAAACGGTCATGTCATCCTCACTGATGAAAAGCAAACGGTTTGCACCCCTTTTCTGGACGCAGTTCTTGTCAGCTTTCAACGACAACTTTCTCAAGAATGCGTTGGTCTTTCTCATCCTGTTTCGGGTTGCGGATGGCTCGGCCGCGCTGATTTCTCTTGCCGGTGGCATCTTCATTGCGCCTTTCCTGTTTCTTTCTGCCATGGGAGGCCAAATCGCCGATTGTCATGACAAAGCTTCGATAGCAAGAAAGTTGAAGCTGGCAGAAGCCATGGCTGCCGTTCTCGCGGTTGGTGGCATGGCATTGGAATCCATTCCTGTTCTCTTTGTTGCCTTGTTCCTGTTCGGGCTGATTTCTGCGCTTTTTAGTCCCATCAAATATGGCCTTTTGCCTGATCATCTGGAGGCGTCTGAATTGCCGGTTGCCAATGCATGGGTGGAAGCCGGGACCTTCTTGGCCATTTTGGGCGGCACAATTGGTGCAGGCCTTTTGTTTACCCAAGGCACGGCGACGCTCGTCTTTGGCCCATTGATGATTGCACTGGCCATTGGCTGCTATTGGTTCAGCCGCCATATTCCATCCACTGCCATCGCTGCTCCGGACCTTCACGTTGATCGCAATTTCCTTCGGTCAACCAGAGACATTTTTGCGGATCTTTATCGCGAAAAACGCCTTTTTAAAGTGGCGGCAATGAACAGCTGGTTCTGGCTTTCTGGTGCCGTCATCATGTCAGTCCTGCCCATTCTCGTGAAAGACATTCTGGGTGGAGGCGAGCTTGCTGTGACCTTCTTTCTAACCGTCTTCGCTCTATCCATCGGCGTTGGCTCCGCTCTTGCCGCCTGGCTCAGTTCAGGGCGCGTCAATTTGCTTCCTGCGTTGATTGGGACGGCTTTGATTGGTGGTTTTTGTCTGGATCTCTATTTTGTACTCGATGGATTGCCAGCTTTTGCACCTGTCGCAACGCTGAGTGAATTTGTGGCGAGGGAAGGGGTGGTGCATATCGCTCTTGATCTGGCTGGTCTGGCAATCGCCGGCGCACTGCTTGTGGTCCCCACATTCACAGCACTGCAAACATGGGCAAAAGTAGAATACCGCGCGCGCACCATTGCCGGGTCCAATGCCCTTGGCGCAGCTGTGATGGTCGTTGGTGCCGTGTCTCTTGCCGTCGCGCAAAGCTTTGGAGCTTCCGTTGCGCATGTGATGCTGGTATTGGCAGCCCTGAATGGTCTGGCATTGATTGTCATGATCAAAATCGTGCCCACAAGCCCGTTTCGAGACTTTATCTCCATTCTCTATCGCTGCATCTTCCGCATGGAAGTGAAGGGGTTCGAAAATCTGGAGAAAGCAGGCGAAGCGCCCATTCTTGCCCTCAACCATGTGAGCTATCTTGATGCGGCTGCAGCTCTGACGCTGAGCGACAAGGCTCCGACCTTTGCGATCGATTATCACATCGCGCAAGTCTGGTGGGTTCGTCCGTTTCTCAAGCTTGCCAATGCCTTGCCGATTAACCCGGCCAAGCCCATGGCGACGCGTTCCTTGATCAAGGTTGTTGAATCCGGTGAACCGATGGTGATCTTCCCTGAGGGGCGCCTGACTGTGACCGGCTCCTTGATGAAGATTTATGACGGCGCAGCCATGGTTGCCGATAAAACCGGCGCGAAAATTGTGCCGATCCGCATCGATGGTCTCGAACGGACACCTTTCTCCTATCTCAGTCCAAGCCAGATTCGCAAAAGCCTGTTCCCCAAGCTCACCATCACCATTTTGGAACCACAGACATTGTCCGTTGATCCCGAACTCAAGGGCAGAAAACGCCGCGCGGCAGCTGGGGTAAAGCTCTATGAGATCATGTCAGAGCTGATGTTCACCACATCCATTCATGAAGACGCGACAATCGTTGAGCGTGTTGTTGATGCAGCCCACGAGCGTGGCATGAAAAGCGTCGCTTTGGAAGATCCTGTTGCAGGGCGCCTGTCTTACAGCAAGCTTCTGATGGGAACGGCTGTACTGGCGCGCAAATTCTCCAAACTGCTGGCGCATGAAAGCCATGTGGGTGTGATGCTGCCCAATGCCAACGGTGCTGTTGTGACGACGCTCGCACTGATGTCTGCTGGCAAAGTTCCCGCGATGATCAATTTCACCGCAGGATCGCAAAATGTGCTCTCTGCTTGTCAAACAGCTCAGGTCACGAAAGTGCTGACCTCGCGTGCCTTCATAGCGCAAGCCAAACTGGAAGAATTGGTTGCGGAGCTAGATAATGAAGTCGAGTTTCTTTGGCTTGAAGATATCCGTCAGGATATCACCTTGATGGAGAAAATAGGCGGCTATTTAGGGTGCGAGAAAGCTCTGGTCAAGCGCGCCATTGATGATGTGGCGGTGGTCCTGTTCACTTCCGGTTCGGAAGGACGGCCCAAAGGCGTGGCGCTCAGCCATCGCAATGTGCTTGCCAATGCCACACAGGCCGCAGCCCGCATCGACTTCACCCCCACAGACAAATTGTTCAATGTACTGCCGATGTTCCATTCCTTTGGCCTGACTGCAGGCACGATTCTTCCGCTGGTCTCGGGCGTGCCGGTATATCTCTATCCCTCGCCCTTGCACTATCGCATTGTGCCGGAGCTGATCTATAGCTCCAATGCAACCATTCTGTTTGGCACTGATACCTTCCTTGCAGGCTATGCAAGAACCGCCCATCCATATGATTTCCGGTCTCTGAGATATTGTTTTGCAGGCGCAGAGCCGGTTAAGACCTCCACTCAGTTGACCTATATGCAGCGGTTTGGGGTGCGTATTCTGGAAGGCTATGGGGTGACGGAAGCTGCTCCCGTGATTGCCATCAATACACCAATCTTCAACAAGCCCGGATCTGTTGGCAAATTGTTGCCGGGCATGAAAACCCGCCTTGAGCCGGTTCCCGGTGTTGAAACCGGCGGTCGCCTTCATATTGCCGGCCCCAATGTCATGACCGGATACTTATTCCATGACACTCCGGGCAAAATCGTCCCGCCCGAAGGCGGGTGGCACGACACCGGAGACATTGTTGATATCGATGAAGAGGGCTTTGTCATAATCAAGGGGCGCGCCAAGCGCTTTGCCAAAATAGGCGGCGAAATGGTGTCCCTGGCTGCTGTCGAGGAGATTGCCGGTGAGCTTTGGCAGGGCACATTGTCTGCTGTGGCTGCGGTCAAAGATGAACGCAAAGGCGAGAAGCTCATTCTGATCACGGAGCAACCAGATGCGACACGCAGCGACTTCCTTAATTTTGCCAAGCAACGCGGCGCTCAGGATCTCATGATACCAGCTGAAGTGCGTGTGGTTCCCAAGGTGCCTGTATTGGGCTCGGGCAAGCTCGATTTCGCCGCGATCAATGACTATGTCAACGGAGCAGATGGCCAACTGGCCGCCTGATGAGGGATCAATGTTTAGAAACCTGAAAATAAGCTGCTATGCGCTGTCGTTTGTTTTGGCCGCATCGATCTTGGCTGTAGCACCAACAGTCGCGCGGGCCTCTGCGCCGGAAGCCCAAGCCAAAGAGCGCGTTGTCCTCGTTCATGGCTTGGGTCGGACGCGGTCTTCAATGTGGTTGTTGTCCGCAAGGCTTGAAGATGCAGGATATCAAGTGTTCCGGATTGGCTATCACTCGTTGAGAGATGATCCAGAAACCATTCGTAAGGATGTCGCAAGACAGATTGATGCTTGCTGCGCAAACTATGCTGGCGTTACCCACTTTGTGGGTCACTCTTTGGGCGGGCTGGTTATTCGTGCCTATCTGGATCAAACAAAACCCGCCAATCTTGGACGGGTTGTCCTGCTGGGAACACCTAGCTATGGAACAAAAGTGGTCGACAATCTCAAAGAGTATGAGTGGTTCCGTTGGTTGGGGCCGACAACATTGTCACTTGGCACCGATATTTCCCAATATCCTGATGGGGAACAGAAACCCGACTATAGCTTAGGCGTGATCGCCGGACTATCGGGTCCAATCTCACGATTGAATGATCCACTTCTGCCCGGTGATGATGATGGATTGGTATCTGTTGAATCGACCAAAATAGAAGGCATGAAGGACTTTCTTGTTGTCCAGTCAAGCCATGCAGGCTTGAGATATAGCAAAGGTGTTGCTGAGCAGGTGATCCATTTTCTTCGCACTGAGAGCTTTTACAGACCTGAGACGCAGGGAAACGCAACAAATCTTAAATTTGAATGGGAATACTTTTGATTACCTTGATGGGGTCAACTGTGTTGGCATTCATATCGTGCTGATCAGCATATGAATGTCCGCCGTACCCCAACTGAATGAGTAGGATTCTACCTTTCCACACATCTGCTCTCTGCGATTGCTGCCGTTGATCCATAGAGTGGCAAGAGGCCGCTCTCCGTGCCTTCCGTGCTGATGCCATCATCCTGAAACCGGATTGAAACACCCATAGCGTCGCATTTCTTGATGAGCGCAGAGGCTGGGGGCTTTGCTAATAGAGCCTGATCGCCGGCTTTCCGGCGAAAGGTGCCGGCGATTGCTCTTTCTGGCAGGGATATTGATAAATGACTTGCTATGAACGCTATCCCAAAATGGCGAACGTAGGTTCAAAGGTCACACATTGATTTGAGAATAACTATCTCACGATTCCAGATAGTTAAACTCAAATCTCGGTTAACAACAAACCTCGCGACAGGCCCGTTTTGAATGAGCCAGTTTTAAAGTCCATTGATTCATTATCGATCCTGCACTGAACCGTCATAGCGGATCTGTGCCGTGAGGTCGCGATGGTTTGGCGGAAATTTCTCTTGCAGATCATCGATGAACTCTATGCCGATTCCTGGAGCATCAGGGATGATGATATATCCGTCTTCGACCTGCAGAATTTCCTTCGTCATCGCACCATCTCCACTTGGCGTGTAAAAAGATGGAAACTCCTGAATTAGGAAGTTTGGAATGCAGGCATTGAGCTGTAGGCATGCCGCCGTTGAAACCGGTCCAAGCGGGTTATGAGGAACAATCTGCGCATAGTTTGCTTCAGCAACAGCTGCAATTTTTTTACATGCCGTTATGCCGCCGACGACACAAACATCTGGCCGCAAATATTTTACAGCACGTGTGTTGCTTAGGCTTTCCATTTCTTGCAAGCTGATTGCTCGTTCTCCGCAAGCGATTGGCAGACTTATGTGATTTGCAACATCAACAAGGCTTTCAATGCTGTCTGGCGCTATAGGATCCTCTAGAAATAGCGGATTAAATTCCTCAACCCCTTTGGCGAACGCAATGGCTTCAGGAGGCGACATGGAGCGGTGAACTTCAAGACAAAGGTCAAAATCGTCGCCAACCGCCTCGCGACAAACGCGGACACGGTTCACATAATCCTGGATTCTGTGATTGAAAATATCATCTTTCATTGCGAGTTGATCTTCATGACCACCACAAATCATCAGCCTTGCCGCGGTAAAGCCCTGCTCTTTGAGCTTCAGGCATCCTTCGGCCATTTTCTCAGGCTGCCATTCAAACATTGGCGCATAGGTGCGGACCTTATCGCGCGTTTTGCCCCCGAGAAGCTGATAAACTGGAACATTGAGCGATTTTCCCAGAATATCCCAAAGAGCAATATCGATCGCGGAAATTGCTGCCATTATGACCGAACCGCGGAAATAGAGGCTGCGATACATGTAGTTCCAGTGGTGCTCGATTAGTCGTGGATCTTTGCCTATAAGATAGTGCTTAAGCTTTTCAACAGCACCAGCGCAGGCGTCTAGATAGCCCCAAACACCAAGCTCACCAAACCCATATATCCCTTCGTCAGTGTGAACTTTTAAGAAGAGATAACGCGAGGCTGGAATGAGTTCGATTTCTGTAATTTTCATGGCTTAACTCCTAGTCCATGGCGAATATGAATAGGTTGCTTTGGCGCAAGCCGCCAAAGCAGATTTTGTTCAATGGAATGGATAGATGACAGGCAGCAAAAAGATCGCAACGACAGTAATGATGATCGTCAAGGGAAGACCTGCCTTGAGGTAGTCTTTCAATTTATACCCACCTGGCCCCATGATAATGGCCTGAGCAGGCGCTGCCATTGGAGTTAAGATCGAGGCACAGCCCGCGATTAGGACTCCCATTACCAGTGCTCGCGGATCGATCCCGATTGTGGCGCCCGCAGCGGATACCAATGGCACAAATATCAGAATTGTCGCCAGGTTGGACATCAACTGCGTCAGGATGAGAGGCGCGATAAAGAAGACTGCCATGATGATATAGGGATTTGTGGTGTTACCAAGCAACGCAATCATCTGATCAGCCACGACGGTGCCGGCACCCGTTGATTTCATCGCTGCGGACAGGGGCAAAACACCAGCGAAGAGAAACACAGTTGGGCCATGTATGGATCCAAGCGCCTCTCGTTCGGTAAGAATTTTGAAAGCCATCAGCAGGCAAGCGCCAATGCCTGCAATGACAAACATTCTCAGGCCAAGCTGTTTTGCAAACAGCATGGCAACAATTGTTCCAATGACGATGAAAAGCGCCAGAACTTCCTTGCTACCCGTGAGAGTCGCGCTTTTCTTTTGTTGCACTTTGTCTTCAAACCCATCATTTGGGTTGTCTGGCAGAAGACGTCCACCGATAACCGAAACATAAATCAGTGAAATTGCGAAGAAAGGCAATCTGGCCAGAGTAAAGTCCCAGATGGTGAACGGGATGGTGCCGCCAGCCTTCATCATGACTTCGCTAAATGCCATGTTGCTGGCGCCCTGGCCGAGGAACGTCATGCCGGTCGCAACGTTTGCAACGATCATTGCCGGAAATAGCAGTTTGCTGCGGCTTACGCCGATTTCGTTTGCCACCCCGATGATTAGGGGCAACATGATAGCGGCAGCGGCGGTTGAACTTGTCAAGATTGCGAGCAACGCTGCCGAGAAGCTGGCGATGAGGATAAGTACTTTGGGTTTGTCCTTGTACTTGATTACGAGCAGCTGAACTCGATCAAGAATACTGGTTTTGGTAAGCCCCGCACCGATAACAAACATTGCTACAAACATTGCAACATTGGGGTTGATAAATCCCGACAACGCCTCTGTAGGCGATTGAACTCCAGTGATTATCAGAGAGAGAATGATTCCGCTGGATATCAGCGAAAAGGGAACGGCGCCAGAGACGAAGGCTAAAATCGTACACCCCAAAATTGTAATGGTAATGCTAAGGTCAGTCATTTTTCTCCTCCCGGCCCGGCATTTTGCTTCGCATAGAAAATGCTGGGCTGGGCCTTTGTTTTGTTATAAATCGGCCAAACCTCGCTTTTCATCGAGATTTAGCCAATTCCTCCTGTAAACAGGCTTTTGCTGTGAGGGTCGATGCCGAGCATCGTCAAGGTCAGGTGACGCTTGCGCTTACATCAAGAGATTGAAGAACAAAGACCCTTCAATCCTGTATGGCACCCACTCAGAGCTAGTCCTATTTGTGGTAAGGGTTAGTTCCTGCGTGCAGCAAAGCCGTCAGGAAGATCTTCCGGGGGGCAATTGATGACGGTTTCGTCGTTGGGCTCGCAAGTTTCCATGAAGGTCACTGAAGCAAACTCATCTATGACAAGTTTTGGGTAGGTTGGCCCCGCATCACGAAACGTGCGCATTTTGTCCAAGTGATCATTCTGGAAGCAAACAGTTCGCTTAGGATCGTTGGCTACCCATCTTGGGAAAAAGATGACACCGTGAATACTGCGCTCACTCAAATTGAATGCAACGCTTACACAAGTCCCCGTTGGTTCATCCCACGATATTTTGTAGACTTCGTCTGAAAGGCGAACGATATGGGCGACTTGGTCACGCACCCAGCGTCCCCCAACCATGCCAGAGTGAATACGATAGTCGATGGTTCTATCGTTCTTGACATACAGCTCATACTGCCAGCCATTGTCATAGGTGTAGATAAAGTGTTTGCCGACAAATGAGCTGATTTCGTCGGGCTTGGTCGAGTCAAATGCGTTGGTCACTTGTGCCTCTTATTTGGTTTCTAGATTCATTGAGGCCAAAATTATCATCGAAATAATCGAATTGATAATGCAATTATTTGCTCAATTCGTTCGAAATATTCGATATAATAAGCTGCAAGACTCGGAAACTGGAGGATATTTCATATGGAAAAGCTGCCGCTTTCGACGGTTGAGCAATGGGGCATACTTAAAACAATTGTGGAGCAAGGAAGTTTTTTGAAAGCAGCAGAAAAGCTCAACCGTAGCCAGTCTTCGATTAGCTATACCGTTAGCCAGCTTCAAAAATCACTTGGCATCAATCTGCTCGAAATACGAGGAAGAAAGGCGGTTCTAAGCGACATTGGCAAGGTAATGCTATCAGAGGCGACACCAATTATCGATGAATTGTGCTATCTTGAGGCGCGCAGTCAAGCAATCGCAAAAGGAGCACCGGCATCAATTAGGCTCCTTGTCGATAGCCTGTTTCCGAAAGCACGTCTCTATGATGCTTTGACCAAATTCACCGACGCTCATTCATTTGTAGACATACATCTTACAGAAGTCGTCAGACAAACAATGTCGTCCCTTGATACTGAAGCATTTGATATAGCGATTATGATAACGGACACATCAATTTATTGGTCCGAGTTGTTGTTTGAAGTTCCAATGCTAACTGTAAGCCATTCAAATCACCCTCTGGCGTATGCTCATCAACCCATTTCTAAGGTTACTCTTGCTCGCTATCCGCGCATCATTGTGCAAGGCCCGGAAACAAAGGGAGAAAATCTCCCTACTGAAGGCAAAATTTGGCGCATGAACACTGTTGAAAGCGCTATTGAAGTCATCAGGCGCGGAATTGGATTTGGGAGACTGCCACGACATGAAGTTGAATTGGATCTGGAGAACAAGAAATTGGTTCCGATTGATATCGGTATGGACAGCGAAAGATTGATTCCGCTTGGCTTATGCTTTCCCTCAACAGAAGCCCCGATAAACCCCGCCATACTATCACTGGCAAGACTGCTTGGAGCCCGTCGAATCTGAAAATCTCTTGTTACCGGTATGGTCAGAAACCGGGCATGTCGCAAGGTTTTCAGCAGTCGCTATTTATCTCGTAAACAGTGTTCTCTTTATGCTTCGTTAACTTTTTAAGCCCGCAGAGGAGCGCAATGAGATCATTCTGTTCACGCGCGGTCCCCCGGCATAGAAGTGCCAGCGCACAGCCATGCCGCCCGATAGAGCTTGACTATGCGCTGGCCATCCTGATCGACGGCTACGCTTGCGTTCGTATCAATGTTTGTCGTGACCGATCCTAGTTATGCTTATGCTCAGCGTGTGGATCGGACATGTCCATGTGATGATCCGAATGGTCCATGGACATCGCTTCGGCTTTGTCCTTGCGGGCTTCAACATTGAACACGACATCTATTGCACCGGCTTTTTCAAATACCAGCGTCGCGGGGATCTTTTCGCCTGCTTCGAAAGGGTCGCCACCAAGGCCCATGAACATCACATGCAGGTCGCCGGGCTTGAAGCTTTTGGTCTCGCCAGCTTTCACTTCGATTTTCTGCATATGCGGCATGGAGGCAACGCCATCCTTGATTTCGGTCTTGTGCAACATGACCTGCGGGAAGTCGGCCTTGACCGCAAGGAGCGCATCATCTTCTGCGCCATTGTTGGTGATGGTCATGTATCCAGCACCGGACTTCACCATTTTCGGGGTTTCAATGGCGTAAGGATGGTGAACAGAAATGGCACCCAGCTTATAATCATGAGCGGATGCTGTGCTTGCCGCAATGGCAAGGAACGCTGTGAGTGCAGCGGTTTTCAAGGTCGTTTTCATGGTCTCTCTCCAGGCTTCCTGCGCGCGTTCAAAATGGTATGGGCGCGGAAGTCTCGCATATGCGCGCAATGCCGCGTTCGCTTACCTGCATGCAAGGCATGCGGGTCGATCATTGGCTGAAGCGCAACTGTCTCTTGCCACACCGCACACAAAAAAGCGTGATGGTCTGCCGGTTCAATTCAAAGGTAAGAGGCGTTATGCGAGGGGAGGGGCACGGGCAAGGCGCGTAGCAACATGACTGGAGGCATGGCCGAACTCAAGCAGGCCGGCAACAATGGCTTCGCCCTGATGCTTTGGTGCCTCATGATGGGCAAGGGCGACGACCAATGCGCAGCAAATGGTGCAATGCTGGGATTTTTCAGTCGCTTTGACCGGATTGCCATCGGCATCAATGGTGATGGTTTCGATGCTGCTGCCGGTGCAAATGATGATCGTCTGGGGCTGTACAAGTCCCAGACTGACGAGGCCAGCCGAAACCTGTGGGATCAGAAATCCCATCAACAGGCCGAAGATTAGAATGAGGCGCGGCGCAAGTCTCGTCATGGTTTTGTTTTAGCCGTGACCAAAACAAGACGCAATCAAATTTAAGTATAAACGCTTATCTTTGTCTGGAAGGCGACTTGCGCAAGCGGGTAGAACACTCCGGCGAGATTGATTTGGGCCGTGTCAGGCGTATCGAGCCTGTTGGATCTATTCTGGGCACTCAATGAGTGCCCAGTTTCAACTATCTCTGTGAGTCAATGGCCAATCTGGCTGCCAATCCGGCAAAAACGGTGCCGAGCAAATATTGCGACAAGTTTTTGAGTTTCTTGTTTCCAGAAAGCAATCTGCTGACACGATTGGTTGCGAGGATTACAGCGCCATTCACGAAGAAACCTAACAGATTCAATATCGTCGCCAGAATCATGATTTGCACTGAAACGGCTCCCGCCTGAGGATCAATAAATTGAGGGAAAAGAGCCAACACGAAAATTGCCATCTTGGGATTCAACAAATTGGTCAAAAGACCTTGCTTGAACATTGTTGAAGCAGATTGTTCATTTCGTTCGATGGGTAGGTTGCTCTCCACATTGTTCTTGGCTGTGAAGGCATGCCATGCCAAATACAGAAGATAGGCTGCGCCGACAAATCGGACAAAATCATAGGCTATGGGGACTGCAAGAAACAATTGGGACAGTCCAAATGCGGCTGCGAGAGCATGCGCATATGTTCCTGCAGCTATACCGGCCCAAGTCGCAAGTCCAGCAACGCGCCCTTGAGCGGCGGTGCGTGATGCAATGAGCAGCATGTCTGGGCCGGGAGATAAAGTCAGTGCGAAGGCTGCCAAAGAGAAAACCAGGAGTGTCGAAGAGTCCAGCAAGTTCAAATCTCCAATTTGAAGCCCCGAGCAATATAGCTTTCAAGAGACATAGGCAATTGATGGTTCACTGCGGGGTACATGAGTTATGACCGGAGGGTTTTAGCCAATGCAGGCTTTTTCTTCAATAAGAAGGCGTTGATATCTTCAGGGTTTCAGTCTTCGGGACCCAAATGGGGAGGCCAAAACAGCAAGATTGCCACAATCAGGCGCTCTGACGGATGCCTTCGGCGGAGAGATCGTCGTTTTGCGACAACAGCTCAAGTAGATGCTCCTGAGTCACAGGTTTGGAATAGTAATAGCCTTGGACCATCTTGACCTGCAATTCGCGCAAGAGCATCAGTTCTTGCTCGGTTTCCACCCCTTCAACAATGCAATCCAGTTCAATGTCTCTGGCAAGGGTGAGCAGCGACTTGACGATCTTGAAATTGCGCGCCTCGCGATGCATATCGGTGACGAAGCTCTTGTCGATCTTGATCTTGGTCAACGGCAGATGATGCAGGCGCGACAATGAGGAATAGCCAACTCCGAAATCATCCAGAGAGACACCGCATCCGAGATTCCGGAAGAGGTGCAAATTTTGCTCGCCCTTGGATGATTCCGCACCAAGGGCTGTTTCCGTCACTTCCAGATTGATGCGCTGGGGTGCAATATCGCTGCGGGCGATCCGCTGATAGATCCACATCAGCAGGTCCTCATTCGAGACATCCATGGCAGACAGGTTGATCGATAGCTGCAAGGCGCTTGGCCAGTCTCTTGCGGCGGCAAGGCTCTTTTCGAACATGATTTTGGTGATGTCGGCAACGCAACCTGAGGTTTCGGCAATGGGAATGAACTCGGATGGTGCAACATTGCCCAGAGAGACGCAGTTCCATCGGGCAAGTGCCTCGACTGCAATGACGCGATCATGGACGATGTCGACAATGGGCTGGAAGACTGGCGAGATCTCCTCGGAGAGCCTTCCTGATTTCAGTGCATGCTGAACCTGAACCCCGCGCCGCTGTTCGCGATGCAAATGTTCAGAGAAGATGGTGCATGTGCCGCGCTCGGTTCGCTTGCCCCGATACAGGGCGAAATCCGCCTTCTCCATGACATCCTGAAAGCTGTCTATTTCCGGATCGAAATGGGCAATCCCGACCGTTGCGGAAATAGAAACTTCGCTGTTGTCGATATCGAACGGGCGTTGCAAAATCGTGCAGATCTGCTCTCCGATCAGGCGGCAATCCTCGCAGGAACCAGGATTGCTGATAATGAGTGAGAACTCATCCCCGCCCACACGAAAAAAGACCACGCCGGGGATATGATGCGACAAGGTCTGAAGCCGCTGCCCGACCTGCTTGAGCAGCACGTCGCCGACCATGTGGCCATACATGTCGTTGATCGGCTTGAAACCGTCCAGATCGATGGCGCCTGCGGCTATGGTTTTCTCACTCTGGCAGGCCTCCATGCATTGGCGTTCAAGGGCATTATAGAAGGCGCGACGGTTGGCCAGATCGGTCAGGCTGTCCCGGTTGGCCAGGCGCTCGTTGACCTCGATCAACTGCTTGGAGCGGACCTGTTCTTCGACCATGTGGCAGAAATGGCGATAGCTCTGGCGCATTACGAACATCATGCCGACGCAAACCAGCGTCACATTGACCGCTGCAGCCTGAAAAAAGGCCGTGTCGGAGAACAGGAAGAAACTCACGAAGGTGCCATTCACCACAATGGTAACAATGAGGGCTGCCTGTGGCAGAGAGCCCAGGCAGAAGATGCAGGATATGACCGTCACGGCCATGTAGAAAGAGACGTGGGCCTTGTCCAGGGCATCCCCATACTCAAACAGCATCAAGGACCAGGCCGTAAAGGCAATGGAGATGATGACAGACAGCTTGATCACCGCGCGCACGCGCGCAAGAGCCTGTTGTTCCGTGATGGACGCAGGATCAAGGCGCAACCAGTCGATGCTGCGCAAGACGACAATCACCGTGGCGATGGCAGGCAGGTAAAGGGTCAACCAATCCGGTGCAATGAACATATGGGTGTAGGCAAGCACCCAGCTGCTGATCAAGAGGATGCCATACATCATGGGCAACTGACCGGACAGGACCGTCAATTGCGCGCGCAACATGGTCAGTTCCTTGTCTCCGGCAAGAAACCAGCTCTTAAGCTTCTGGGTGGTGATTGGCTTGGCATGAGCCATTCAATATGCTCCGATCGGCTTTCCTCAGGGTGGAGCCTATCGAAGAAGTTGAAACATTCGGTAAAATTCGTATTGTCAATTGTTTGGTGCTATCTGCCGCCGTCGGATCCATGCGCACAACCGCTCGCGTTCACACGAATGAACGACCCTGATGATGCACTGACGGATGTGGGGTTGCTGAAGCTGATAGTTTGCGGCCAACTCCTTGTCTTGACTTTTAGTAGCTGAATGGCCTGTTATGCCTGTCTATTTTCCGATAAGGATACAGACCATTTGTTTAAGCATTCACAACTGGAATCCGTAAAGGCATGGCTTGCCCATCCCGCTCACGCAGAGATGCCCCTGCATACGCGAATACAACGTGCCATCCGGCAACTGATTGTCGACGGCGCGCTCGGCCCGGGCAAACAGCTGCCAGCCTCGCGGGCGCTTGCCGGGTCACTCGGCGTTTCCCGAGACACGATCGAGACCGCCTATGCCCAGCTCCATGCGGAAGGCTTCATCGACCGGCGTGTGGGTAGTGGCAGCTTTGTCGCAGAGATGAAGGAATTCAAGTCCGGCCGCAGGCTGATGCAACGTGACACGCTCCAGCGCAATCAGACCCCGAACCTCAGCAAGCGGGGAGACGCCATGTTCCGCAGCGGCGGCGTGCGCGAAATGCTGACGCCGCGCCCCTTCGCTCATGGGGTGCCGGATACGCGCAGCTTTCCGCTCCCGCTATGGGAACGCCTCGAACGACAGGTGCTGAAGGAAGCTGGCTCTCAGGCCCTGCTTCATGGCGATCCGCAGGGTGCGGAACCATTGCGCCGCGCCATTGCAGACTATGTCAATCTGGAACGTGGCGCACACGCAACCGTGGATCGCGTGGTGGTTCTCACCAGCTCGCAGCAGGCGATGACGCTATGCGCAAATGTGCTGTTTGACCCCGACGACCGGATCTTCATCGAAGACCCGGTCTATTATGGTGCCCGAAAGGCATTTGATGCTGCCGGTCTGGACTGCGTTCCGATCCCCGTGGACCATCAGGGCATCATGGCCGAACGGATCATCGCCGACCCGCACAAGGCGAAAGCCGTGTTCCTGACCCCTTCCCATCAGTTCCCCACGGGGGCGACACTGGAGCTGGACCGCCGTCTTGCTTTGATTGAGTGGGCAGCCCGTCATCAGGCATGGATCATTGAAGACGATTATGACAGCGAGTTTCATTATGCCGGGAGACCCACGGCCTGTGTTCAGGGGCTCGATCCCCACGACCGGACCATCTATATCGGCACCTTCACAAAGGCCCTGTTTCCGGGCTTGCGGATCGGTTACGTCGTGCTGCCTCCGCAACTCGTCAAGCCGGTGACCATCGCCCGCACGCTGCTGGATGGTCACACGGCCTCAATAGCGCAGCTCGCCTTGGCCCGCTTCATGGAAGCTGGGCATTTCGGCGCGCATGTTCGCACCATGCGTAGCATTTATGCAAAACGCCTCGAGGTCCTGACGGCAAGTGTGCACGCGCATCTTGCCGATTTTGTCGAGCCGCAAACGCCCATAGGTGGCTTGCAGATGCCGTGCATGCTGACCGGAGGGCTTTCCGAAAGCGACGCAATCGATGCGGCGCAGCGCGTGGGGATCGAGCTTCTCGGCTTGTCGGCTCTTTATGCTGGCGGTGACGGCAGGGCCGGCTTCCTGATGGGCTTTGCCGCCTATACTCCGCTTGAAATAGAGCTTGCCGTTAAAAAGCTGGCCCATGCGCTCCATGCAGTCCGCACTGCTTAAAGCAAGTCTCGCGTTTTCACCATATTGGTCTGCCTTGATGGCAAAAAGTGGCTGGGAATAACCAGCCATTTTCATGCTAGATGCCGCATGACAGCCACCATGTGGCTTGAATGGCAACATACTTTTAAAAGGCAGATTGAAGGGAATTGGCGATGACAACAACGGATCTAGCACAGGCAGCTCAAATAGCTGGAAATGCAGGCGTGAGCGCTGCTGGTCTCTTCATGGCCGATAGTGCCATTGCCGCGGCCATCACCAGCGAGACGGTCCGTCAGCGCGAGTCCATCGAACTGATTGCGTCGGAGAATTTCGTTAGCCGGGCCGTTTTGGATGCACAGGGGTCGGTGCTCACCAACAAATATGCCGAGGGATATCCGCATCGCCGATATTATGGCGGCTGCGTCAATGTCGACATCGTGGAAGATTTGGCGATCGAACGGGTGAACCAGCTTTTTGGCAGCACATACGCCAATGTCCAGCCGCATTCGGGCAGTCAGGCCAACCAATCGGTGTTTCTGGCGCTTCTGACGCCGGGCGACACGATCCTCGGGCTTGATCTGAGGGCCGGCGGACACCTGACCCATGGAGCGCCGGTGAATATATCAGGCCGCTGGTTCAATATCGTCAGCTATGGAGTGGACCCGGAAACCCATCTCATCGACATGGATCAGGTCGCCGAACTTGCCCGTCGCCATAGGCCCAAATTGTTGATTGCGGGAGGATCGGCCTATCCCCGTGTTATGGATTTTGCGCGTTTTCGCGAAATCGCCGATGAGGTTGGTGCGACGCTCCTTGTCGACATGGCCCATTTTGCAGGGTTGGTGGCCGGCGGCGCCTATCCCTCGCCTGTGCCCTTTGCCCATATCGTCACCTCGACCACGCACAAGACTCTGCGCGGACCGCGCGGCGGGTTTGTCCTGGCCAATGATGCCACAATCGCCAAGAAGATCAATTCTGCCATTTTCCCCGGTCTTCAGGGTGGGCCGCTGATGCATGTTATCGCTGGGAAGGCCGTGGCCTTCGGCGAAGCGCTGCAACCATCGTTCAAGACCTATGCCCATTCGGTCGTGGAGAATTGTCGCGTGATGACGCAGGCCCTTGCTGATGGCGGCCTCAAGATCACGTCCGGCGGAACGGATTGCCACCTTGCCGTCGTCGATCTACGCCCTTTCGGGATCACCGGCAATATTGCGGAAAAGGCGCTGGAATCCGTTGGTATCACGCTCAACAAGAATGCGATCCCGAACGATACGGAAAAGCCCATGATCACATCGGGTATCCGCGTCGGTTCCGCCGCCGGGACGTCCCGCGGTTTTGGCACCAACGAGTATCGCGACATCGCTGCCCTGATGCTGGAAACGCTTCATGCGGTGCGTGAGGGAACGCTCGACGCGAACCGGCATGCGATCAATATGCGTGTGCGCCAGCTTGTCGCGCGCTTCCCCTTGCCTTACTGAGCGGAGGGGCGTTCGAAGCGGGCGGAAGTTCTGAGCCGGGAGCAGAAAGAAGGGCAGGCCGAGCAGCCACGCCGGGCCGATTTGATCAACCTGCTGGCTCAGGAATTCGACCAGCAGGTAACGGGGCTTCTCGATGTGATCTTCGGCTCGGTGAATAATCTCAATGCGGTTTTTTACAATCGAAAACGCATATTCTGGCTCGCGATAGGCAAAGGTGGCTGATCCGTTGAAAAAGGGCCTGCGACTGATTTCTCGCAAAATTCCTAGAATTTGATTTCTTATAATGTTGCGAGGGCAGATCAAAATGAATTTCCAATACTTCAAGAAAGCAGTTCTACCAAACTGTGCACCAAGCATTGAACATCGACTTTTCCAACAAGATTGGCCAAGAGTTGGCGGCGGTCCGAACAACCTTTTGAAAACTGGCTTTGACACACCGATATTGAGCCGCCAGACACCTTCTCTATCAATCTGAGAGCCCTTCGTTCTCGCCGTCCTTGTGCTTTATGGTGGCAAAATACGTCCCGCGCTTCAGCCGATACCCGGGATTGTAGAAGTACGAAACCTCCCCCAAGCCGACAGAAGCACAACCCCTTCCAGCTCTTCAGAGAGAAAGCGTTCAACGGCGCTGATCGGTACGCATAGCCTCTTCGACATGGCGTAAATAATCTTCAATGGTTTTGCCCGGCTCGTCCGTGAAGGTCGTGCCTGTGGCATTACAATCTGTGATGCGGTCGATGCGAAAGGCGCGGAAATCGCCGCGCGTCTCGCACCATGCCGAAAGCGTCCAGACACGCCCCCAGTAATCCGTCTGGAGCGGCCTGATGGATCGCTGCGAGTGTTTGTCTGACAGGCTGTGATAACCGATGCGCAGCACCTCGCGATTGCGGATCGCATGACGCAGGGTTGGCATGAATTTGAGCCCATCACGCACCCGTTTGAACTCGTAGAGGCCGAAGCCCCACGCTTCAGGGGATTTGCGACGATTGAGTGCGTGGCTGGCGATCTTCTCATGCAGGGTTTTGGCGCCGAGCCGAAGCTCTTCATCGGCAACTTCCTGCACAATGGACATACCAAGGCTTAGCGCCTCCAGCTCGGTTATTGAGAGCGCAAGTGGAGGTAGGAATACAGGCTCTCGCAGCATGTATCCCACCCCCCGCTCACCATCGACCGGAACACCGGAGGCAATCAACGTGGCGATATCGCGGTAAATCGTTCGCTCCGATACTTCCAAAGCCTCGGCAATGTCGCGAGCAAGGTGAAGCCGTCCGTCACGGATGATTTCGACTATCTCGGTCAGCCGCTCGCTACGCCGCATAGCGCCTCACTAGTTCAGCGACACTTCAAGCTCTGTGTGATAGAGCTTAACGGTCGAGCCATCAATGGCAGATAGAAACGACTTGTTACTTTCAACTGAACCAATCGCGGCAGCTGCGGCTTTAGCAGCATCCATGTCTGCCCATTCTATGTGTTCAATCCATAAGCCGTCATCGCCACATGAAAGACGCCGAGCCACGAAGCCCGGGCGCGAGGTGACAAAATCGTTCATGGACTTCGCTGCCTGCGCAAATTCCTCGCGGCTTATGCCATCATTGAGTTTGAAGGTAACGGTCTCGATCACGTGTTTGGTCATTGGTTGTTATCTCCTTAGCAATTTACCAGATTGCTCAAGAGTATGCGAACCCAACTGACATAATTTGTCAGTTGTCTGTGGATTGATCCACATCCCTGCTATGGCCGCGAACACCCCATTGCGCTCAATGTCCATCTTGGGCTTTGCCAAAACGAGTAGGATCACCATCCCATTTTTGTCCAGAGCCATGCTCCTAGCCACAGGCCAATCCCAAAAGACAAATGGGCAGCCAGACTTCGAAACCGTGCGATCCAGGGTCTCGGAGTTTTTCTTGCGGCGACTCCCGCTCCCATACCGGGTTGCAATATTAGAAAAGGGGCCAGAACCGTTACGGCTCCATAGGCGATCGGCAGCATCGGGTCTGGTTGCGCACTCCATTTTGGACCAGCCACAAAAAGCAAAGAAAACGAGAAGCAGATTCCGATAAGATAGTGCGCAGACCACCCTACAACGGCTTCATATGGGATTGGGGCGCTTTGCCTTATAGGGCGGTGGATCCAACGTCCTTTTGGGATATAGCAGATCCATCTGCCCATCAGCGTGTAGTTCAACGAGGGAATTCCCAAGACCTTAAGCTGTCCAAGCGCAACTAAATCCATAAATAGGGTGGCGGTAATTCCGATGAAAATGGCGTGTAGGGTAAAAATCATTCTTGTCTCCTGGGGGCATGATCAAAGGCCACCTTTCCAAGGTGGCTCTAGCAAATCGGGCACATTCGAAGCGAGAGCATGGGGATGGAGATGGAGCGCTTTCCTATTGTTCAGGACGATTGAACTGAAAATCTCTGGCTCCTTACCTCTTGCAATCATCGACGCGATTTGATGTGCTAGCACTTCAAGTAAACTTGAGGTCAATAGGTGTGTTGGATATTTCTGAAGTTGCCCACTTGAGCGGTTTGCCTGCTTCTGCTCTGCGATACTATGAAGAAAAAGGGCTGATTATGTCGTCTGGCCGCAGCGGGCTGAGGCGACTATATGACGAAGATGTTTTGCCAGTGCTTTCGCTGATTTCTCTTGGGCAGAGCGCTGGATTTTCGCTAGCAGAAATTGCCGGCATGCTGAATGCGGCAAGGGATGTCGAGATTGATAGGGATCAGCTAAAGAAAAAGGCCGAGGATATCGATCAGAAAATTCAGGAACTGGCCAGATTGCGCGATGGCCTGCTCCATGTGATCGCCTGTACTGCTCCCAATCATCTTGAATGCCCCAGATTCCAGAGAATAATGCGAGTGGGAGCCGCTCGGCACGTTGCTCGGCGAAGACCCCGGCGTAAACGGAGTATGCCTTAATAGAGATGAGCATTGCGATCGCTGTTTACTGTCTGTGCCGTTGCCCTGATAAGCAAACCTTCCCTTATGGCGTGACTATTCAATCAGTTTGGAACATAGCGCTCAGCAGACACTAGCAGTAAAATCTAAGCGGCAGTATGGTCGGGACAGTGTGCACCGCTTTTTGTTGACACCGAAAACGATCGAGCAATTGCATTGATGAGCGGTTTGGCTCTAAGCGGGTGGTAACCCACTTTGATGGTGTGCTGATTCCGGTGGGGCAATATACTGATGCAGCGCTCCAGTGATAGGAAACCGTCATTCAGGTGCGTGAATAGCGGCCACGGCCCAATACCGACTTTCGTCCAGCACACGGAGGTATGGAAGTGCTTCCCTAAAGCTGCCTTTCGTTGATACTGCAGCATTGATGCCATATGGACAACGGCTTTGCGCGAACGCCCGCTTTGTATGCATATCAATGCCGTCGTCTTTACGGCTGTTTGCTTTGCCCGGCATCATAAGCTTCGCGTGCTGCGTCGATCTTGAACAGATTATCAAGTGCCCAATTGCCCAGTGCGCTTACCGGTGCACGAAAAGACTGCCCCAGTTCGGTGAGGTTGTATTCAACCTTTGGCGGGATGGTCTGATAGTAAGTTCGGTTTACGAGACCGTCCCTTTCCAACTGCTTCAGCGTAAGGCTCAGCATGCGCTGGGAAATGCTGAGATGGCGCTTGAGTTCATTGAAGCGGAGTGTTCCGTATTGAGCCAGCGTAATAACAACAAGAACGCTCCATCGGTCGCCCACGCGTGACAGAACCTCATTGATACGCTTGCAATCAGGGCATTGTTGGCTTTCCAGCATGTCGGTTCCCTCTTTGTTACCAAGGCTAAAGAATGTGCCCCCTTGCAGCAATATTCGGTTCCTGATAAATCGTCAGTCACAAATGTATACTACCCACTTCGAGTGCTGACAAGGGAAACTCCGACATGACTAAGAAGACGCTGCACGACCTCCTGAACTGGCGGTACGCGACCAAGAAAATGGACGCAGCAAAGTCCGTACCGCAAGAAAAGGTCGATGCCATCGTCGAAGCGGTTCGTTTGGCCCCCACATCCAGTGGCACGCAACCCTTCGAGTTGATCGTGGTGACAAACCCCGAGTTGCGCGCGCAGATCAGCACGGCCGCCGGTGATCAGGCCCAAATCAAAGACGGATCGCATCTTTTGGTGTTCGCTGCCTGGGATAACTACACTGCCGAACGTATTGACGAAGTCGTTGATTTGAATGTCGAAGCTCGAGGCGATCTGCCATTATTGCGCGGCTATTATGATAATCTGAAGGCTAGCTATCTGCCTCGCGACGAAGCAGTGAACTTTGACCATGCCGCGCGCCAAGCCTACATCGCTCTGGGCGTTGCTTTGGTCGCGGCCGCAGAACAGGAAGTCGATAGCACGCCGATGGAAGGGTTCTCGCCAGATGCGGTCGATAAAATCCTGGGTTTGAAGGAACGTGGGCTTCGATCAGTTATCCTGTTGCCTTTGGGGTATCGTGATGCGGACGGTGACTGGCTGTTGCCAATGGCCAAGGTACGTAAATCTCTCGATACCCTTGTGACTACAATCGTCTAAACCAACACAAAAGCGATAATAGGCACTGTCGGCGAAAGCTTTCCTTGCATTTCAAAAATTGTCTGCAAGGCGCAGAGCAGATACCAGTGTGCCTTGCAGCATCCATCACCTTAGGCTCGGAGCGATCTGGCGTGATGCGTCATGATGAAGAATGCTCACCCATTTGTGCGCGGCCTCGATCATGCTGTCGTTTTCTGGCAGCATCTGTGCTATCCTTGAATCATGTCACGGTCCGAGCGTCTTTTAGATCTTCTGAGTATTCTGCGCCGCAAGCGCCTCCCGGTTAGCGGTCAGGCGCTTGCCGATGAACTCGGCGTCAGCCTGCGGACGCTCTATCGTGACGTCGCAACCCTGCAGGCGATGGGTGCCCAGATCGAGGGCGAGTCCGGGGTTGGCTATGTGCTGCGTCCGGGCTTTCTGCTTCCACCGCTGTCATTCCCCATTGAAGAGCTGGAAACCCTAATGCTTGGCGCACGCTGGGTCGCCAAGCGTGGTGACGAGAGTTTGCGGAAACATGCGGAGAGCGCGCTTGGGCGGATTTCAGCCGTTTTGCCAGTCGATATGCGGGACGCCATGGATGCCACTCCGCTGATCATAGGGCCCGGATCTGTCCTCGAAAACCACGCTGTCGATCCAGTGCTTCTGCGCAAGGCGATCCGCACCGAGCGGAAGCTTGCAATCACCTATCGCGACGGTAGGGACGCCGAGACCGAGCGCGTGATCTGGCCCTTTGCCTTTGCTTTCTTCGATCAGGTCCGGCTTTTGATCGGTTGGTGCGAACTGCGCGGCGATTACCGTAGCTTTCGCGCAGACCGTCTTGTCCGGGCGGAGTTGCTCGAGGCGCGTTATCCGAGGCGGCGGCAGATTTTACTGGCAGAGTGGCGCAAGAAACAAGGCATTCCAAACTCCGGATGATGCTGACAGAAACTGTCAGTGCCCCGTGCTAGACAGGACATGCATTGAACCCTCAAAGGAGCCAACATGTCCAACACCCTTCTTTTCTATGTCACCGACCCTGCTATCAGCGTTGATTTCTATACGAAGATACTCGCAAGACCGCCGGTCGAGCAAAGCCCCACCTTCGCTCTGTTCATCTCGACTCGGGACTGGCCCTTGGCCTGTGGCGCAAGGATGGTGTCGCCCCAAGTCCGACCCATCAGCCAGGTGCCTGCGATCTGGGGTTCAAGGTCACACTTGACCAACTCAGCAAAATCTATGCCGACTGGCAGGAGATGGGCGTCACGATCGCGTTGCCGCCGACCAAGCTCGACTTCGGCACAAGCTTTGTCGCCACGGACCCCGACGGCCACCGCCTGCGTGTCTACACGTTGACCGAAGATGGCGCTGCAGAATAAGCCGACGTAACTGGATTGCCGTTGCCTCGGCCGAGCATGTTGCGCTCGGCCGAAAATTGGGGGTCATGCAGGTCTGCCATGGCAAGGCCCCACCATTGCGTCGCCTGCGGCCAGGATTTGGCGTGGGCAATTCAGTTTACCGTACGCGATTTGTAAGGTCTTCAAGGAAGTTTGAGCGATATCTAGCGATCATCTGAGATCAATAGAAATTTTGGCGTTCTGAAAACGCCTATTATATCAAATGAGATACTGGTGCACCCGACAGGATTCGAACCTGTGGCCTCTGCCTTCGGAGGGCAGCGCTCTATCCAGCTGAGCTACGGGTGCTTCTGACGGTCTTGTTGGATGTCTGTGCAAACCAAAAAGCTTTTGGTTGTGCTTGGCTTTGTGACATCTCCAAGACAAACAGGATATATGTCGGCTTTCTTAGCGGATGCATTCGATGGGTGCAATCGAAAAGCGGTCTATTCCTCGTGCTTTGTGCATATTCTGCTGGCGGGGACCTCTTTCCTGTCGCTATGGGATTATGTTAGCTGGTTTGGTTGATCCAGAAAGTTGTGCTGTCGAGCCCTTCAGTGACCGGTTGGCGACAGTCTCAAGGGCAAAAGCTCTGGCTACATGATCGACAACATGGTTGCGCACCCCGATGGTATCGGCTGGGTGAAAATGCTGCCCGAGGTGCACAGATGGCTGCGCGGCAACGGCGGATTCCCTTGAAGCTTTCAGTTGCGCATGAGGAAAAAGCCCGTTTGGTCCAGGGCTTTTTGTTTGTTAGCAAGGCGGGTTACATGACCTTGCGTACCTCATGCAGGAAGTTATCGATGCCGGATTTTAGTTTCTCGCCATTGGCGGCCAATTCTTGAGAGGCATGATGCACATCATGGGCTGCATTGGAGGCTTCAATGATGCTCTCGCTGACTGACGCGATATTCCCGGTGACCTCCGAGCTGCCGACAGAGGCTTCCTCGATGCTGCGGGCAATTTCGTTGGAGGCTGCGCTTTGCTCTTCCACTGCGGTGGCGATGGCGACTGCAATCTCCTTGGTGCTCGCCACGGTGCGCTCAATGCCCTCGAAGGAACTGACCGCATGTTGGCTGGCTTCCTGAATGCGGGCGATTTGCTGCCCGATATCGCTGGTTGCCTTGCTTGTCTGGGTGGCCAGCGCCTTGACTTCGGAGGCGACAACGGCAAAGCCCTTGCCAGCTTCGCCCGCTCTGGCCGCTTCAATCGTGGCGTTGAGCGCCAGAAGATTGGTCTGGTCGGCGATGTCGGCGATCAGCGACATGACGGCTCCAATGCTGTCTGCCGCGCTGGAGAGGCCCTTCAGGTCCTTGCTGGTTTGTCTCACTTCGTTGACGGCATTTTCGCTATGTTCAGCGGAGCGCATGACCTGCTGATTGATTTCGCTTATGGAGTTGGTCAGCTGTTCGGTGGCCGCGGCCACCGCGTTGACATTGCCAGACGTTTGTTCAGAGGCCTGCTGAACGATACTGGCCTGGCTGCTTGATGTGGTGGCGATCTGATTCATGGAGCCTGCCGATGCTTCCAGCTCGACAGCGGCGGAGGCGACAATCTGAACGATACTGCTCATCTGGCCTTCAAAATCCTCAACCGCTTCGGAGAAGGTATGGACCTTGCCTGACATGGCATCCATGGCATTGTTGACGGTGCGACTGGCTGTTGCGAAGCTGCCGCTCATGCCTTTTTCAGAGATGCGCCGGAAATATCTGTTCTGTGAGACATATTCAAGAGTTGCGGAGGATTCGCGCAAATAGGCATCGGACCGGTCTATCAGATCGTTGATGGCATGCAGCAGGCGTGCGGACTCGCCGGTTTCGGTGATGTTGATGATGCGTTTTTCGAAGTCGCCTTTGGCTACGGCTTCAACAACATCGACAGCTTTCAAGACTGCGGACTTGTACTGATTTTTCAGCATACTATCGGTCTCTGTATATATGGCGCCTGACGCCAGTCATTGGGATTGTCATGCGTCACAATGTTGCGATGAACTCGTCATAGGGAACGCCACGGGATTCCAGTAGGTTATTGAACATCTCTCTGGATGCTTTCATGCCTTCCTTGCGACTGGTATGGGCGTTTTCTTCATCCAGTAGTTTTTTATAGAGCGGTATGATTGCGTTATTGATGACATTTCTGTCTGGCACGCGGCGATTGGAATGATAGCCAATGATGGTGCCGGATGCGTCATGGCTTGGTGTGATATGGGCATTTACCCAGTAGTGATCACCATTCTTGCAGCGGTTGACGACATAGGCGAAAATTTCCTTGTCGTTCTGGATGGTTTCCCACATCAATTCGAAGACGCAACGGGGCATATCTGGGTGACGGATGATATTGTGGGGATGTCCGAGCATTTCTTTTTCTGAGTAGCCACAGATTTTTATGAATTGGGAATTGCAATAGATGACGCGACCCTTGAGGTCGGTTTTTGAAACGATGATTTCGGACTCTTCAAAAAAACGCTCGGTCCCGGTCAAGGCTAGTTTCTTTGACATGAATGCTCCAGCGCAAAGTTCTCAGGACTCTGCCGATAACTTAATACTATTCAAGTCTTTGTATCAGCTTGCCATTAACAGAATATTTAATTGCCCGCCCTGTAGTAGAGTAACTGATGAAGTATAAATGCTTACGGGTTTTTGGCTTATTTCCCTTAAATTTACCCGAACTTATAGTTGAGGTTTGTATCTCTTTTGATTTTTCGGATGAAAACAATCATTATAGGTATTTACTATTCCGGTATTACTTGTTGTGATTTTTCTTCGGTCAAGTTGGATAATTCTGGTCAAAACTGACAAAAAACGGCCATTCGGCGTCGGCATGGAAGGTCGTTTGGCCCTAACATAAAAAAATCCCGCCAAGACTCATCGATCTTGGCGGGATTTTTGTCTGATTTTTGGAAGGCAATCAGCTCAACTTGCCGTGGCAATGCTTGAACTTCTTGCCCGAGCCACATGGGCAGGGCGCGTTGCGCGGCACCTTGCCAAAGGCATTCTGGGTTGCGTCCGTGTCATTCGGAACTGCTTCATTTTCACCGGTATTCGGATTTGCATGCTGCTCATGCATTTCAGGCAGTTCATTCTGTTCGAATGGATTCGGCTCTTCCTGACGCAACTGGACATGGGCCAGCTGCTGGGTAACCAGACGGCGCATATTATCCATCATGGCCTGGAACAGCTCGAAGCTCTCGGTCTTGTATTCCTGCAGCGGATCGCGCTGGCCGTAGCCGCGATAGCCGATCACGTTGCGCAAGTGATCAAGGGCTACCAGATGTTCGCGCCAGAGATGGTCGAGAATTTGCAGCAGAACCGATTTTTCCACCTGACGCATAAGGTCTGGCGTGAAGTTGGCGGTTTTTGCTGCAGCGGCCTCATCGGCGGCTTTCTGCAGACGCTCGATCATTTCTTGGTCCGCAATGCCATCTTCCTTGGCCCAATCCTTCACAGGAACGTCGAGATTGAGGATTTCCTGCACTTCGTTGTGCAGTCCTTCCACATCCCACTGTTCTGCATAGGCGCGCTCGGGAATATGCTTGGCGACGATGTCTTCCACGACTTCATGGCGCATGTCTGCAACGGTTTCAGCAACGCTATCGTCTTTCATCAGATCGACGCGCTGATCGAAGATGACCTTACGCTGGTCATTCATCACGTCGTCGAACTTCAGAAGGTTCTTACGAATATCGAAGTTGCGGGCTTCAACCTTTTTCTGGGCTTTTTCAAGCGCCTTGTTGATCCAAGGATGGACGATGGCTTCGCCTTCCTTCAGGCCGAGCTTTTGCAGCATGCCGTCCATGCGATCCGAACCGAAGATGCGCATCAGGTCGTCTTCCAGCGACAGGAAGAATTTGGAATGCCCCGGATCACCCTGACGACCGGAACGACCACGCAGCTGATTGTCGATACGGCGGCTTTCATGTCGTTCGGTGCCGATCACATAAAGGCCACCGGCTTCGAGCGCTTTCTGCTTCTTGGCTTCGATGTCGGCCTTGATCTCGGCGATCCTTTTCTCGCGTTCCTCGCCCTGCACTTCTTCAGGAATTTCCTGAGCGATGCGCATGTCCAGATTACCGCCGAGCTGAATATCGGTACCACGACCGGCCATGTTGGTCGCGATGGTGATGGCCCCCGCAGAGCCTGCCTGAGCCACGATGATGGCTTCCTGTTCGTGGAAGCGGGCGTTCAGAACCTGATGCGGGATCTTTTCTTTCTTGAGCCGTGCCGACAGCTCTTCGGAGCGTTCGATGGAGGTCGTGCCGACAAGGGCAGGCTGGCCGCGTTCCACGCAGTCCTTCATCAAGGCAACCAGAGCGTCATCTTTTTCGCGCAGGGTGCGATAGACCTCGTCGTCTTCGTCCACGCGCTGGATTGGCAGGTTGGTCGGAACATCAATCACTTCGAGATTGTAGATGTCCATGAATTCTTCCGCTTCGGTCTGGGCCGTGCCGGTCATGCCGGAGAGCTTGTCATAGAGGCGGAAATAGTTCTGGAAAGTTACGGAAGCCAGCGTCTGGTTTTCCGGCTGAATGGCCGCATGTTCCTTGGCTTCGAGCGCCTGATGCAGCCCGTCGGAATAGCGGCGGCCTTCCATCATGCGACCGGTGAACTCGTCAATGATCACAACTTCATTGTTCTTGACTATATAATCCTTGTCGCGGGCAAACAGCAGATGGGCACGCAGGGCCTGATTGAGATGGTGAACAATGGTCACATTCTCGATGTCATAAAGCGACTCGCCCTGCAGCATGCCTGCTTCCTGAAGAATCTTTTCGACATATTCGGTGCCTTCCTCGGTGAAGGTCGCCGTTTTCTGCTTTTCGTCGATTTCGTAATGTTCGGCGCTCAGCTGCGGAATGAACTTGTCGATGGTGTTGTACATTTCCGAGCGGTCATCCAGCGGGCCGGAAATGATCAGCGGTGTACGCGCTTCATCGACCAGAATGGAGTCGACCTCATCGACGATGGCAAAGTTGTGGCCACGCTGGACCATCTGGTCCAGATCATATTTCATGTTGTCGCGCAGATAGTCGAAACCGAATTCGTTGTTGGTGCCGTAGGTCACGTCTGCTGCATAGGCTGCTTTGCGTTCTTCGTCATTCAGGCCATGAATGATGACGCCGGTGGTCATGCCCAGGAAGCGGTAAACCTGTCCCATCCATTCGGAGTCGCGCTTGGCCAGATAGTCGTTGACCGTGACCACATGCACGCCCTTGCCTTCCAGCGCGTTGAGGTAACCGGCCAATGTTGCGACAAGGGTCTTACCCTCACCAGTGCGCATTTCAGCGATGGCGCCATCATTGAGCACCATGCCGCCGATCAGCTGCACATCATAATGGCGCTGGCCCAGCGTGCGCTTGGCGGCTTCTCTTACTGTGGCAAAGGCGGGTACAAGCAGCTTTTCCAGCTTCTCCCCGTTTGCCAGTTGTTCACGGAACTCCACGGTCTTGTGGCGCAAGGCCTCATCGGAGAGCTGGGAATATTCATCTTCCAGCGCGTTGATGGCGGCGACTGTGGGACGATACCCCTTGATGCGACGATCATTTGCCGTTCCAAAGAGTTTGCGAGCGATAGCTCCAAGACCAGCCATAGACCGGATCCTTCCTTGAAAATGCCCCCACAATTTTGTGACGGCCTTATTTGTAACGCAATTGCGGCGAGACTAGGTCAAGCGGGACGCAAGTCTCGGCTTTAACATGAATGTCAACAGCCAGATAACCTGATTGGCAATAAACTGCACGGCTGACAGATAAGATTGGGTCTTTGTCTTGTCAACGCCAAGAAAGGCGGGTAGGTCACCTGAAAGGCAGTTTTTAAAGTTTTTTCGTTCCAAAGTGAACAACGATAGGAAAGATACAGATGGTTCGTGCCTATTTTCAACGCTCTGCAATGGCCGTAGCGGCTTCTCTATTTTTGATTGGCTCCGTTCCGGGTGTTCTTGCCCAGGATGCAGGAGACGACACTGTAGTAGCTACTGTCAATGGTAAAGAGATCACCGCGGGCGAGTTTGATTTTATTGCAGATCAGCTTGGCCAACAAACCCAGCAGATGACGCCCGAGCAGAAAAAAGAAACCCTGACGACGATGCTCGTCAATATGGAACTGGTTTCTCAGGCGGCGGCCAAGCAGGGGCTGGATCAGTCTGAAGACTTCAAGAAGCAGGTCGAATTCTTGAAAAAGCGCGCTTTGCAGACCGAGTTCTTCCGCAAAAATGTTGATGAAGCCATCACTGATGCCGATTTGCAGGCCGTCTATGATGAGCAGATCGGAGCGTTGCCCGTGCGTCAGCAGGTCAAGGCCCGTCACATTCTGGTCAAAACCGAAGACGAAGCCAAAGAAATCATCAAGGAACTTGATGGTGGAGCGGATTTCGCCGAGCTGGCCAAGGAAAAATCCACAGGCCCGTCCGGCGCCCAAGGTGGCGATCTTGGCTATTTCGGACAGGGACAGATGGTTCCTGCTTTCGAAGCGGCTGCCTTTGCTCTTGATAAGGGCAAATACACTGAGAAGCCTGTGAAATCTGATTTCGGTTGGCATGTCATTCTGGTCGAGGACAAGCGCGATGCGCCCAAGCCGACGCTTGATTCCGTGAAGGACAAACTGCGTGCATATGTGGCTCAGCAGAAATTCCAGACCTTGCTCGACGATCTGCGCAAGGAAGCCGACGTCAAGATTCCTGAATAATCTTTAGGGACAATCGCTTCTGAACATGAAAGATGCCAGGTAAGCCGTGCCTTGTGCATCGCCCATGCCAGCGAATAATTGCTAAAATTGGCTGGCATTTGTTCAGAGCACGGTTTATGGAGGGGGAAAGCATCCAAGTGGTCATTGGCCTTTGGTGCTCCCCCCTTTTCGATAGAAGGATGCATGCAATGGATCTCAAGCCATCACCTTTTGCACCAACCGATTACCCCGCGCTTGATGCGATCGGAGGATTTCGTCTTGGTGTTGCTGCAACAGGCGTAAAATACAAGGGACGCAACGATTTGCTGGTTGTCGAGATGGCCGAGGGAACCTCCGTTGCGGGCGTTTATACCAGATCCAAATGCCCCTCCGCTCCGGTTGATTGGTGCAAGCAGCATATTGGTGGTGGTAGTGCGCGGGCGCTTGTCGTGAATGCGTCCAACGCCAATGCCTTTACCGGTTCTGCCGGCGAGCAAACCGTGTCTGCTGTTGCTGCGGCGGCTGCTGAGGCCTGTGGTGCCAAACCTTCGGAAATTTTCATGGCGTCGACGGGGGTGATTGGCGAGCCGCTTGATCCGGCGCCAATGACATCTCTGTTCGGCACGTTGTTTGATGCTGAAAAAGCCGATGCGTCCTTCATGGATGCGGCACGGGCGATCATGACAACGGATACCTTCGTCAAGGTAGCAACTGCGAGTGTGGACATTGATGGCACAATGGTTGCCATTCATGGCATCGCCAAGGGCTCAGGCATGATCGCGCCGGATATGGCCACGATGTTGAGTTTTGTCTTTACCGATGCACCGATTGCCTCTGAAGCCCTTCAGGGGCTGCTCGCAAAGCATGTCGATACGTCCTTTAATGCCATCACCGTTGATAGCGATACATCAACCAGCGATACCCTGATGGTGTTTGCCTCTGGCGCGGCCAAGGGGCGTGGTTGTCCTGAAATCGACAAGGCAGACGATCCGCGTCTTGCGTCCTTCTCTGATGCGCTTTGTGCCCTTTTGCAGGACTTGGCAAAGATGGTCGTGCGTGACGGGGAAGGGGCGAGCAAATTCCTTGAGATTACGATCAGCGGTGCGGAAAATGACGCGGCTGCCAAGCGCGTTGCATTGGCCGTTGCCAATAGTCCGCTGGTAAAAACGGCGGCTGCCGGGGAAGATGCCAACTGGGGGCGCGTCGTTGCCGCTGTTGGCAAGGCTGGAGAGATGGCTGATCGGGACAAGCTCGCTATCTGGTTCGGTCCCTACCGTCTCGCTGTGGATGGCATGCGCGACCCGGATTATTCCGAAGAGGTTGCCAGCGACTATATGAAAAATGACGAGATCGAAATCCGTGCCGATCTGGGCATCGGGGAGGGGACCGCAACGGTATGGACCTGCGATCTCACTCATGGCTACATTTCGATCAATGGCGACTATCGCAGCTAGGGTTTGAGTTTGATGTCTGCATCTGATGGAACGAACGAGCCGTCGATCCGGCTGTTGCTGGTGGTTGCTGTTGCTTTGGTCGATGAGGATAACCGCATCCTGATCGCGCAGCGGCCCGAGGGGAAAAATTTGGCCGGGCTTTGGGAATTCCCCGGTGGAAAGCTGGAAGCGGGCGAACGGCCCGAAGTGGCGCTCATTCGCGAATTGGAAGAAGAGTTGGGCATCAAAACCAAGGAAGCCTGTCTGGCGCCGCTGACCTTTGCCAGCCA
This sequence comes from uncultured Cohaesibacter sp., assembly GCF_963676485.1. Lineage (NCBI taxonomy): Bacteria > Pseudomonadati > Pseudomonadota > Alphaproteobacteria > Hyphomicrobiales > Cohaesibacteraceae > Cohaesibacter > uncultured Cohaesibacter sp. The sequence goes on from NZ_OY781114.1 coordinate 2,449,028, forward strand.
TGCCTATGATGATTTCCATCTGCTGATGCCGCTATATATCTGCCGCCGCTGGGAAGGCTTGCCGCAGTCCCGCGAAGGGCAGGCGCTCAAATGGGTGCGGGCTGGCGCCTTGCGTGATTATTCCATGCCGCCTGCAGACTTGCCACTGATTGCGCCACTGGTCGATTTGCTTGGGGCATAGGGCCCGCATTCCTTTCTCTGATTAATGATTTGGTTGCTATCATTTCAGATCAGGAAGGGAATCTTCCGGTCCTTTGAGATTTTCTTTATAAATTTTGGTAAAATACAATCCAAATTGGTCAGTCTTTGGGGCCAAATCCTCACCGCTATCAATTGTTAGGATCTGTATGCTTCACAAATTTCAAGTTTTTTTGGAGGACAGTAGTGGTTCTACGGCGATTGAATATGGCGTTATTGCGAGTCTCGTAACCGCTGCGTTGGTTTTGGGTGCTGGTCCTGTAGGGGCACAGCTCGACCGGATTCTTAGTGCTTGCGTCGATTATATTGGTGCTATCGCTCCCTGAGAAGCGTATCCGCAAGCAAAAATTAGTGTTTGTTCCGGTGCCGCATCTTGTTGATAGGCATTTTCTTGTTTTGGCACCCGTTTGAATCCCGGTAACGACCAGCTGTTAACGCTTGATGGACTTATCCCCCAGCACACTTGCAAGAGACAATTTAGCGCTTCCCGGTTTTAGCGGCTTTTGCTGGCTCTCATCGGGAGCCCAGCCGGACAGGGACAGGATCTGGAATGTTGCGCGGACGCGGCCATCCGGATCAGAAAAGCGCTCTTGATAGATTTCTGCTGCACGCATGAGACAATCGCGCCGCATGAAGGTGCGGGAGCGATCTGTCAGCGCATTGGTTGCGCCCATCCGCCTCAAATCCTGCATGAGCGAAAAGAGTGAGCTGTAGCGAACCGTCAGAGTATCATGATCCACGACCGGCAGAGTAAAACCGGTCCGTTGCAGCAAGTTGCCCATATCCTTGAGGTCGGGCAGCGGCGCAACGCGCGGGCTTGCGCCACCCGATATCTCGCTGTCGGCAATAAGGAATGCCTCGCGCAGTTCTTTGAGGCTTTCTCGCCCGAGCAGGGTGGCGAGCAGCAAACCATCCGGCGCGAGGCTCTGGCGGATTTGCAACAGGGTGCCGGGCAGATCGTTGACCCAATGCAGAAAGAGCGGAGAAACCAGAAGGTTAAGGCTCTGCGGTTTGAGCGGCAGAAATTCGGGATCGAACACTAGCCCATGGTCTTCCCTTCCCAGAAGGGAAGAGCCCTGTTCCAGACGGAGCACATAGTCCGTGCCCTGGCGGCTTTTGAGCCGCTGGGCCAGAAGCCCCGTGTGTCCGCCCAACTCGGCGATGAGGGGGAAGGGGCGCAGAATGATGGAAAGCCGGTCAAGCATATCGGTTGCAACTTCCTTGAGCAGAAAGTCGCCCTCAGTGCCATGATGCGCGAAAGCCTTCTTGCGGCGTCTGGCCAGCAACTGGGTGTCGAAAAGGCGCGGGACGCCAGTTGTGCCTGTCACCATATGAGCAATGCCTTTCCGATTCTGGATCAACTTGTATGATAACGCTGCTTGATGCATTGTGCTATCTGTATCATCTACCCGAGGTTAGCTAAGGGCGAGGATTGGGGGAGTCAATGCTGAAATTTCTCCAGAGTGGAGAGGATGGCCTTGATCGGAAGGCGTTAGATGGGGTTCGGCTGATTGGGCAGCATCTTTTGAAAGGTGGCCATGCGCTACAGTATCTCATCATTCCTCCACGATGCGCTGGCTGCGGCAAGATCGTGCAGGATGCCAACAGTCTATGCGGGGCCTGTTGGGGAGAAATGGAGTGGATTGCACGCCCATATTGTTCTGTATCCGGTGTGCCTTTCTCTTATGATTTGGGTGAAACGCTTGTCAGTCCGGATGTGCTGGCCAATCCCCCGGTTTATGATCGCGCACGGTCTGTCGCCCTGTTCGGGCGCACGGCAAGGCGGATGGTGCATCAGCTCAAATATCGGGATCGAACCGATCTGGCCACCGTCATGGGGCGCTGGATGGTCCGGGCGGGAGCGGATTGCCTGACCGACCCGGATGCCATTATCGTGCCGGTGCCCTTGCATAGAAGGCGTCTATGGCGTCGGCGGTTTAATCAGTCGGCGCTGCTGGCAAAGGTGATCGCGCGGGAAACGGGAACTGCCTTCATGCCCGATCTTCTGCAACGCACGCGCCCCACACGTCAGCAGGTGGGGCTGAGCGAGGCTGAACGCCGTGTCAATGTCGAAGGGGCCTTCCAGATCAATCGCAATGACAGGACGCTTCTTTCAGGCCGAACGGTGGTGCTGGTGGATGATGTCTGGACAACGGGGGCCACGCTCGATGCCTGTTGTCGTGTATTGAGACGCTCCAATGCGGGAGAAATTTGCATTATCACTTTCGCACGGGTTGCCGCTGGCTCTGAAATGCCCATATAAAAAGTGTAATTTTGAATAAGTCCAAACTGTTGTCTTTTGTCTCCTTCCCGAAATGGCAAAGGACCCGTTTGGCGAATGGAGACCAAAATGGCAGAAGTTGTTATTTATACGCGAAAAATGTGCGGATTTTGCACTGCAGCCAAAAAACTGCTTTCAGACAAAGGGGTTGCCTTTCTAGAGCTGGATGCGACCTTTGATTTTGATATCAAACAGGAAATGATGAAAAAATCCGGACGCCGCACCTTTCCGCAGATCTTCATTGATGAAGAACATGTGGGGGGATGTGATGATCTGTTTGCCCTTGACAAGGCGGGTAAACTGGACGAGCTGCTCGCAGCCTGAGGGTTGCACACGGTCCTTTCGGGCGAGCCATTTTGTCCGCTTGTCCTGAAGGGCGCGCTTGGGTAATACTCGAAGGCAATCCTTTTGCGGTCTTCTCGGGCCGCGGATTCCTAAAAAACTGGAGAGTTGCATGACGTCCTTTCGCGCTGCTTGTGTTCAACTGCGTTCCGGTCGCGATCCGGAGCATAATCTTGATGACGCCGAACGACTGATCCGTGAAGCGCGTCGTGATGGGGCTGAGTATATCCAGACGCCCGAACAGACTGCGACCATGGAGATGAATCGCAAGGCGATGATGGCTGTCCTCTCTTCCGAGGATGATGATGAAGGCCTCAAGCGGATGCAGGCATTGGCCGAAGAGCTGGATATCTGGCTGCATATTGGCTCCATGTCCTTTCTGGTCAAAACCTGCGATGACGTGAAAGCGGTCAATCGCAGCCTGCTGATCTCTCCTGCCGGACGGATTGCTGCGCGCTATGACAAGATCCATATGTTTGATGTGGATCTGGAGAATGGTGAAAGCTATCGTGAATCTGCCAGTTTCGTTCCGGGCGAAAAGGCTGTCAGTGCCATTCTGCCGTGGGGTACACTGGGTTTGTCGATCTGCTACGATTTGCGTTTCCCCTATCTCTATCGGGCTTTGTGCAAGCAGATGGGTGCCAATATTCTGGCTATTCCTGCAGCCTTCACCAAGCGCACCGGTCAGGCCCACTGGCAGGTGCTGATGCGGGCAAGAGCCATAGAAAATGGAGCCTTCGTCATTGCTGCCGCTCAAGGGGGCAAGCATGAGAATGGCCGCAAGACCTATGGGCATTCCATTATCGTGGATCCTTGGGGAACCGTGCTGGCAGAAGCGCAGGATGAACCCTGTTTCATCGCAGCCGATATAGACATGACGCGGGTGGATGCCTGCCGCAAGGCGATCCCGTCGTTGCAGCACGACCGTGCTTTTGAAATCTGATTGCAAGTGGCGTATAATTCAGTCTATGAAATTTCGCTTGCCAATTGGCGCGAAATGGATTTTTGTGCGCGATGCACAGATTATCTGAAATCGATTTAGGGGTTTGACTTGATTAAGTATTCGCTGCGCTGCGAGCATGATCATGTATTTGAAGGCTGGTTTCGCAATAGTGATGATTGCGAGATGCAGACCCGGAATGGCCATGTTGAATGTCCCTATTGTGCATCGACGAAAATCTCCAAGTCCCTTATGGCTCCGCGCGTCACCGGGACACGCACGCAAGATAGCTTAAGCCGCTCAACCGAAGGGCAGGACGCAACAGGGGCAGCGCCTTCGCCCTCTTTGCCGCAACCGGCTGCCGCCAATGCTGTCGCGCCTCAGGCTGGGACTGCCGTGGCCGCGCCGCAGGAGGGCGTTGACCCCCAACAGGTTCAGAAGATGCTGCGCGCCTTTCGTGAACATGTGGTCAAGAATGCCGATTATGTCGGCGACAAATTTGCTGAAGAAGCCCGCAAGATGCATTTCAAGGAAACCGAAGAACGGGGCATCTATGGCGAGGCAAGCGCGGATGAGGTCAAATCGCTCGCTGAAGACGGGATTGATTGCCTGCCGATGCCGGTTCTACCCGAAGACCAGAACTGAGCAGGCAAGAGCGTAGCTTGAATGCGCGCTATGGCGTGAATAAAAACCCGCACCGGCTGATGGCCGATGCGGGCTGTTTTTTGCAGAGATTTTCCCTGTGTTTATGCGGCGGCAAAATCTTCGACGAATTTCTCAACGATATTGCTGAGATCGCCAGCTTGCACTGACAGGCCCTTGGAGAGATCTTGCAGCTTGGTGGATGCGGTGCCGGTCTGCTGGGCGGCGATGTTGACGCCGCTGATATTTTTGGTCACCTCATCGGTGCCGGTTGCTGCCTGCTGACAGTTGCTTGCAATCTCGGCGGTGGCCGCTCCCTGTTCATCGACCGCAATCGTGATTTGTGAGGCTGTTTCCTTGATGCTTGCAATGACTTGCGCGATTTCACCAACAGAGCGAACGGTGCCGTCTGTGGCTTGCTGGATTTCAGACACTTTCAGGCCGATTTCCTCGGTGGCCTTGGCTGTCTGGGATGCCAGTTCCTTGACCTCGGCGGCGACGACCGCAAAGCCTTTGCCTGCTTCACCGGCTCGGGCTGCCTCGATGGTCGCGTTGAGGGCCAACAGGTTGGTTTGGGCCGCGATGCCATTAATCAGTTCAATGACGTCGCCAATGGCTGCGGCTGCTGCTGCCAGAGACTGGATGCGCTCGTTGGCTGCGTCTGCTTCGGCGTTGGCCTTGTCGGCGATCTCGGCAGAGTGAAAGACCTGATCGTTGACGACGCGCACGGAGGCTGACATTTCCTCAGTGGCGCTGGCCACGGTCTGAACGTTGGCCGAGGCCTGATCTGCCGCCACGGCAACCGACTGGGACTGTCTGGTCGTCTCTCTTGCGGTTTCTGATAGATCCTGTGCGGCGGTGGCGACTTCGCTGGACGAAGATGCAATGCCGGTGGAGAGAGCTTGCATGCGGGAAACAAAGTCCTGTGCCAGCTTGGCGCGGCGGTCCAGCAGTTTGCGTTCTTCTTCTTCGCGGCTGGCTGCTTCATTGCGCAGTTTTTCAGCTTCCTGAAGACCTGTGCGCAAGACTTCCGAGGCTTGCGCGATTTCGCCGATCTCGTCCTTGCGGTCAGCTCCATCGACGCGGTCAACCGTGTCTCCGGATGCAATGCGGCGAAGGATGTTGGCCATCTTGACGATCGGGGCAGAGATATTGTGTGCGACCCATGCCATGGCAATCATGGCGACCAGCGCTACGACGAGAGCCACGGCCAGCTGCCAGAAGAGAGCATTGTTGTTGCGTTTGTCCATGGCCTGACCCATGGCGATGGATTCGGCCATTACGACCGAGCGGGGCACATCGATGACCACTGACCAGCTCTGGTCTGTGCGACCAAGGGAGATTGGAGAGAAGACGCGTAGGGAATCGTCCTTTTCATCAACGAAAATCTTCGAGGCGCCTTCGCTCAGCACTTTCTTTTCTGCTGCGCCATTCTCCTGATCAAATGAGAATTTGCCGCCGATGCTTTTGGGGTCAAGACTTGAGGCGACAATCAGGCCTTCGTTGGTTACGATGCGCACCGATCCGCTGCCATCATAGATGCTTTTGTCGACCTTGTTGGCCAATTCCTGGACGAAGGAGAGTTCAAAGTCGGCACCAGCGACACCGGCAAATTTGCCATCGACCATGATCGGGACAGACATGGTTGCCAGATAGACGGATTTTCCCTGAACGATGTAAGGCAGTGGCGCAAGGATATTTTCATTTCCGGTGCGTTGCGGGTTGAGGAACCATCCCCCTTTGACAAGACCATTGGGGTGTTTGTCCGAGCTGTCATATTCCACGAGGGGCTGGACGGCAACTTTGCCGCTGCCATCGCGTGTCCAATAGGGCAGGGCGCGGCCTGTTGCATCCGATCCCATGGCTGTGTCGGATTTGTAAATGGCATCCAGACCATCCAGGGCATTTGGCTCCCAGGCGCTATAGGTGCCGTTGAAGCGGGGATTGTCATTCAGGGAGCGATGGAGCAATCCGTTCAGCTGGGTGCGCCGAACTTCGGTTGGAGAGCCACCGCTATTTTCCGGCATTGCAATGGTCTCGAGCGCCTTGGCCATGCCGCGAGCGGTCGAAAAGGCGGTTTCCACTTCGGATTTGATGACACCGGCTTGAGCTGCGGCCAGATTGGAAAGCGAGGCTTGGCTGTTGTGATCCAGCAGCTCTCCCACGTTGGTGGCCACATAGTCGGCGCTTTTGCTTGCCGACCAAAGATTATATCCAACAATTGTGCCGGTGGAACCAATGACACAAACGGCTGTGAAAGCGACGATGCGGACGCGAATGGAATGGAGGTTCATAGTGCAAAACCTTGTTAAGTGCCATTCAGACTTGCTGATACACTGCTGATTTACCCGGCGGGCTCTATGCCGGATATTCTAAGGCTTCCTTGAACTGCTGAAACAATCAAAGAATTGAATGTTATGATCTGACGAACAGGTTAAAAGGGTGTAAAATATTCTTAACTTCTTAAATTGCGTAATACTTAAATACTGTTCTCTTGTAGAAAAAGGCATTTTCTACCTGCAATTATGGTGCTCTTTATTAAGCGCATAAGTAGGTTTTTGTCTTGAATTTGGTATTATTAACTATGAGTTTTAATTCTTATACCTAGGGTAGTAGTTAAATTTATATGGTCTTTTACTGTGACGCTTTGCGTGAACAAAGGACCATATAGTTGACGTCAAGATCTTTGGAGCGGGACCATTTGTCAAATAATGGGTTGTAGGTAACGCCGACCTTTTCAACGACATCCAGTCCGGTCGGGGCGAGAGCGCGTTCCAATTCATCCGGTGTTACGAATTTGTCCCAGCTATGGGTGCCGACGGGCAACCAGCGCAGGATATATTCGGCCCCCACGATGGCCAAAGCGTGGGATTTGAGCGTCCGGTTGAGCGTGGCAATGACCATCAGCCCACCCGGTTTCACCATGCTGGCGCATTCTGAAATGAACAGATCGACATCAGAGACATGTTCGACCACTTCCATCGTGAGGACGACATCGAACTTGGCACCTTCCATAACAAGGCTTTCTGCCGTTGTTGCCCGGTAAGAGATGGCCAGATCGCTTTCCTTTGCGTGGGTGGCCGCAATGCCGATGTTGGTTTCCGAGGCATCCACGCCGACGACATTGGCGCCCAGTCGGCAGAGAGGTTCACACAACAGGCCTCCGCCGCAGCCGACATCAAGAATATCAAGGCCTTCAAGCGGGGTTTTGGCCTTTCCATCAAGGTCGAAATGGCTCATGAGCTTTTCGCGTAGATAGGCGACGCGTGTCGGGTTGAATTTATGCAGGGGGCGAAATTTGCCCTTGGGGTTCCACCATTCCTGAGCCATAGCAGAAAAACGGGCAATTTCTTCATCATCAACCGTTGTTGCTTTGGTTTGCGATTCCTGCTTGCTCTGGGATGTCATTTTATGCCCCTTTTTGGCTTTTCGTCTTTGGTTGGTTTGTACGAAAAGGAACGGCCTTTGGATTGGTTGCGCCCGTTATGTTATCAATAGCTTCTTTTTGCAAATGGAAAAGTCAAGCCTTTGAAAGCTTGCATGAGCCGCATCTGCCGAGTATGACTATGCGCAACCGGCGGCAAGGTCAATCAGCCCTTATGATTGAGCCGCTTAAAACGTAAAAACCAGTGACAGAAAGCGATAGTGGATGGCTCGTCTTGTCATGAAGTTCGGGGGTACGTCTGTTGCTGATATTGAGCGCATCAGACGCGTTGCCCGACATGTGAAGCGTGAAGTGGATGCAGGAAATCAGGTAGCCGTTGTGGTTTCTGCCATGGCTGGCAAAACCAACGAGCTGGTTGGTTGGGTGCAGGAAGCTTCTCCCCTCTATGATGCGCGTGAATATGATACCGTTGTGTCCTCAGGCGAACAGGTGACATCGGGGCTTCTCGCTTTGACCCTGCAGAATATGGGTGTTGATGCCCGCTCCTGGCTTGGGTGGCAAATTCCTTTTAAAACCAATGGTGTGCATGGCGCCGCTCGCATTGAAGAGATCGACGGATCGGTTTTGATCGAGCGTCTTGAAATGAACCAGGTTGCGGTTGTGGCCGGGTTTCAGGGCATTGCGCCGGATAACCGCATTTCGACATTGGGGCGTGGCGGATCTGACACCAGTGCGGTGGCAATTGCTGCGGCTATCAATGCGGATCGTTGCGACATCTACACTGATGTGGACGGGGTTTATACCACCGATCCGCGCATTGTGCCTGAAGCACGGCGGCTTGAGCATATCTCATTTGAGGAAATGCTGGAAATGGCATCGCTCGGCGCAAAGGTCATGCAGGTGCGTTCTGTTGAAATGGCGATGGTGCATAATGTGCGTACATTCGTGCGGTCCTCTTTTGTCGAGCCAGACGCGCCAGAGCTTATGAATACGGACCAGCCCATCGGAACTTTGATCTGTGATGAGGATGAGATTGTGGAAAAACAGGTTGTAACCGGAATTGCCTTCTCAAAAGACGAAGCGCAAATTTCTCTGCGCCGGCTCGAAGACAAGCCGGGTATCGCTGCACATGTCTTTGGTCCTCTTTCAGAGGCCAACATCAATGTCGACATGATCGTTCAGAATATTTCTGAAGATGGTACGATCACCGACATGACTTTCACTGTGCCCAAAGGGGACTTTGAGCGGGCCAAGGATGTGCTTGAGCAGGCGCGTGGCAATATCAACTATAACATGCTGCAGGGCTCGACCGATGTCGTGAAGGTGTCCGTGATCGGTATCGGCATGCGCAGTCATGCTGGCGTTGCCTCCAAGGCCTTCAAGGCTCTGGCAGACAAAGGCATCAATATCCGCGCTATCACGACGTCCGAAATCAAGATTTCCATTCTGATAGATGACGAATATGCAGAGCTGGCAGTGCGTGCGCTGCACTCGCTTTATGGGCTGGATGAGAAATAGCGTGATGAAGAAGAGGGCGCCTCATCGCAGGCCTCCTCTTTTCGTCTTTTTGGCTACGATTGGAGTATCTTTCAATCATTCTAAAAACAGGGCAGATGATTGATCTGCCTGATCGCCTCGTGCCATAGTGCGCATGAGACGAATCCCAATTGCCAATATGTCGCTTCTTTATGGCTTCATGCGAGGAAGTGGTGAATTCGTGCAAGGGTGTCACGTGAGTGGCCCTTAATGACAAAAGCGGAAAATCGGAGAAACCCGGATGCGGGGAAATCTGGCTGGGCCGCGTATCCTTCTTCGGCGCCTTCGCGAGACGATGGCTAAGCCGACTGATGCGCAGGAACGATTAAACGAAATTGTGCGATTGATCGCGGCCAACATGGTGGCCGAGGTTTGCTCTGTTTATGTCCTGCGTTCCGATAATCTGCTGGAACTTTATGCAACCGAAGGTCTCAACCCGTTGGCGGTGCACGAAACGCGCCTGCAGGTGGGAGAAGGTCTGGTCGGTCATATCGCGTCCGAAGCCCGCATTCTTAATCTTTCCGAGCCGCAGGAGCATCCAGCCTTTGCCTATCGCCCTGAAACGGGCGAGGAAATCTACCATGCCTTTCTGGGTGTGCCGATCCTTAGGTCTGGCCGAACGCTGGGCGTTTTGGTTGTTCAGAACAAGACGCAACGTGTCTATTCCGATGAGGAAGTCGAGGCGCTGCAAACCACTGCAATGGTGCTGGCCGAGCTGATCGCTTCGGGTGAGCTCAAGGGCATGTCTGGCCCCGGCGCCGATCTCGATCTGGTGCGGCCGCTGCGGCTCGAAGGGCTGTCCATGGCCGAGGGCCTTGGTCTGGGGCGCGTGGTGCTGCATGAACCACGGATCGTTGTCACCAATCTGATTGCCGAGGATGCGCAGGCCGAGGAAAAGCGGCTTGAAGCGGCGATCGAGCATTTGCGCCTGTCCGTGGATGATCTGCTCAATCGCGACGACATTTCACATGTCGGCGAGCATCGCGACATTCTGGAAGCCTACCGCATGTTCGCCTATGACCGCGGTTGGGTGCGCCGGATGGTTGAGGCGATCCACACGGGCCTGACGGCTGAAGCTGCTGTTGAACGTGTGCAGAGTGATACACGCGCGCGGTTGATGCGCTCCACCGATCCCTATTTGCGGGATCGTTTGCATGATTTCGACGATCTTGCCAATCGGCTGATGCGTAAGCTTGCGGGCGACCAACTCTCTGACAAAAATGGCGAAAAGCCGAGCGATTCCATTATCGTAGCCCGCAATATGGGGGCTGCAGAATTGCTCGATTACGGGCGGGATCGGGTGCGTGGGCTTGTGCTTGAAGAAGGCGCGCCCACCAGTCATGTGGTGATTGTTGCCAGGGCACTGGGCATTCCTACGGTCGGGCAGGTTTCGACGGCGGTCAACCTGTGTGAAGATGGCGATCCGATCATCGTTGATGGCGATACCGGCCATGTGCATATGCGCCCTCCGGCAGATGTCGAGGCGTCTTATGTGGATCAGGTCAAATTCCGCGCCCATCGACAAGAGCAATATCGCAAGCTGCGCGACAAGCCTGCCGTCACCAAGGACGGCGTTTCGGTTGACCTTTACATGAATGCTGGTCTGCTGGTCGATCTGCCCAATATGACGGGGGCTGGGGCCAAGGGAATCGGGCTGTTCCGCACAGAGCTGCAATTCATGGTCGCGGCCAGCTTCCCGCGTATGCGCGAACAGGAAAAGGTATATCGGCAGGTGCTGGACAGTGCCGCCGAGATGCCTGTAACCTTCCGCTCTCTTGATGTTGGGGGCGACAAGGTTCTTGCCTTTTTGCGCATGGCGGCTGAAGAAAATCCGGCCATGGGCTGGCGCGCCATACGGCTCGGGCTGGATCGCCCTGGATTGCTGCGCACCCAGATGCGTGCCTTGTTGCATGCAGCTGCCGGTCGGTCGCTGCGCCTGATGTTCCCCATGATCACCGATGTCTTCGAATTTGAGGAAGCCAAAGGCCTCTTCATGCGCGAAGTGGCTCATCTGGAACGTCATGGCCATGAAAAGCCCAAGAAAATCCAACTTGGCGCAATGCTGGAAGTGCCTTCCTTGCTGTTTCAGCTGGATGCCTTGCTTGATCGTGCCGATTTTATTTCGATCGGCACGAACGATCTGCATCAGTTCATGATGGCTTGTGATCGGGGCAATACACGGCTTTCGGGTCGTTACAGCTCTTTGACACCCTCTTTTCTGCGCGCCCTGAAGAGCATTGTCGACAAGTGTGCTGAAAAAGGGGTGCCGGTTACCGTATGCGGGGAACTGGCTGGCCGGGCAACCGGAGCGATGGCCCTGTTGGCCATTGGTTATCGTCGCCTGTCTATGGCGCCGTCCTCGGTGGGGCCGGTCAAGGCGATGCTGCTGGATCTGCCGCTTGAGCAGCTGGAAGCGGAATTTTCTGAGGCTCTTGCCAAAGCTGTGCATGCCGATGAAATCAAGCAATTCCTGCAGGATTTTGCTGGGCGTTACAACATTCATATTCCGGCCGGAAATCTTTAGCGACACAGCTTGTAAGTCGACTTTGCTGCGCCTTGGGCTGCGGTATTGTGCGATAGATCAGTGTCTTCCTCTTGGCCGCTTGCTACAGGACTTGATAAAATGGTTGGTGTTTCCATTCCGCTTGGGCGCGTTGAGGCCCTCATTCAACGGTTTGATGCCGTGTCGGCTGAAATGGCTGCGGGGCCAGAGCCTGATGTCTATGTCAAGCTGAGCCGGGATTATGCAGAGCTGGAGCCGGTGGCCATCAAGTCCCGCGATTATCTCGCAGCGCTCAAGGAGCTTGAAGATCTTCAGGAGATCCTGAACGATCCGGAGATGGATGCCGATATGCGTGAGCTAGCGCATGAAGACGTCAAGCCTACCGAAGAGAAGATCGAGGACCTGGCTGCAGAGCTGCAAATTCTGCTTTTGCCAAAGGATGCGGCAGATAACAAGAGTGCCATTCTGGAAGTGCGGGCCGGCACGGGCGGCGATGAGGCGGCCTTGTTTGCCGGTGATCTGTTTCGCATGTATCAACGCTATGCTGAGATTCATGGTTGGAAGGTTTCTGTCATGTCTGTCAGCGAAGGCGATATGGGCGGCTATAAGGAAATCATTGCCAGTGTCTCGGGCGTGGGTGTTTTCGCTAAGATGAAGTATGAATCCGGGGTGCATCGCGTGCAGCGCGTGCCGGAAACCGAGTCCGGCGGACGCATTCATACCTCTGCGGCCACTGTCGCGGTGTTGCCTGAAGCCGAAGAGGTGGATATTGATATCCGCCCTGATGACATTCGCATTGATACCATGCGCGCGTCTGGTGCCGGTGGGCAGCATGTGAACACGACAGACTCGGCGGTGCGCATCACCCACTTGCCAACGGGTATCGTGGTGACTTCTTCTGAAAAATCCCAGCACCAGAACCGCGCCAATGCGATGAAGGTGTTGCAGGCCCGTCTTTACGAGGCTGAGCGGGATCGGGCAGCCAACGAGCGGTCTGAAGCACGGCGCGGGCAGGTGGGGTCCGGGGATCGGTCCGAGCGCATTCGCACCTATAACTTCCCGCAAGGGCGCGTGACGGATCATCGCATCAACCTGACGCTCTACAAGCTGGACAAGGTTCTGGCGGGTGAAGCGCTGGGCGAATTGATCGATGCGCTGATTGCTGAAAATCAGGCGCAATTGTTGGCCGCTGTCGAAGAGGGTGCGGTCTAGTTTGGTTCGGCCCTGTTTGTGAGCGGGGCTGTCTGCCGTTGGGGGCTGGCCATGCGTTTGGATCAGATGATCGCGGAAATGTCCAAGGCTCTGGCAGAAGAGGGCATTGATACGGCGCGCCTCGATGCGCGACTGTTGGCCTGTCATGGGCTGGGCCTGTCTGAAACTGATGCTATCTTGCAATTTGACCGGATGCTGCAGACCGATGAAATCGCCCTGTTGGACGGGCTTTTGAAGCGGCGGCTTACACGGGAGCCAATCGCGCATATTCTGGGCTATAGGGAATTCTGGGGGCTGCCTTTCAATGTGACGCCAGACACTCTGGTGCCGCGGCCTGATAGCGAAACCCTCGTGGCGGGGGTGCTTGATGCCGTGGAATGCAAAAAGGCTCCACTCTCGATTGTCGATATCGGCACAGGCACTGGCTGTCTATTGCTCTCGCTTCTGTCTGAATTGCCCAATGCCTATGGTATCGGTTCGGATATTAGCCCGGCGGCTCTCAAGGTGGCACGGCAAAATGCTCAGGACCTTGCCCTCTCTCAGAGAAGCGCATTTCTTTGCGCCAGCTATGGTGATGCGTTTGCCGGGGGCATGGATATTCTGATTTCCAATCCGCCCTATCTGGCTGCCGATGAAATGGATGATATCGAAAAAGACGTTGCCGCTTATGATCCCACCAACGCGCTGGTTTCGGGCGAAACGGGGCTTGAAGCTTATGAAGCACTTTTTTCAACCATTGCAACATGGCATGAGAAGCCGTCTATTATGGCGTTCGAGTTCGGTTATCGGCAGGCTGATGCTGTGCTTGCTGTTGCCCGGAAAAGCGGTTTGACTGCCGCAATTGGCGATGAGGGCCATATTTTGAAGGATCTCGGGGGGCAAAACCGAATTTTATTGCTGCTACGTAGCCAAAATTAGCCTTTTTGACAAACTTCTGTTGAAAGGCCAGCGTGCGGTCTGACAAAAAAACGCTAATGGGCTTGAATTTGTGACGTAACTCGATAGATTAAAACCACCAAGAGCAAAATCCGGCTGATTTGCATGGCAAACTACAGCTGGCGGTGGGGTTCCGATCAGATTTATCTGTATTTTGAGGGTCCCCGTAGCGGATTTCAGATTTTATTCAGTCAAAGAAGCAACTCGATCTTTGAATCGATATAGCTCCTGACTTTTCAAACAGGTTGACAACTCGGTGTTATGGTCTGTGTGATCAGATCAGGGCACGTGTCCGTGGGGCATTTGGCAATCAGTTTGCCTTGCTGAACCTTTTGGTCGGCCTATTTACGAGAGAAAAACAATGCGACAGAGCCAGAAAAACAGCCGGACACGCAGTCGCGGGCGCAAGCCATCCAATCCGCTGTCCCGCTCCTATGATAGCAATGGACCTGATGTAAAAATTCGTGGTACAGCGAGCCATATTGCAGAGAAGTATCAGTCTCTTGCAAGGGATGCCCTGGCGTCCGGCGATATGGTGATGTCCGAAAACTACTATCAGCATGCTGAGCATTATTTGCGCATCATAGCTGCCGCGCAGCCTTCTACCCGCGATGACGTGCGCAACACGAACGCCAATAACGACCAGCCATCCAATTCCGAGCGTCCGGCCCGTGCCAAACCGGCACCGCAGCCTGAAATTACCGGCGATGAACCGCAGCCAGAGATCAGTGGCTTTGAGAATACCGCTGTTGAAATGGAAGTGGCTGTTATTGAAAAGCCTGAAGAAGAAGAGCAACAGCCTGAGGAAAAGCCGAAGAGAAAACGGACACCAAAAGCTGCCGCTGACACGGAAGAGGACGGCAAGGATGGAGCGCCCCGCCGCCGTCGCCGCACCACTTATCGGTCGCGTAAAAGACCCGCAACGGGTGAGAAAGAAGGGGATGCTGTACCAGCTGCTCCTGCTACTCCTCCTGCCGCTTCTGAAGCGCCTCAGCCGGTTGCCGCGGAAGAATAGATTCGGTCGGGGTCTATTGAATGAAGCAAGGCATAGCCCTTTTGGGCTTATGAATTTTGCCCAGATCGTGGTTTTAATCTACTGCGATCTGGGTTCTTGTTTTATGGGCAAGCCGCTATTCTGTCCATTAAGACTACGATTTCAGCATTTTGAGCTAATTTAGTAATGAATTGGCTTCTGATCGGTATTGGTGATCTCTGGCGGGCCGAAGTTGCCTTAGGCTAGGTGACGGCGAATTTTCTCAGTAGATCGGGTATAGGCTTTATGTCGTAGCCGTTGGTTTGAGCATCAACCGCCAGGGCGCTAGAGGGCAGTTCTATCAGAATGGTGATCTGGGCGCTTGTTTTTGAGCACGGAAATGGATCATGCATCCATGCCAACTCATTCTTCAATGATATGAAAGCATTGATTACGTGATTTTGGGCGTCGGTGAATTTATAAATATGGGCACCCGATCCGGTGAAGTTTCCTTTGGTTCGATCGGGTCAGCCTCCACCGCAACAGGTTGGGGCGCGTATAGGGGTGGCTCGTTGGCAATCAGCGTTGCCAGTCTTGGTGGCATCTTCTCGAATGCTCCATACCCATTTACCCTGCGTTCAATGAGATTGTGCGCGAAGGCTGGTACGGCGGCTCTATTGCCTTTTGTAGTAAAGAAGTTGCCTTTGACCTGAATGGTGGCTGCAACGGCTTTGACAAAATCTTTTACGAAACTCTTATCGGGCGCCTGTGGGTGTGTCCAGAAACTGTCCAGGCTCCCCTGGTGGGTCAGGCCTTCAATGTCAAAGACCGCGTGCCCGAGAACCTTTACTGGACAATCAGAACGGACAGAATGCAGACCCACAGTGCTGTTGATCATCACGCATCCTTTGGCATGCTTTAGCATGAATGTCAGGTTGCCGCCGACGATGAAATGGACACGGTTTGAAACGCCAAGTTCCTTGGATACCTTCTTGATGAAGAGGCCCCAACGTTCCAGGCCATTATCCAACGGATGGGCTTTTAAGATGAGGTCCGTATTTTCCTTTGATGTTTTGGAAAAAGACAGGATCACTTGCTCGATCGCCTTCTTCTGGTGAGCAAATGGAGCATTGGAACGGAGTTGATAATCACCTTGAAGCTGCAGAGAAAAAATGAAGAATGGTCGTCTCTTGCGCCCGAGCCGCGTGACGAGTTTGCGGGCTGCGCGATGCCGGCGCTTTTCAAGAAAGAGGCCTGGAATGCCAGAGACATATTCTACAAGCGGATTGTAATAGCGATCTGCCTTGTAGAAGGGATAGAAGAACCACAAGAAATAGCTTAGCAGATTGTAGGTGACCTCGAAGAAGATCTCTCTTGGCTTGGTGTAGGGATATTTTCGCGCAAGATCGGGATCTTCCACTTGTTTGGCAATTGCGCTGATCTTTTCAGGCTCAATCGGGAAATGGGAAAAGGCCGACATGCCGCCTCTTTCCAGAGTAATCCAGTCAGGACGCAGATAACCGAATTCAAAGGCATAAGTGGGAATGTCTAAATCATCGGCCACTTTGGCGGCGATTTGGTGATAGGGCTTCCTATCAGCATAATAAATGATGTCGGTGACGCCATGCTTCTGGACAAAATCACGCAAATATTTTTCCCATGACGAGAAGGGTTTGCGGAAATTATAGGACTTTCGTCCCCACCACAGAATAGCATCCCCAAGGCAGAAATTGATGCGAAGCGCAGTATGCCCTTTTTCTTCAAGGTGATTGGCTACATTCTTGGCAAAGAACGAGGGGTGACCCTGAAGAAAGAGAAAAACCCTCTTTCCACTTTCTTCAATAGAATTTTTTGATTCCTGGGTCACGCGCACACCCTAAAGCAAAAATTCAAAACAGGATGGCTGATTTATACAGCGCTCCTAATCGTTGAAAACATCAATCTTATTTCCGGTCGTTGCGATATTTCGTACAGATGAAGTTGCAAGATTCATGAGTTGCAGGATCTTGCCGATTTCTACAGCACGCGCATTTGAAACAAATACCGAATCCTTGTCTTGCAAATGGAAGGACTGCGCATAAAAATACGACTCTGCATGCTGCATGTTAATACGATAAATAGTCGGAACCTTGCCACGGACCTGATGGCTGTAGCTGATATTCAGAGTATCGAGAACTTTTGGATCTTCGTAGCGGAAGACAAAGACACCTGTTGCATCAGCTCTGTTATCATTCAGTCCGCCAGCAGCCGCAATGGCTTCCAATACAGAGATCGTTGATGAATCGAATGTATAGACAGATGGTTTCTGAACCGCACCCAGAACAGTGTAGCGCTGCGGATCATGGGAAAGATAGATCCTGTCGCCGCGCGCCACATAGATATTCTCGTTAGGCTGGTCAATCACGTTTTCCAGCAGCTGGACACCCTGACGGGCACCGCGCATGAGCGTGATATATGTTTCGCGAGCCGGGAATTTCGTGCCGCCTGCCTGCGCGACGACGTCGAGCAGACGAACGCCTTTTGACGACAAGGGATAGAGGCCCGGCTTGGTCACGTCACCGCTTAGCGTTACGACGTTGTTTTCATTCCGAACGACATTCACCATTGCTTGCGGCTGAATGGCTTTGCCCTGCAGGCTCTCGACTACGAGATCCTGAATTTGCAGCGGCGTTTTGCCCTTGACCTTGATGGTCCCCGAATAGGGAAGGGAGATCTCTCCCTTGTTGTCCACGACCACTTGTGGAAACTCGGCTCTGTTGCCCGAGCTGCCTGTGAAGAGACCACCATTGTCGGCTTCAAACACGGTGATGGCGAGGATGTCTCCTGTACCAACGGTGGATAGTGGTTGTCTAAAGCTGGTGGATTTGAATTTGCTGTGCAGACCAACGGGGTTGAAACGCGCTAAACCATCCACAATCTTAGAATTAACATCAATCACGAGATAGTCGTTTTGGGTGCTTTGTTCCTCAATCTCAGCAGATAGAGGGCCTTCTCTGGGCGTAACAGAGCATCCAGCCAGAGAAGCGGAAACTATCAGAGCGAGGAAAATTCTAAGCATGGGTATATAACTCGTTGGTAACAAACGGGAACTACACCCCGTATGGGATCTGCGCGTAGGCCTTTGCATCATGCTTCGGCCAAGATACAAAAATAGCCTCAACTAGATCAAACAGTTCATCCTGCTAAAGAGCATTTTAGAGCCGATAGTTGCACAAACTCCACATTTGATTTCAAACATATATTCATTAATGAGCATCTGAATACCACTATTAGCGTCAGGTTTCAACGGTATTAAGCCCTTTGCAGCGTGCAGTCCCAGTGTTTCTCAAAGACCAAGTTTGAAGGCAAGTTTGGCAATGTGCAGCATTATTACATCCTTAGCTGATCCTGCTTTATTATTCCTTAACCTTGAAAGATGATCGACAGTCTCTTCTGCCTTGCACCGCCGGAAGGACGCCGGATCAACATAGTGTGGGTATTTGATCATCGCCAGATAGACAAGTTCGTCAATGGTGCGATTCTTGGTGCGGCGCGGGCAGCCGGTTTTATCTTCACTCACTCCCCACCCTGCATAGAATGGCAGGCCATGCACCACAACATGCTTTTCGCGCAATAGGGCTTCAAAGCCGGAAAGCGAGCTGATCGTGTGAAGGGAATCGCAGTCTTCAATCAAGTGGGTGATGTCGGCATCAAGCTCTACTTTATCTGCATATGAGAGCATTTGGGCGTTAGAGAGTTTGCCATGGCGCAGCCCGTTGGTCACATCCGGATGGGGCTTGAATGTGATATGGGCATCGGGGTGATGCGCGCGCACCCATTTAAGGAGCAGGAGGTTGGGATTTTCGCCCGAGTCGAGCGCCAGGCTATCACTGCGACTTTTCTGGATTGAGGCATCATCACTCACCTGGCCGGGTATAAGAATGCGTGAGGCCTCTGTCTGAGGTGGGGCTTTCTGGGGGACCCCGGTTTTGGAGCGTGTGGCTGTGGTCTTTTTGCCAAGATTATATTTGGAGACGCCCAGTTCGACGACTTTTTGCCGGAAGGCGCATCCGCGCTGCTGTTCTTGAGCGCTGACGAAGTCCTGCTCAAGCATGGTTTCCAGATCACTGGGCTGGGAAGGATCATAATAGATGCCAGTTGCATCCATGATCAGGGACGCTGCTGGCGTGAAGGCTGCGCCCAGCCCGACGGACCGGATAAAGCCATCTTCCACATTCACGATGGGGATGCCCCGAGCCTCACAGGCAGCTCTCTGCTCTGCGTTCAAACGCGTGGTCCAAGCAAACAGGCTGGCATCACGAGCTTGGGCCTCTTTGAGTGCGCGCTTGAAGGAGCGGATAAAGCGTGGCTTGCCGGGTAGGGAAGCGAGCATGCCCGCTATGGATTTTCGGTTCCAAAAGCCGACCCCGTAAATGACGGCTGGTCGTTGCATCCAGTCTTTCATGTGCTCTGCCACGCTAAGGGCTCCCTTCATTCAGACCGGTCGCTGCGAGCGACGTGATATCGGAAAGGCCTGTTGAGCCGACGTCTTAGCCAACCGGGAAGGAGGTTGCTTATGCGGATGAGCCAGTAGAGGTGCTGAGGGAAAATAATCCGCGTCCTCTTCTTGCCTATGCCCTTGCGGATAATCTCAGCGGCGCGGGGCGCGGACATGAGGCCGGGCAGGGGCCCTACCTGTATGGCTGTCTGCTGGCTTTCGATATGGCCCGGATAGACGATGCTTATCTGCACGCCATGATCGGCGAGATCTTCAGCCATCGCACGCCCCCAAAAGGCAAGGCCAGCCTTGCTTGCGCTATAGGCCGGGCTATCCGGTTGTGGCTGGATGGCGGCAAGAGAGCTGATGAGAACCAGATGGCCAGAGCCACGATCCTTCATGCGCTGTGCGCAGCGATCCAGAAACTGGATGGTTCCTGTCAGGTTTACCCTTAGTTGCCGATCCTGCTCCGCTCTGGGTTCGAGCAGACCGTTTGCCTGCCGCCCTGAATAGACACCGGCATTGGCGATCAGCAGGTCGGGCAGGCCGATTGCCTCAAGCTGTTCCAATATGTCATCAATGCTGGCTTCTTCAGCAAGATCCAGCGGCAGACACTGGACCTTGGCGCCCGCCTTTTGGCAATCAGCGCAAACTCTTTCCAGAGCTTTTACCGATCGGGCGGTGAGAATGAGATCAACACCCGCAGTAGCGTAAGCGTGGGCCAGAGACGCGCCCAGCCCGCGACTGGCTCCAGTGATCAATATGGAGCGCGGGCGCATGCTCATTCTTCCTGATTTAGGGTGCTCAGGGAGGTGGATATGGAGAAATTGGCGTCTTCTAGTTTGCGCAATTCCTCAGCGGTAACGTCCACTGCCTGCTGGAGCTGTTCTTCGCTATGGGTGGCGCTGATGAAAAAGCGCAGGCGGGCGCTGTTCATGGGCACGGCGGGGTAGGTGATTGGGAAGGCGTAAACGCCCCGTTCCTTCAGCTTGTTGCTTAGGGTTACTGCGCGCAGGCTGTCGCCAATTATGACGGGAACGACACAGAAGCCAGCGCTAAAGCCCGTATCCAGCCCTGCTGCTTGTGCGGCTTTCATGAAGTAGCGACCATTGGATTGCAGTTTTTCGACACGCCAGGGCTCGCGCTGCATGATCTCAAGCGACTTGGATCCTGCCACGGCCAGAGGTGCAGACAGGCCAACGCTATACATGAAGCCGGACGCAAAGAATTTAAGGATATCGATCAGCACCTGATTGCCGCAGATATAGCCACCGCAGCCGCTCATGGTCTTGCTCATGGTGCCCATCCAGATATCGATCTTGCCGGGATCGACGCCCTGCTGTTCAAACAGGCCCTTGCCGGTTGCTCCCAGCACCCCCAGAGAGTGGGCTTCGTCGACCAGAAGCCATGCCGCGAAGCGTTCCTTGATTTCCACGAGGCGGGCCAGATCCGGCATGTCGCCATCCATGGAGTAGAGGCCTTCGGCGATGATCATGACGCGATCATGGGCACTGCGGGTTTCTTCCAGAATGCGTTCCAGATCATCAAGGTCGTTATGCTTGAAGGAGCGTCGCGTAGCCCCGGAAAGCTTACAGCCGGTGGTCACCGAATTGTGGCTATAGGCATCGAATACCACCAGATCTGTGGGGCCAAGCAGTTCGCCGATGGTGGAGACGTTGGTTGCGTGCCCGGAGACGAAAACGAGCGCCGCTTCGCTCTCATACAGGTCCGCCAATTGACGCTCAAGAACAGAATGGAAGGGGCGTTCGCCCGATGTAGGGCGCGAACCGGATACCGAGGTGCCAAATTTGTCGATAGCAGCCTTGGCTGCGTCATGCACCTCATCCAGACCATTGAGGCCGAGATAGTCGTAGGAGGCAAAGTTGATCAGTTCCTTGCCATCCACGATGGTCGTCGCGCCTGCGCGCGCTTCGTGCAAGATGAAATAGGGATCTTTTGTCTGCAGCTTTTGTGCCATTTGCCGTTGAAAGGTGATCTGCTGATAGAGATCCAGTGTTGCAAAATCAGTCTTCGAGCGGTCGGCCTTTGTGCGGGCTTCGCGGGTCGGCGCTGGTTTGGGGGCGGCGCCTTTGGCCATTGAGCGAGACAAATTCAAAATCGCGTCCCGATCAAATTGCTGCTTTGACATTCATTGCTCCATTCTTTTCATTGGCGGGTCGGCTCGCAGCTCAATTTTTCAAACGATCGCAGGATCTTTTGGTGTGTCGAAGCTCGTTCCCACGATACCTTCTTATTTACGCGATCAGAATGTAAAAACGCAATCTACGTATAAGGGTAACGGTTTACCAGAAGAAAAGACAAAGAACGACATTACATGTCGTTCTTGCGCATTTCATTGAGCTTGGCTGCAATGGAGGTTGCTTCACTTTCATTGCTTGCATGCTGATGGATCAGTGTTTCTTCAGTGAAGGACAGGTTGCTGTCGGCGTCTCCGCGAATGCGGTCGAGCACCTTGGCTGCGATATCCTCGATGGTTGTGCCGTCTGCGATGGCGCCCATCGGGATCTCGATATCAAGCTTCTGCTGCGCCGCGGTGCGCAGCTCCATGCCCATCAGACTATCCATGCCGAGATCGGTCAGGGACCGTTTGAGATTGATTTCCTCAACCGGCATACGAAAAATGTCTGCAACTTCCTGCGCAAGGATCTTTGCGATTTCGCCACGCGCCGCAACGTCATCAAGACCGTCGATCAGGCTGATGACATCAAGGGATTGCTGGCCGCTTCTGGAGGATTGAGCCGCTTCCTTCTTGAGCAATTCATAAGCCGGCGTTTTGAGAATTGGCAGATTGTCATACGCATAGGCCCAGTTCATCGGCGCCAGCGTGATGGTTGCCAAACGGCTTTCGGAAGGGACCTGCACGAGCAGCTTTGCCAGATGGTCGAGTGCTTGTCGCGCCTTGAATTCGATGCCGCCGGTGGTTCTTGCCAGAATCTCTGCGGTTTGTTTGTCTCTTTCCAGAATACCGACGTCAGTGATTGCACCCCAACCGATAGCAAGGGCAGGCAGACCTTCCTGTTGGCGTTTGCGCGCCAGACCATCCATATAGCTGTTGGCCGCCACATAGTTGGCCTGTCCGGGGTTGCCCATCAGCACGGATACGGACGAGAAGAGCCAGAAGTAATCCAGATCATCTTTGCGGGTGACCAGATCGAGATTGTCGCCACCCAAAACCTTCGGGCCGAGCACCTTGTCGATCTGCTCGTTGGTCATATTGGCCAGCAGCACGTCATCGAGAACCGCCGCCATATGCATGACACCGCTGATCGGGCGCTCCTTGCGCAATTCGGCGAACAAGCTTTCCAGAGCTGCCGGATCGGACACGTCGCATGGCTTGACCTCCAGCTTGCAATCGCTTGCAGCCAGTTTGGTCTGTAGCTTCAATGCCGCATCGGAGAGTTTGCCCGAGCGGCTTGTCAGGACGATGGATTTAGCGCCTTGCTCGGCAAGCCAACGGGCCACCTCGATGCCGAAGCCGCCAAGGCCGCCGACAAGAATGTGATGGCCTTCGGTGTTGACTTTGAATGAGGCCTTATCCGCCGGATCGACCATTGGCTTTGGTGCCTTGACGACGATCTTGCCGATATGGCCAGAGCGCTGCATCAGGCGGAAAGCATCAACGATATCCGCGCTTTCAAACAGGCGATAGGGCAGCTGGGTGAACTGATTCTGGGCAATCAGGTCTGCAAGCTCGGAGAAGAGCCTTTTGGCACGGGCTGGCTGCTTGTTGAGCAACTGGTCCGCATCAATGCCGAAATAGCTGATATTGCGGCGGAATGGACGCAGGCCGATCTGGGTGTTGCCATAGAAGTCACGCTTGCCCAGCTCCAAGAAGCGACCAAACGGGCGCACCAACTCGATGCTGCGTTCCATCGCTTCGCCAAACAGCGAGTTGAGGACGACATCAACGCCTTCCTGATCAGGGCCATCGGCCTTGCGTGTGATGGAGCGGACCTGATCAATAAAATCGAGCGAGCGGGTGTCCAGCACATGATCTGCGCCAAGCATTCTGAGGAAATCGCGTTTTTCATCATTGCCTGCGGTGGCGATGATGCGGGCTCCGCGCCATTTGGCAATCTGAAGCGCGGCGAGGCCAACAGCTCCAGCGGCTCCGTGAATGAGAACCCATTCGCCTTCTTCAAGGCGGGCCAGATAATGCAATGCGTAATAGCTGGTGAGGAAGGCTACCGGCATGGTTGCCGCAGCGACCAGATCCACCGTCTCGGGCAATTTGGAAACCGCACTGTCGGCGACCGTTACGTGCGAAGCGAAGCTTGCCGGGGCGAGGGTCATTACCGGGTCGCCAACTTTGAGGTCGGAGACGCCCTTGCCCGTTGCCACGATACGGCCTGAGCATTCAAAACCAAGGGTTGGACCGGCGAAGCCATCTTCGAGCGCTTCCTCAGGCAATAGCCCTTGCGCCCACATTACGTCGCGGAAGTTGAGGCCCGCTGCCACGACTTCAATCTCCACTTCACCTTCTGCCGGTTTGCGGCGTTTGGCCGGAACCCATTGCAGGCGGTCGAAAGACCCTGTACGTGGATGATAAAGCTGGCAGCCGTCGTTTTTGCCAAAAGTGCTTTCCTGTTTTGGTGGCTGCGGCCAACCACGTCTCACACGAATGACGCTTTGGCAGGCTTCTTCGAGCAGGATTTCGCGTTCTTCGCCGGGCTCTTGAATGAGTCTGGCAAGCCTTGCCGCCAGATCTGAAGCGAGAAACGTTTCGGCAAAATCAATCAGACGAACATCGTGGTTGTCATATTCGTTGCTGACCGTGCGGCCAAAGGCCCAAACGGCGCTTTGAACCGGGTCGCTCTTGCGATCCTTGGCGTCGGGATAGCCGCCCGGAGCGATGATCCAAAGGCGCATCGGAATGCCGGATGTGGTGCGCACCAGATCTGCAAGCTTGTGCAGGCGAGTGGAAAGGCGATCCATGGATGCATTTCCAGCATCTTCGCTGCCCGCAGCATAGATAACATCCAGTTTGTCATCGGGAAGACTGGCACAAATAAGATCAGTCGCCTTTTTCCAGTCGTCTGCATTCGTTACGTCAAAACGGGACAGAGCTGGAGCCACTAACTCTTTTTCAAGAGCATCGGTCAAGGTTTTTGCTGTGGTGGCCTGCTCATCGGTAAGGAGCACGACAGTTCTTTTCTCGGCATCAAGCAGCGGAATGTCCGCTGTTTCTTCTTTGGGTTTTTCCTTGGCGAGAGGTGCTTTGCGGGTCGCTGTCAAAAGATAGGCACCGGAGAGATCCGGCACGCCCTGCTCGTTGGTAAAAGGCGTCATCTCTATCGCGGCAAATCCTGCTTCATCCATCCAGCCGCGCCAATCCTCGGCCGCTCCATAACGGGAGACCGGGAACAGCGGATCAATGGAATGGTCAAACCAACTGGTGGCCGGACCGAAGACAAGATCCTGATAGACGTTGGCGTCTGACAGGCTCATCAGCATCATGCCATCCTTGGCAAGCAGAGTTGCCAGCGGGTCCAGCATGGCTGAAGCCTGATCCATCATCTGCAGGCCATTGGCAGAGACGACAATATCGAATGGGCCAAAGGGCTCAAGAGCCTCAAGATCGGAGCGAAGCGCCACGGCCTCGAAATGGATCGAAGTGGCAAACAGGATACGCAGGCGATCGATGATCAGCTTGTTGGTGTCTGCAGAGACCAGAAGGCCTTTTTTCTCTTCCAGAAGCGGGAGAATGGTCTTGGTCAGTTTGGCACCGCCTACGCCGAATTCCAAGACACGCAGTGGGCGCCCTTCGGGCCATAGCTCAAGCACGGCCTTGAGGGCTGCATGCACCTGCTCCACATGGGCTTCGGAAAGAGGCGAGGAACTCAGATGCTGTTCGAACAGATCATGCGAATAGAGGTCTTGTGGCTGTGCATGGTCCTCTGCATCCTGCTGCATTGTGCGTAGCATGTCCGGCATGCGCATCAGCGCATGGTTGAGCATGACGCAATCTGCCGACCAAAGCGGATCTTCACCAAGCAGCATTTGCAGAATCTGGGCGTAGTCGGGCAAGCCACTGTCTTCAGCCAGCGTCCACCCGTCGTCAGTTGATGTGACCAAGCCGGACTGTTCGCATATGGCGATCAGGGCCCCGAAAATCTGTTTGCGATGGATCGACCGGCTTCTGAGGTCTTCATCCGCAAGCTCTCCGTCCAGATCCTCACGAAGAGTGAGGCGCGGCAGGGAAGTATCAGACACCGTCAGGTCGTCTTTTGCAAACTGGCGCAAAATATCATAGGCGCCGCGTCGGCTGGCTGCCTGCAGCAGCATTTGGCCATCGTCGATTGGTGTGCGATCTGGAAGAGCGAGGCTCTTTATGGCATCGGTGCGTATGCTGGCCTTAATCGGAGCGTCTTGCGTGTCCACTCCGGGCGAAGAAACCTTCAGGGAATCGTAGAAATAGGTCAGGCGGTCCAGCCCTTGCCGCTGCACAAGAGCTGAAGCCCGGAAACGTCCATCTCTCAGGGTTGCCACCACAGAGCCATCGTCTGCGAACATATCGATGTCGGCTTTGATGCCGCGTGCGTTGGAGCGGATCACATGCACACGGGCCGAGCGCACGGCCACGCCGGATTGCAGAATGCGCAGGCGCCCGAAGCGAACCGGAATGAAAGCCATTTTTTCCGCGCTGTCTTCAAGGCTTTCATAAAGCGTGTTCAAACCGTGGAAGCAGGCGTCAAAATCCAGCGGATGCAGCGCATAAGGCGTGGCCAGCTCTTCACGCTTGGACGTGAAGGCGTTGCGATCCGCGACAACGAGTTCAATTGAATCGTCATCATGGCGTTTGCAGTAAGTCATGCGCTGGAAAGCCGGGCCGAAATCTAGCCCATACGCGCGCGAAATGGCATAAATCGCTTCGATTTCTTCCGGGGAAGATTTAAGCGTCGTATCGGGGGCCTTCAACTCATGATCAGCAAAGTCTTCGCCCACATCGCCCGGAATTTTGGCAACGCGGCATTTTGCATGCAATTGCCATTCATCTTCGACCAGGCGCGCACGGCTGGATATTTCAACCACGCCCGACGTGATATCAAGGCGGGTCAGAATGGAAGCAAGATGATCTTCTGCAAGTGGCAATGCTTGCAGCAAATCCATATCGCGAATTTCTACGCGCTCGGTTCCAAATGCGATCTGGCCTGCGGCCAAGGCCATTTCTGCGAAGGCTGCGCCGGGCAAAATGACCTTGCCATCCACCTTGTGATGCTCAAGATAAGGGATCTGTGCTGTATCGAGTTCGGTTGACCAGACATGCTCCTCTTCACGGATCTGCTGTCCGAGCAAGGCGTGAGGGACGACCTTGTCATTGAAGATGTCAAAGGCCTCGCTGCTGGGGCGCAGTTTGAAGGGCTTGAGCTGCCATGGATAGCTTGGAAGAGCAACCGAACAAGGCTTGTTGGTGCCAAAGACGGTTTCCTTGTCAAACAACATGCCATTTGCAATGGCTCGGGCCATTGCGAGCTGAACAGGATCGAGATCTTTTTCCGCCTTCTGCGTCAGACTCTCTGCAACAACAATGATCTGGGCGCGATCTCTGGCTGTCTCGGAAATGTACCCTTTCAGAATAGCGCGCGGGCCGATTTCGAGAAACTGTGTCTGGTCGTCAGCAAAGGCGGCTTCAACTGCATTGAGGAATTGTACAGGCTGGCGCACATTCTGCCACCAATAATGGCCATCCATCTCTTCGCCGTTAAGGCATGTGCCTGTGACGGCAGAATAGAATGGCAGCTTGGCTTTGGTTGGCTTGATGCTCGCGAGGTCCTTGATCAGGCCATCCTTGATGGGCTCAACCGCTTTTGAGTGGAACGGATAGTCAATATCCAGCAACTTCGCTGCAAGGCGTTTCTTGCGGGCGATCTTGAGGAATGCCTCCAGCTTTTCGGTTTCGCCGGAAAGGGTCAGGGACTTGTCGGTGTTGATCGCAGAAATCTCGATCTTGTCAAAGCCCTCTGCTGTCAACAGTTCCTTTGTTTCAGCAAAAGACAGCTTGATGACGGCCATGCGTCCCGTGCCTGCGACCGCTTCCTGATGGTGGGAGCGCCAATAGATGACTGCTACGGCTTGCTCGAGATCAAGAGCGCCGCAGGCCCAGGCAGCGGCGACTTCACCAACAGAGTGCCCCATGACGCCACTGGCTGTCATGCCGGAGGTATTGAGTGCCTGGGTTAAGGCAACCTGCACAGCAAAAAGCAAAGGCTGCGCGACCGAGGTCTTTTTCAGATCCTCTTTCAAGTTGTCTTCAAACAGCTTATCTTTCAGTGACCAGCCTGAGAGGGGCTGGAAGAGAGCGTCAACCTCATCGAAGGCTTTCGCAAATGCGGCATTCTGCTCGTAGGCTTCAAGGCCCATGCCCGCAAATTGGGCGCCATTACCTGAATAGACAAAGACCGGTGCTTTGGTTGTTCGCGACGCTGTGGCGTGGATCAGCGCGGGGTGCTTTTCTTCCTGTGCGAAGGCGTTGAGCGCTTTTGTCAGCTCGTCCTTGCTTTGAGTCAGAACGCTGAGGCGCTCGTCGAGGAGAGAGCGATGCCAGCCAAAGCCATTGCTCCAGTCAGCAAGGTTTGCGGCAGTATCGGCAGTAATCGCTTCGGCGCTCTTGGCTGCCAGGGCTTTTAGGGCGTCTTCGGTTCTGGCGGATAGAACAATGAGCGCGGGCTTGTTTTGATCGGAGGGAACGTCTGAGGCTGCCTTGTTGCCAGATTGGGGCATGGCAGACATCACTTCGGCTTTTGCCGCGCTAGGCGGCCTGGTGTCGGACACCAGAACATGCGCGTTGGTGCCGCCAAAACCAAAGTTGTTGATGCCGGCATAGCGAATGCTTTCGCCCTGCTCCAGCACAGAGGCTTCTCTATTCAAGGCAAGATTGAGATCTTCGAATGGAATATCCGGATTGGGATTGTCGATATGCAGGCTCGCGGGCAGCAGGTTATGTTCCAGTGACAGGAGGGACTTCAGAACGCTGACAAGGCCCGAGGCTGGTTCCAGATGTCCCAGATTGGATTTGACCGAACCAATCGGCAGTGGTTTATCGCGCTTTTGGCCAAGAACCCGCCCCAGAGCAAAAGCTTCGGCCGGGTCGCCAACGCGGGTGCCCGTGCCATGCGCTTCTATGAAGGCCAGCGCATTGGGGTCCAGAGTGACATCAGAATAGAGTTGCTTAAGCAGCGCTGACTGGAAATCCATGGACGGCAGGGCGACGCCAGAGGTGCGGCCGTCGGAATTGATACCCGAGGCTACAATGCGTCCAAAGCTTTTCTGCTGCTTCAGGTCGAAGGCTGCTTTGCGCTGAAGCACAAGGGCAACCGCTCCTTCTGCGCGCACATAGCCATTGGCATCTTCATCAAAGGGGCGGCAAAGCCCCTGCGGCGATAGCATGGATGCAGCGGCAAAGCCGACAAACGGGAAGGGCGATAGCAGAAGGTTTACGCCGGCAACAATGGCCGTGTCGATTTCTCCTGACTGCAGGCGCTTCAAAGCCAGATCAAGGGCGACCAGAGATGACGAACAGGCTGTATCGACCGTGAAGCTCGGTCCATGCAGATCATAAACATAGGAAATGCGGTTGGACACCAGCGACAGGGTATTGCCTGTCATCATGAAACTGTCGGAACTGGCCGGGTCAAAGAAGAAGCGATTGGAGTGATCACTGCCGGAGTTGCCAACAAAGACGCCTATATTGGAACCGGCAACCTCGGAGATAGGCAGACCAGCCTCTTCGAGGGCTTCCCAAACAAGCATGAGCAGCAAACGCTGCTGGGGGTCCATTTGGGTAGCCTCGCGGGGAGACAAGGAAAAAACGGAAGGGTCAAAGCCCCAGACATCGTCCAGAACACCGGCGCGGAATGTATAGGTCTTGCCAGCCTGGCCGGACTTGGGATGCAAATAACGAAAGGTCGAAAACCGGTCCTGTCCGATTTCCCCTATGGTGCATTTATTGGAGACCAGCAGATCCCAGAACTCAGATACACTGTTAGCTCCAGGAAGACGGCAAGCCCGCCCAATCACTTCAACCCAGTTATCACTCATCGTTATTACAATTGTCTTTCAGTGTTTTTACAGCAGGTAGCTTAGGAAAACGAAGAACAAACCCCGCAATATAAATGCATTTTACAAAAAAACAAAATCCGCGAAGTAAAAGTGAATTTAAAATTTTTGCTTGAGTTCCGCCAGATAGTCAATAGCTCTTTCGATCTCGCAAATACCACCGCTACGCAAATCTAGGTAGCGCGGGTAAAATACCAGCGATGCCATCGCTAGTTGAGTGAAGCTTGCGGTTTGGCGACGCTTCGGAGCGGGCAAAAAATCTTCGGTTAATCCCCATCCGGCATAGAAGGGCATTCCAAAGCATCTTACCGGTTTCTCCCATATCAGGGCTTCAAAGCCCATTTGTGACGTTACGGTGTAAATTTTCCTGGCATTTTCGATCAGTCGCGAAGGCAGGCACCCCTGTGCAATGACCTTTATATTCTTACGGTTGCTTAGTTCACTTACATCATAGTGGCCAGATTTTGACCTCGTATAAATATCCGGGTGCATTTTAACAAGGATCTGGGAGTTCGGATTCTCTTT
Organism: uncultured Cohaesibacter sp.; assembly: GCF_963676485.1. NCBI lineage: Bacteria > Pseudomonadati > Pseudomonadota > Alphaproteobacteria > Hyphomicrobiales > Cohaesibacteraceae > Cohaesibacter > uncultured Cohaesibacter sp. The sequence goes on from NZ_OY781114.1 coordinate 2,479,055, forward strand.
GCACGCGGTTTCCAGCATGGTCTGAAAGCTTTGCGCATCGGCCATACCAAAATGGATTGATGCATCATTGCGCACTTGATCAATGACGAGAACATAGTCGTCGGGCAAAGAGCCTTCATATTCAGACCCTGCGTTATATTTGGAAAGACGTAGCTCTTTCCAGCGCGACAGAATAGCTGAGATGCGCTTTTCTTCATCCTTGTTGAGGATGGTGGGGATCAGGGTTTCCAACCTGGAAGGGGCATAGGCATCGTAATAGATGCCCAGATCATCAAGAGCAATCGCCAGAGTCTGATCATGCCGGTTATAGGAGCGCAAGAACCCGTCTTCGAGAAGCAGCATCCGCGCGTTGCGATTCTGTGCCATGCGTTTGGCATAACGACCGGATTTTTGACCCCAGCCGACATAGGTTTCGCTTTTCATTGGCTGAATCGGCAGACATAAAGTAGGCGCTTCCCCCAAGACACATGCAACAGCCTCTTCTTCACACAGTTCCAGAGACGGAGAGGCATATCTTACCCTGCCAAGGAAAACGGATTTCGTCAGGCTTTGAACAATGGCTGCTAGCACGAATGGTTTGCTCCGTATCGGGTCCTCTGAAGGACTTGGCTATAGAAAACAAAGTCCAAAGGCTATGGATTGGCCGGTTTGACAACGACGCTGGCCAAAGAAACTCTCCAGGCTCTTTATAAGCTGATTGGTGACTTGATAAGAGTATTTATCATAATTGCAATCATTAATTGTATTTTGCGGGAGAATAGAGATCTCTAGTCCGAACCGAACAGGTCGCGGGTGAAGACCTTGTCCGTTACATCTTGGATTTCCTTGGCCATCCTGTTCGCTACGATGATATCAGATTTGGCCTTGAATTCTGAAAGGTCTCTGATAACAGGGGAGTTGAAGAAGTCTTCTTCATCCAGAGACGGCTCATAGACAACCACCTTGATGCCTTTGGATTTAATCCGCTTCATGATGCCCTGAATGGAGGAGCTGCGGAAATTGTCCGAGTTGGCCTTCATCACCAAACGATAGATGCCGACCGTTTTGGGATTTTGGGCGATGATGGTATCGGCGATGAAATCCTTGCGCGTTGTGTTGGCATCGACAATGGCGCGAATAAGCACCTGTGGCACTTGGGAATAATTGGCCAATAGCTGCTTGGTATCTTTGGGCAGGCAATAGCCACCATAGCCGAAAGATGGATTGTTGTAATGATCTCCGATACGCGGATCTAGACCGACGCCATCAATCAGTTGTCGCGTGTTCATTCCAAAGGCCATTGCATAGCTGTCTAGCTCGTTGAAATACGCCACGCGCATGGCAAGGTAGGTATTGGAAAAGAGTTTGATGGCTTCCGCTTCGCAGGCGTCGGTAAACAGAACCGGAGCATCTTTCTTGATGGCTCCTTCAATCAAGAGGTCTGCAAACCGTCTTGCCCGCTCGGATTCATCCCCAACAATGATGCGGGATGGATAGAGATTGTCATAGAGTGCATGTCCTTCGCGCAGGAATTCCGGCGAAAAGACCACCTGTTGCGTATTCAACTGTTCCCGAATGCTATCGACAAATCCAACGGGAATCGTCGACTTGATTATGATGGTGGCGTCACTATTCACTGCCATGACGGCTCTGATGACATCTTCCACTGACTCTGTGTTGAAGTAATTGGTGTCAGGGTCATAGTTGGTTGGCGTTGCAACCACGACAAAGTCGGCACCTGCATAGGCTTTCGCGCCGTCTGTTGTGGCTGTCAGATCGAGAGAACGGGTTGCAAGAAAGTCTTCGATTTCATTGTCGGCGATAGGGCTCATTTTATCGTTCAGCATTTGAACCTTGGTTTCGCTGATATCGACAGCAACCACCTGATGGTTTTGTGCGAACAGAATGGCGTTAGACAAGCCTACATATCCAATGCCTGCGATTGCAATTTTCATTTCTTTAAACCTATCGATAGACTGCCCGGGAATTCACAAGATGCCACTTTATTGCGGTTCAAGATGGCGCTTTAAAGTCGGAAGCTCTTTTTAGTGTTTATCTTCATTCATGCGTCTGGGCAATTGTCTGAACTCAAAAACTGACCGCATCGTGGCTGGAATCTTTTGTCCATCCCTTGCCAAGAGGGAAGGGATGCGCGCGCAATTGCCAGTTTGAATTTGAGGATGGACCGCAATCATCGCCAACCTTGGGAGTGATCCGTGGTCTTTAAACGGAAAGAGGCGGCTAGATGACAGAGAATTGCATGATGAAGCAAGGTGAGGATGATTCCAATCACCATCCGGTTATTTGCCTCATGCATGAAGGTCGTGCTGGGCGCGCGTGGTCGTGATCGGTGATCACTCTGCTAGGATCAAGGCACTGGAGCCTGATTGCTTTTGTGGGGAAGAGGAGACGACGCTTAACCAGAGGCCCGCGGTAAACAGGCTGGGCTAAGCGTCGTCTTTTCTTTGATTTCTGGCAGGTTGCGCGTTACCGGGGCTGTCTATCGTGCAGAGATGACAGATCGGTTGTCGGGAGAAAGCGCATCAGAAAGAGTGCTTTTTTTGCCTGCCATGACATCGGCGAGAAGCTTTGCTGTCGTCGGGCCTTGGGTGAAACCCTGATGGCCGTGGCCAAAATGGAACCAGAGTCCCTTGTGTTTCTGGGCCGGGCCGACAATCGGCAGCATGTCCGGCATGCATGGGCGGTTGCCGAACCATGGTTCGTCTTCGACCATTTCCCCCACGTCCATCAGCTCGCGGGCACTTTTGAGGCCATGCATGAGCTGCTTGGGGTTGGCCGGGTCTTTGCGGTTGACCAGTTCTGCACCGGTTGCGATGCGCATGCCTTTGTCCATCGGGGAGAAAACGCAGCCATTGGCGTAATCCTGGATAGGGCGACTGAGCGGCGTGTCTGTTTTGAAATGAGCGTGATAGCCGCGTTTGTAGACCATCTTGATCTTGTATCCGAATGGGCCGAGCAGATCCGGTGCCCAAGGGCCGAGAGCCACCACGACATCGCTGCCTGTGATCGCACCATCATCGCTTTGCACTTCCCAGCCGGTTTCGGTCTGTTTCAGGGTCATGGCATCGCCCTTGACGAAAGAGCCGCCCCGCTTAACGAACAGATCGGCATAGGCAGAGGTCAGGGCACCCGGGTCGGAACAGGCCCATGTGTCGGTCCAGTGCACAGCACCTGCAACAGCAATCTTGAGAGCCGGTTCGAGCTGGCTTAGTTCCTGACCATCAATCATGCGCAGTGGTACGTCATACATGGCTGCAATGCGCTCGGCTTCGCTGGACTGTTCGTCAAAGGCGCGTTTGTTGCGGCAAAGCTTGAAAAAGCCCTTGCGCTCGATCAGTCGCTCAGCCCCGGAAGCCTCAATGAGAGGCTGATGATCGTCGGTGCATTTGACGGTCATCTGCTCGAAGATCTTGGAGATGCGCCGATGTTGGGTTTCGCCAGAGTTGAGAAAATAAGCCCACAAAGACGGCATGATGTTCGGCATGTCTTTCCAGTGATAGACGATGTCGTTGGTGCGGCCTATCCCATAAAGGAACAGGGTCAGCAGATTATGCGGGATGTGGTATGGTTCTGCGGCTTCGCGCTGGATCAGGCCAGCGTTGCCATAGCTTGTTTCAAGGCCCGGGTTGGAGCGATCCAGAAGGGTGACTGCGTGTCCGCGCTCTTGCAGGGCGAGGGCCGTACTGACGCCAACCATCCCGGCGCCTAGAACGATTATCTCTGACATTTTCTTGTTCTTTCAAAGGGTGAAGCCTCAGGCTTCGGCAATGACTGTGATTTCTACTTTCGCGTCTACCATAAGCTCGCAGCCAATTGTGGTACGAACAGGGAGAGGATCGGAGAAGAAGGTCGCATAGACGGAGTTGAAGGCAGCAAAATCAGCGCGATCAGTCAAGTAGCACGTACAGGAGATCACATTGGCAAGAGCAAGACCTTCGCTTTCCAGTGTTTTCTTGATGCCTTCGAGGCAGTTTTGTGTCTGCGCTTCGATGCCCTCGGGCAGGGAGCCATCCGCGTTGAAGCCGATTTCACCGGAAAGATAGACGGTGGAGCCGGAGCGGCGGACTTTGGAGAAGGGGAGAGTGGCCATAGTGCATTCCTTGGGAGGTTATTCAGTCGGTAGGATTCGCAAGGGTCTATTCGAAATTCAGGAACCCTTCGGCTTGGCTGATTGGCGCTGCCGATTTGAGCAATGCAAGATCCGGGCCTTTTGGTGCGAGATCTGAAATGGAAGCGATTATGCTTTCCAGTTCGTTAGCGACCGCAAGCACACCCAGATCATCATGGCGCCGCCCGACAATCTGCAGACCGAAGGGCATATTGTTGGCATCAAAGCCGCAGGGAATCGTGATGGACGGGTGGCCGGGGATGGTCGAGGCATAGGCCATGGCCAGCCAATGATAATAGGATTTTGTGGGTTTCCCGTCGATTTCGGTGGGGTACAGTTCGCGCCATGGGCGCGGGCTAATGGTCACCGCCGGTGAGATCAGATAGTCGTGGCTTTCGAAGAATTTCTGCCAGTCGCGATAATAGCGCCCTTGGGCAAACATGGCCTGTGCCACATCTTCAGCGGAATAGCTGCGGCCTTCTTTTACATTCTCGGTGACGTTCGGGCCGACCAGTTCCGGCTTGGTGTCTACTAAAGTGGCATGAATGCCCAAGAATTGAACACCGCGCAGCACAGAAAATATGCGATCTGCGTCTGTGCATTTGGGGCTCTTTTCATCAACTTCTCCAAAGAAGGGGGCGAGCTGGGGGAGTATCTTGCGGAAATGATCCCGGACGATGCTTTCGGTCGGGGCGAAGTCATAGTCTTCGGTTGTGGCAATCCTGAGCGAAGAGAGATCAACGCGTGGCAAATTGGCAAAGCGTGCCGGATCCCAAGGGGTCTTGCCATCGGTGATGATGGTGTAGGGGTCCTTGCGATCGGGACGCGCCAGAACCGAGAGCATCAGGGCCGTATCGGCAACCGAGCGGCCCATGGGCCCTGAGGTCGGCATCGGGATAAGGGCTGCAGCGCGGCTGTCGCCGGGGACAACGCCCGGGCTTGGACGATAGCCGACAATGCCGCAGAAGGCGGCCGGATTGCGCAAGGAGCCTCCGGTGTCCGAGCCGGTTGCCAGTGGTGCATAACCACAGGCCAGACTGGCGGCAGAGCCGCCCGACGAGCCAGCGCAGGTGCGTGTCAGATCATGGGGGTTGGCGGTGACGCCATAAACGCGGTTGCGGGTGTTGCCTCCAGCGCTCCATTCGGGATTGTTGGTCTTGCCCATGGGCATGGCGCCAGCCTTGCGCATGGCCGCGACGATGGCATCATCCCTTGTTGCGATATTGTCCTTGAAGGCCTCAGAACCAAAGGTTGTCGGCAAGCCCTTTACATCGATCATGTCTTTTACGCCGAAGGGCAGGCCATGCAGGGGGCCGAGAGCCTCCCCGTCCATGACGGCTTTCTCTGCGGCCTTGGCTTCATCAACAAGCGCTTCGAAGCGGCGGGCCACCAACGCATTGACAGCATGATCGACGGCTTGGACCCGATCGATGCAGGCCGTGGCAAGTTCGACAGGCGAAAGGGCCTTGCGGGCGATCAGCTGACGCGCCTCGATTGCGCCCAGATCGGCGGGATTCGTTGCGGTTTGCTTGACCATTCTGTTTATCCTTTTTTCAAGTCGAATTGGGGGGTAAGCGCGTTGCCCTTGTCCACGAAGGACTGGAATTGCAGCTCGGGCACGAACGAACCGCCCGTTGTCCAGACGACATGGACCGCATTTTCCATCGCTTTGGCAGAAAGATGCCGATTCCAGAAAGCCTGCCCCTGCGCGGTTTCGAGCATGAAATGGGGGCCGGCAAAGCCGATGGTGGCTGAGGGCTCCAGCTTGAGATTGGCTGCGCCATAGGCGAGCGAAAGGAGCCGCATCAAATCATCGTCGCCAACGGTATAGACGCCCGCTAGGCGCTGCTGCATTTTCTGCGCAACGATATGGGACATGGTGGCAACGGCCATACCGTCTGCCTCGGTCTTGTTGGTCAGGGCAATGTCATAGACGGACATGGGCTTTTCCAGACCATGCATCATCTGCACAAGTGCAGAAGGTGATTGCACCGGCTCGGCAAAGAAGCAATGCACGTTGGACCCGAAGACCCCGCGTGCACCATAAGCGATGCCGCCCGGAGCGCCGCCGATGCCGCAAGGCAGATAGAGAAAAAGCGGACATTCAGGGCCGATATTGATACCGGCTTCGATCAACTGGTTTGCCAGTTCCAGCCCAGCAGCACTATAGCCGGAAAAGAGCAATTCTGAATCTTCGTCATCGACAAAATAGACCATCGGGTCGCGGTTGGCGGCATCCCGTGCCGCCGCAACGGCAAGGTTGTAGTCTCCCCGATGCTGCTTGACCTTGACGCCAAAGCGGCGCAGGCGCTCGATCTTCCATGGCTTGGCGTCAGAGGACATGTGCACCACCGCATTATAGCCAAGGGTTCTGGCTGCAATGCCGACGCTAAGGCCCAGATTGCCGGTTGAGCCGACAGCGATGGTGCGTTCGGCAAAGAAGCTATGGGCAGCAGCGCCTGTCAAGGCGGACACCGGATCTGTGGAGGCGATGAAGCCGGAAGAGCGGGCTTCGTTGACGGCCGCCATCAGAACCTCGTATATGCCGCCACGCGCCTTGACTGATCCGGCGACCGGCAAGGCATGGTCTGCCTTGACGAACAGGCGTCCGAAGGCGCGATCCAGATAGCCCAGAGGGGCACGCAGACTGTCCACCTCGATGAGATCTGAAGTGATGGTTCCCGCCGTGTCTTCCAGTTCGGGGAAGATAAGCTGGAGGAGCGGTGCCAGCATGCGCCAGTTTTCGACCGCTTCCTGAAGACCGGCCAGAGCCTCGTCGTCACGCTGGGGGGCGTAATCGGGATTGCACCAAAGGGTCGGCTCTGCGGCCTTGATCTGCTCTAGCAGGGCTTCGTTGCTCAGGAAAGAGAATGGGCGCGTCATGCCATCAGCGCCTTTCTGAGCATGTTGCCAGTCAGGATCAGGATGGTGAGGGCAAAGACGATACGCAGTTGTTTGGGCGAGAGAGAATGGGCCAGACGCACGCCAATTGGCACGGTCAGCATCGTGGTCATGACGATGACGACAACGGCGGGTAAATTCACATAGCCAACGGTGAAGGGAGGCTTGCCGGTGATATCCCAACCTTGTGTGAGAAAAGTGATGAAGCCGGGAATGGAAATCATCAGACCAAAACCGGGGGATGTTCCGACAGCCTTGTGCGGCGGCACGTTATAGGCTGTCAGCAGGGGCACGGTAAAGGAACCGCCACCGATGCCCATAAGGGCCGAGAAAAAGCCGATGATGATAGGATAAATCTTGCTAAGGACGCGGCCGGGCAGCTCGGTTGAAATGCGCCAGTCTTTCTTGCCCAGTAACATGTAAAGGCCGAGCATGATGCCGATGCAGCCGAAGACAAGCTGCAATTCGTGGGAGCGCAGGGACGCTGCGGCGAAGACGCCAACCACCGATCCGAAGGCAATGAATGGGCCCCATGTCTTGATCAGTTCGACGCTGACCGCGCCGCGCTTGTTATGGGCCAGCACGGAGCGGATCGAAGTGAAAATGATGGTGCCCGTGGAGGTCGCCACGCAAATTTGCATGAGCTGGTCCGGCTGATAGCCAAGAGAGGAGAAGGCATAGAAGAAGGCTGGCACAAGGATGATGCCGCCTCCAACACCCAGAAGGCCCGAAATGATGCCCGCAATGGCACCAGCGCCAGCAATGACTGCAAAAAGCGTGAGGGTTGCGGCCATGATTATTCTCCTTCAGAGGGGATCGCCCCTTTGGCGGCAATGTCCCAGAACAGGCCTGTCATGCCTTGCAGGGCCTGTCGAGAGAGGGATTTGAGGATATGCTCGTTCGGGGCATGCTGGCAGCAAGCTGCATAGCTGTGCGGAATCCAGATGGTTGGCAAGCCCAGCACATCGGCAAAACAATCATTGGGCAGGGAGCCGCCAAGGTTTGGCAGGATATGCGGCTTGGTGCCGGTTGACGTTTCTAGCGAGCGGGCAGCAAAGCGGACCCATGGATGATCCGGATCAAGACGGGTGGCCGGGAAGGCATGGCGCTCGGCTTTGATGATCTCCACCTTGTCAAAGCCCTTTGCGTCCAGATGACGACGCAGGGCCGGAACGATATCCTCAGGATCGGTGCCAACGACAAAACGCAATTGGCAAGTGGCCTTGGCATAGCCGGAAATGGCGTTGACGGGGGCCTCTGGCACACCGGACTTCATGGCAAGCACTGCAAAGCTGTTCCAGCCAAGGACACGTTCCTGCGGTGTGAGGCTTTCTTCGCCCCAATTTTCGTCAATTGTGATGGCGCCGGTGTCGACCGGGGGCAGCGCCGAAATCACTTCACGAATGCGCGGGGTGAGGCTGGTCGGGCGCCATTCAGGGATTTGAATCTGGCCGCGTTCATCGGTGATGGAGGCAATGGCATGGGCCAGAATGATGGCCGGATCTGCAATGAGGCCGCCGAAGTTGCCCGAATGATTGGCTCCTTCGCGCAGATTCACCACCATGTCGAACATTTCACCACCGCGTGAGCCGGTGAAGATGGTTGGTGCGGTGGAGGAAAGGCGCGGGCCATCTGATGCGATGAGCACATCGGCGGCGAGCCGCTCTTTATTCTGTTCGCAGAAGCTCTTGAGCCCGGGAGAGCCGCATTCCTCGGCCATTTCGATCAATATCTTGGCGTTGAAGCCCAGCTTGCCTTCGGCCTCGATGATGGCGGCCATGGACTTGATATTGATGAGATGCTGGCCCTTGTTGTCCGCCGCGCCGCGGCCATAGAGCCTGTCCCCTTCTTCCACCATATCAAAAGGGGAGAGCCCTTCACGCCACTGGGTCTCCTGCGCCCTGATGACATCGCCATGACCATAGGTCAGAACTGTCGGCAGGGCGGGATCTTCCATGCGTTCGGCAACCATGATCGGGGGAGCATCCTTTTCAGGATTGTCGAAGATCTGGCAGCTGAAGCCCAGTCCTTCCAGCATTGGCTGCATTTCGCCTGTAAGATAGGCCAGAAGATAAGGCTTGCCGCGCGGGTCCTGACTTTCGGTCGGGTGGGAGACAAGGCGCTTGATGTCCGAGAGGAACGTGCCCTCATCAAAATAGCTGGCGCTGATGGCCAGAGCCTTATTGCGATCACTCATCTGTCTGCTTCTCTGTTCTTGTCATCATATTTCGGTTTCGGGCGGGGGCGGTCCGGATGCGGCATGCTCAGGGCAATCGCGCGCGCAGATGTCAGGTCAATCCCTGATTTCTGCAATGCCATCGCCCCAGGGCGAAAAGGTTTCTGTGGTGCCGGAATTGGTGTTTCCGTCACGCAATACTCCGGCAGGGCAGGCGAAGGCATAGGGGAAAGGCATGCGCTTTGCTGTTGCCAGAGGCCAGCGAGCTGACAGGGCGTCGGTGATCTCGTCAGAAAGGCGCTCGTCTGCAACTATCGTGTCGCCGCCAGATACGTCGATACGAGGGGCCTCTATGGCATCCTGCATTGACATGCCATAGTCAAGCAGGAATGACGAGATTTGCCCCACTGCCGGCATGATTTTGCGTCCACCCGAGGCGCCCAGTGCAAAACGCCGCGCGCCCTTCTCACCAATGACAGGACAGACATTCATCAGGCAGCGTTTGCCAGGGGCGAGGGAATTGGGTTTGCCCTGTTCGGGATCAAACCACATGATGCCGTTATTCATCATCAGGCCGGTTGATGGGGACAGTGTGCGCGACCCGAAGATTGACAGCAGTGTCTGGGTCATGGCGACCATGTTGCCCTGCTTGTCGACAATGGAAAAATGGGTGGTACAGCCGGGAGCCTTGGCGCTTTCATGGTCCCCCATATTGGTGAGGCGATCCTCATAGGCCGCACGCATGGCTTCAGCCATGGCGGCAAAGCTTGTTCCGTCCGGCGCTGCTGATGGTGCGTAAGCGCTTTGCCAATTGGCCATGGCTTGGGCAAGGGTTGGCCCTGCGGTAAGGGTCGGGACAGCCCAGATGCTGGCACCATTATAAGGGATATGGAGCGGATCCTGCCATTCGGCACGATAGCTGGCCATGTCCTCAGCGGTGAGGAAACCGCCTTTCTCGGTCACATCCTTGATGAGAGCGGCGCCAATATCGCCGGTATAGAAATCCTCAGCACCTGTTTCTGCCAGTCGCTCAAGGGTTGCTGCAAAGCGAGACTGATCAAGGCGGATGTCAGACAAGGCCGTCCAGCCGAAAATCTTTGGCCACTGGCCATCGTCAAGGAACAGCGCTGCGGCGTCCTTGTCCTTTGCCAGTTCTCTGGCTGACGATGCAATGATGAGGGCCGCGTACCAGTCCACATGCATGCCTGCTTTCGCGTGGGCAATGGCGGGCTGCAAAAGATCGCGCCATGGCAGCTTGCCAAAGCGGCGATGGGCTTCCGCCGCACCGGCAACCGTTCCGGGCACGGCGATGGAGGACGCGCCTGTGACATTGCGATCCTCAACTACGGCTTCCCAGGGAAAGAGATCCGATGCCTTGCCTGCTCCAGAGAGGGGATAGTGGGACACATCAAGGCTGGTTGAGGACCGCATGCCATAGTGTAGGGCATAGGGTTTGTTCTCGTTCGCTCGCCAGAGCATCATGGCACCGCCCCCCATGGGGCCGGACATCCATGGCTCCAGTACGCCGATGGCGAAACTGACGGCTACGGCTGCGTCCACTGCGTCGCCACCAGCGGCCAGAATCTCAGCTCCGGCTTCTGCGGCCAGAGCATGTTGGGCAGCAACAACGCCGCCACTTGTTGCGGTCACGCCCGGTTTGCGGGTGGTTTGCGAGCGAGAGAAATTGCCACTCATCTGACGGCTCCCATGGGCTGGGTCAGAGCCTGTTCGAGCAGGGCCGGATCAACGGGAGGCAGTTTGGAAATGTCCGGGACATTCCAGCTCTGACCGGGCTGGGCCGAGAGCAGTTTCTTGGTATAGTCGTGTTTGGGGTGTCCGAAGACCTCGTCGACATTGCCCCGCTCCACGATTTCTCCATTCTGCATGACCACGAGATTGTCGCAAATCTGGGCAGCGACGCGCAGGTCATGGGTGATGAAGAGCACCGTCAGGCCCATTTTATCGCGGATCTCGTTGAGCAGCTTGAGCACTTCCTTCTGCACGGACACGTCAAGCGCCGAGACGGCTTCGTCGGCAATGAGCACTTCGGGCTCCACCATCAGCGCGCGGGCGATGCAGATGCGCTGGCGCTGGCCGCCGGAAAACTGGGAGGGATAGCGATAGAGCGCATCCTGTTCCAGCCGGACGATTTCCATCAGCTTCTTGGCGCGTTCCATGGCATGGGCGCGGTTTTCGCCAAAGTTGACTGGCCCTTCGACCAATTGGTCACCGATGGTGCGGCGTGGATTGAGCGAGCCATATGGATCCTGAAAGACGATCTGGATGCTCTTGCGATAGGGATGCAGCAGCTTGGGCGTGAATTGGGCAATGTCGCTGCCATCGATGATGACCGAGCCGCTGTCCGGATCTTCAAGGCGAATGAGGCATTTGACGAGCGTGGATTTACCCGAACCGGATTCCCCGACGATACCCAGCGTTTCGCCGCGATGGACGATGAAGTTGATATCCTTGCAGGCATTCACCGTGCGGGACGGTTTGAACATGGTGCCCTTGGTGTGGAAGGTCTTGTTGAGGCCAAGGACTTCCATCACCTTGCGTTTATCAGTCATATGGGCATTCGTGGCGCCGGTGCGGCGGGGCACGGCGTCAATTAGCTTGCGGGTATAGGGGTGTTTGGGGCGATTGAGCACTTCTTCCGCCGTGCCCTGTTCCACGATCAGACCCTGTTTCATGACGACGACCTTGTCGGCAATCTCTGCCACCACATCGAAATCATGGGTCACGAACATGATGCCGGCGGAATGCTTCTCGCGCAATTCCTTGAAAAGGTGAAGAATCTGGGCCTGTGTGGAGAGGTCGAGCGCGGTGGTTGGTTCATCGGCAATGAGCAGGGAAGGATCAAGCGCAAGGGCGATGGCGATGACGATACGCTGGCGCTGTCCGCCGGAAAGCTGATGCGGATAGGAGGAGTAGATGCGCTCCGGCTCGGGCAACTGCACTTCGTTCAGCAGCTTGATGGTCTTGGCCTTGCGCTCTGCTTTGGGCAGGCTTGTATGTTGCTCGAACACTTCCTCGATCTGGTCGCCCACGGTGTAGCACGGGTTGAGGGCGCTCATCGGCTCCTGGAAGATCATGGCCATGCGACTGCCGCGCAATTTGGCATGCGCTCTTGGGGAAAGCTTGAGCACATCCTGCCCTTCAAAGATGACTTCGCCAGAGGAAGGTTTGAGCGCTTTGGGGAGCAGGCCCATGGTGGTGAAAGAGGTGATGGATTTGCCCGAACCGGATTCACCCACGATGCAGACGATTTCCTTGGGGGCAATCTCAACTGTGAGCTTTTCGACCGCATGGGGGCGGTCGCCGCCTTCTGGCAGGTCGACGGTCAGATTCTTGATGGTGAGAATAGGGGCGGTCATCAGTTGCGGCCCTCCGGTGCTGTGACGTCGCGGATGCCGTCGCCGAGCATGTTGATGGACAGGACGAGGAAGAACAGGGCGACGCCGGGAATGGTGATCAGCCAGCTTTCGAACAGCAGCATTTCCTTGCCTTCAGAAATCATCAGACCCCAGGACGGGGTTGGCGGCTGAACGCCAAGGCCAAGGAAGCTGAGGGCAGCTTCAAGAATGATGGCATGGGCCATTTCCAGCGTGAAAATGACAATCAGATGGTTCATCACATTCGGCAGGATATCTTTGAACAGCACCCGTGGCAGGGAGGCGCCCAGCACTTGGGCTGCGGCAACATATTCCAGCTTGCGCACCTGCATGGTGGCTGCGCGCATGACCACGGCGAAGCGATCCCAGAGCAACAGGCCCAGAACCGAGACCACCACATAGAGGGAGCCGCCAAACAGGGCCACAACAGCCAGCGCAACCAGAACCACTGGCATGGCGAGGCGCACATTGATGAAGAAGGTGACGATCAGGTCGATCCGGCCGCCGAAATAGCCCGCCATGACGCCCATGAAGGTGCCGATACAGGCCGAGATGGTGGCGGCAATGATGCCGATCAGCAGTGAGATGCGGGCACCATAGACAAGGCGCGCGAGATAGTCGCGGCCAAGGGCGTCCGTGCCGAGCGGATGCTCCCATGTGCCTCCAAGAAAGACGGGCGGCTTCATGCGGGTGAGTAGGCTCTGGCTGTAAGGGTCATGCCCGGCCAGCAGCGGCGCGAACACGGCGACAATCACGATGATTGTCATGACGAACAGGCCGAACAGAAAGCCTTTGTGGCGCAGGGCCCGGTGCAGCATCTTGGCGCGGGGTGAGAGCTGGTGGACTGGCGTCTTCTGCTTTTTGGGAGCCGATGCCGGTTTTTTGGCCGCAGCCGAAGCGATGGATGTCTCTGACATGATTTTCTCCGTTCCCTATCAGGCGATGCGCAGGCGTGGATCCATCCAGGCGTTGAGGATATCGGCCAGGAAGGTGAAGAAGATGTAGAACATCGAGAAGATGAGGATGAGGGCCTGCATGGTTGGCAGGTCGTTTCGCGAAATGGATTCCCAAGCGAGGAAGCCTGCACCATGCAGTGCGAAAATGCTCTCCACCACAATGGAGCCACCAAGCATGAAGCCCATCTGTACGGCGGCAAGGCTGATCACCGGAATGATGGCATTGCGCAAGGCGTGCTTGAACAAGATCTTGCGTCCATCCAGCCCCTTGGCGCGTGCGGTGCGGATATAGTCTGCGCTCAAAACTTCAAGCATGCCGGCGCGGGTGAGGCGCATGATGGCCGGTGTGGCGTAATAGCCCAGAACCACTGTGGGCAGGATAAAATGGGCCCAGCTTGTGGAGCCGGAGGCGGGCACAAGCCCCAGCTTGATGGAAAAGACCACGATCAGGATAAGGCCGAACCAGAAAGACGGGATGGCCTGACCGACAACCGAGATGAACAGGGCGGCGCGGTCGATGAGCGAGTTCGGTTTTATCGCGGCTGCCACTCCCATGGGGATCGCTAGTAAAAGCGCAAAGCTGATGCTGAGCAGCCCCAGAAGCATGGTGACGCGCAGGCGGTCTACAATGAGGTCGGAAACAGGGAGATCAAAATACCAACTGTTGCCCAGATCGCCGGAAACAGCATTGCCCAGCCATTCGAAATATTGCACGACAATGGGGCGATCAAATCCGTAACGGTCATTGACCATCTGGATGTCTTCCATTGACGCGTTTTCCCCTGCGATTGCAATGGCGGGATCTCCGGCCATGAAGAGCAGGCTGAAGCTGATTGCGGATACGGTGAAGGCCACCAGTAAAGCAAGACCAAGCCGTTTCAGAATATAGATATACATTCCGACCTCGAATTCTCATTATTTTTGGGGGGCAGGGGCCGGAGTGTGTCCGGCCCCGATTGTTCGTTATTTCCAGCCGAAGGTGAAGAAGCGCACCAGTTCGTCAGGGGTCGCCTTGTAATCGAGTTCCTTGCTCATGGCGTAGTTCACATTGTAGGTGAACAACGGAACCCAGTAGGCTTCGTCGACAATCTTGGTCAGGGCCTTTTTGTAAAGGGCCTTGCGTGCTTCCTTGTCGGTGGTCTTGTCTGCTTCGGTCAGCCAAGCGATGATTTCCGGATCGCGGGCATCATCCCAATCGCCGCCAGTGAAGAATTCCGACGTGATGGCCGAAGCATCCGCGATGGAGTAGGAGCCCCAGGTCTGGAAGGAAATAGGCACTTCACCCTTGGCGCGCTTCTCGCGCAGGGCGGCATATTTGAGATAGCTGAAGTTTGTCTTGATGCCGACCTCATTGAGGAAGCCCATCATGGCTTCGGCATAGGGACGGTTGCGATAGGCGTAGAAGTCGGTGGTGAAGCCATCAGGATAACCGGCTTCTGCAAGCAGGGCTTTGGCTTTTTCCGGATCATAGTCATAGGTTGGCAGATCCTGGGCGCAGGCGAACTGCACCGGAGAACAGGCACTGTCGATGACCTGGGAGGAGCCTTTGACCAATGCCTTCACAATGGCATCACGGTCGATGGCATGATAAATGGCCTGACGGACTTTTTTCTTGGTCATCGGGCCGTCCGGATCATAGCGGCCGGCAGCGTCGATGGTGATGTAACCAACCCGGATGGCCGGAGCGTTGACGACGTCGAACTTGTCCATCGCGTCGAGTTTTTCAGCCTGGTCAGCGGGGACGTTCCAGAGGAAATCCAGGGTGCCGTTGAAGAATTCGGCGATCTGGGTGTTCATGTCCGGAATGGTGCGGATGTCAACCTTTGACACCTTGGCCATGCCCTTAGGACCATTGAAATAGTCTTCGTTTCTCTCAAGCACGAAATGCTTGCCCGGCTCTAGCTCAGTTACCTTGAAGGGGCCGGTGCCGACCGGATGAGCGGCCATGCCTTTGGGGCCAACCTTGGCGTAATACTCATTTGGATACATGGCGACAGGACCGGCGAGAAATTCTTCAGCTGCCGGGAATGGCGCGTCGGCAATGATGCGAACCGTGTAATCATCAATCTTTTCGGCGTGGTCCATCCAGCTCACATTGGTCTGGCTTTTGACGCCGTTTGCTTTGTCAGCCACGAAATTGACGGTGTAGACCACATCGTCTGCGTTGAATGGTTCGCCATTGTGAAAGGTGACACCTTTACGCAGTTTGAATTCGATGGTGGTGTCGTTGACCCATTTCCAGGATTCAGCAAGGTTGCCCTTATAGTCTCCGGTGTCAGGATCGCGATAGAGAAGACCATCCCAAACCGAGTGGTTCAGAAGAAGTCCTTCGCGGGCCGTATTGAAAAAGACGTCGGCAGATTCGAGTTCTTTCAGAAATGCCATATTGACTGTGTCGGTTGCCTTGTCGGCATAGGACGTCGCCGAAAGCGCCAAGTAGACCGCACTACTCAATATAAGTTTGGATATCTTCATATTGGTTCCCCTGTTGAAGCTCGGGTTCATGCTTGGAAGGTTATTTGTATTGATTTTTATAAGATTGTATATAATCTGTGTGAAATGTATACTGTCAAGCGATAAAGGTACCATGACTAATAAATACAAAGCATCAGCGCTGATTTGCTCGGAAATTGAGCAGAAAATAGCCACGGGTGCCTACAAAGATGGCGAAAAACTCAACGAAGCGGCGCTTTCCGAGCAGTTCAATGTTTCCCGAACGCCGCTAAGAGAAGCCTTCCAGATTCTGGATGGCATCGGTCTTGTAGAGCTTATTCCCAATCGTGGCGCCTTCGTTCGAAGGCCTTCGATGACCCGGCTTGTGGAGATGTTTGAATTCATGGCCGAGCTGGAATCCTGGTGTGTGAAACTCGCCACCCGTCGCCTGACCTCAGCCCAGCAGCTTTATCTCAAGCGCGCGGCAAGCGATTGCGCAAGGGCGCTGCAGGAAGGCAAGAATGATGATTATTATGAAGCAAACAACCGGCTTCATGGCATGATCTATCAGGCCTCTGGCAATGCGGTTCTGGAAGAAGAGACGCTGCGCATGCACCGGCGGTTACGGCCCTTTCGCCGCAAGCAGCTTGATGTGAGCGGACGGCTTGAGCAGTCCATGCAGGAACATGATGATATTCTGGCTGCGATGGACGAAGGCGACGAAGAGAAAGCGGCTGATCTGATGCGCAAGCATATCTATACGCTTGGCAACACCTATGATCAGTATCTTGCTGCGCTTGAAGAGGTGCCTGCCGATATCATGAGCCTGTAGCTAGTCGGCAAGCAGAGCTATAGCCGGGGTGGGGCCTCCTTGTCCCATGATCAGGACATTGACCCCGTCAAGAATAGAATAGACTGGCTTGCCGGTGGCGTTGGCTATGCCCTGCTGATAGGGAGGCAAACTGCCGCATTCGAGCAGAAAAGATGGGCTATCGGGATATCCGGCCATCATCTCCTGCGCCTTGCAGTCTATTGATTGTGTGCCAGGAGCTTGGGGGGAAGCCTCACATAATTGATGGGCCGAAGGAAAGGGCTGAAAGCAGGGCCTCGATCAGGCTCTTTCGCGCTCGAAGACAACCTTGCCATTCAGAATGGTGAGGTCGCAAAACGTATCCTTGAGGATTTCTTCCGGCGTTGATTCCAGCAAATTGCGCGAGAAGACGGCCACATCAGCCAGATAACCGGGCATCAGCTTGCCGCGCACATGCTCCTGCTTTTGCGAATAGGCGCCATATTCGGTGTAGGACTGAAGGGCTTCTTCGATGGAGAGGCATTCGGCCGGGTCAAGCTGGGTGCCTGCGCCCGTTTTGCGTGTCAGCATGGCATAAAGATTGGCCCATGGCGCAGGGTCACAGACAGGACTGTCGCTGCCTGCAGGCGGCTTGAGGCCCATGTCGGTCCATGTTTTCTGCGGATAGGAGCTATAGACCCGCTCCTTGCCGATCATGGTGATGTAGGCGTCACCGAAATCATAGAGGAACACCTGTTGTGGTGAGGGAATGATGCCTGCTTTCTGCATGCGCTCATTGTGATCGGGGGAGAGAAAACCGCTATGTTCCACACGGTGGCGCCGGTCCGGATCGGGATAGGCGGCGAGGGCCTTTTCATAGGCGGTGATGAGCTGTTCGATGGCGCCATCCCCAATGGCATGGGCGCAAATCTGGTAGCCCTTTTTGTGATAGTCCAGCACCATGGCTTCCAGTTCCTGGGTGGGGATCATCTGTAGGCCATGATTTGCCTTGTTGGCGAGATAACCCTCGGTCATCCAGGCCGTTGCCCCGCCAATTGAGCCATCCAGAAACAGCTTCACCGAGCCAACCATCAGCATGTCGTCGCCAACACCGGAGACAAGGCCGATAGCCTCGCATTGGGGCACGATATTGTCATGGGCGGGCGTGGCCCTGAGCGCCATCCAAGTGCGCACCGGTAGGCGGCCTGTCCGCTTTGCTTCGTTATAGGCGGCGATTTCCTCAAAGCCTGCCTTCATGCCGATGGCCGCATCCATGACGGATGTGATGCCAACCGAGAGGCAATAGGTGCCAGCCCGCTGGATGGCATCGATGGTCGCAGCACGGGAAAGAGGCGGCACGGCGTCAAAAACGGGCGCGGAGGCATTCTCTGCCAGAAAGCCGGTCAGCTTGCCATTTTGCTTGCCGATCTGTCCGCCATCGGGATCGGGTGTGTTGTCATCGATGCCACCCGCCTGCATGGCCAGACTGTTGGCGATCTGCACATGGGTGCAGGTGCGGATCAGCATCACCGGATTGTTTGGCGCAATGGCGTCCAGCTCCTCCAGCGTCGGGTGTCTTTTGACATCGAGCTTGGTCTGGTCATAGCCGCTGGCAAAGACCCAGTCTCCGGGCGCGCTCTGCTCCACCCGCGCTTTGACGGCCGAGAGCAGCGCCTCAAGGGTCGGGGCTTTCTGCGGCGTGATATCGACCCAATCCATGACAACACCCAGATAGGTGGGGTGCAGATGGGCGTCGGTAAAGCCCGGCGTGGCCAGTCTGCCATCAAGGTCGATCATGCGGGTGCTGTCCGCCTTGTAAGGTGCCAACTCGTCCAGTGTACCGGTCGCCAGAACCCGCCCTTGCCAGAGAGCCAGAGCGTCCGCTGTGCCTTCTTCAAAACCGCGCCAGATGGGGCCGTTATGCAGAATGATATCGGCAACGGGTGCCGCGCTGGAGGCAATGGGGCTGTGGGCACTGGATGGAGCTGTCGGGGTGGCCATGGCTATCTCTTTAAGGTTTGAAACGGAGGCCTTGCTGGTGAAGATTTGCAAGGAAATGTGGGCAATGACTTGTTCGCTTTATAGGTGCATCATAGAGGGCATATGCACCAATTCCAGCCCCCTTCAGTGTCTTTTCGCTCAAGCAATCCGTCTTTCCACTGATGGGACGGTCCGGGTGCTCTCTTTACAGGAAAAGGCCGCCTTCCCTTAAGAGAAAGCGGCCCTTGTTTATTGCCATCTACGCATGAGTCTAGACTACATTGCGCTCGCGGTAGGTCTGCAGGAAGGAACGTACGCGGGCGTCGTCCGGCTCCCGTCCGAACATTTCTTGCGGCGGGATGCAGGTGACCAGGCGCCCACTATCAAGGAAGGCGACCCTGTCGGCCACATGAGCGGCAAAGCCCATCTCGTGGGTGACCACCACCATGGTCATGCCTTCGGCTGCCAGATCCTTCATCACCGACAGCACTTCACCCACCAGTTCCGGGTCAAGGGCTGATGTCGGTTCGTCAAACAGCATCACCTGCGGCTCCATAGCAATGGCGCGTGCAATGGCAACGCGCTGCTGCTGTCCGCCTGAAAGATTGGCGGGATAATTTTCTGCCTTGTCTTCCAGATGCACCTTGGTGAGAGCCGCCATGGCCGCTGTCCTGGCGGCTTTTCTGGACAATTTCTTCACGCTTGTCAGGGCTTCTGCAACATTGTCCAGAGCGCTCATATGGGGCCAGAGATGGAAATGCTGGAACACCATGCCGATATGCTGGCGCTGCTTGCGCAGGGCTTCGCCGGAGAGAGGTTTGCGCGGATTGTGGCTGATATTCTGCCAGCCGATCAACTCGCCATCCAGATGCACTTCACCGCCATCATATTGCTCAAGGAAATTGAGGCAGCGCAGCAGGGTGCTCTTGCCAGAGCCTGAGGGGCCGATCAGGCAGAGCACTTCGGATCGCTTGACATCCAGCGTGATGTCGCGCAGGGCTTCGAAGTCGTCAAAATATTTGCTGAGATTGCGGACAGTGATGATCGCGTCGTCAGCGGTGGTGGTCATCTGTTCTTTCGACATCTTGGTCTCACTTGCTTGTGCGTTCATCTTCTCAGGCCCGTTTCAGGTGGCGGGTTACGCGCTGTTCCACCTTGGTGCCAATCCAGCCGGTTACCAGCACCATCAGCCAGTAGAAAAGGGATAGCACGAGGAACGGCTCAACGAAGGTGAAAGTTTCCGCTGCCATCGTCTGGGTCTGGAACAGCAACTCGGGCACTGTTACGACTGAGAGAATGGCGGTTTCCTTGGTCAGGATGATAAAGAAGTTGGTGAGCGGCGCTGTGATCGGCACCAGCATTTGCGGCAGGATGATCCGCCAAAGAATGCGGGTTTCCGGCAGGCCAACGCAGCGGGCTGCTTCTATCTGTCCTTTGGGGATGGCATTGAAGCCGGAACGGAAAATCTCCGCAAAATAGGGGCTGCCATAGACCACGAAACTCAGAATGCCTGCCTGAACCGGGGTGAGCACCAGCCCGATATAGGGGCCACCATAATAGAGGATGAACAGCTGGATCATGAAAGGCGTGCCGCGGATGATCTCCACATAGATATAGATCACCCAACTGACGATGCGCGGGCCCCAGCGGTTGAGGCAGGCAAGGATAAAGCCGACGATCACGCCGCCGATGGATCCAGCCAGCCAGCACAGGATGGTGATGCCAAAACCGTAGAGCAGGGAGGGTCCGTAACGGACAAAAAGTTCTGTTTCCATGACGCGCTCCTATCCGATCTGCAGTTTCTTTTCGATCAGGCGGCCACTGATGGACAGAACCCAGTTGATCACGAAATATATGAAAGCCGCGGTGATGTAGATTTCCAAAGGTCGGTAGGTCTCACCAGTGATATTCTGGGAGATGCGCGTCAGTTCGCCAATGCCGACAACCGAGGCCAATGAGGAAACCTTGACCAGCAGGATCAGCTCGTTGACAAGAGAAGGCATGCCGATGCGCACCGCTTGAGGCACCAGAATGCGGCGCCAGAGCGAGAAGGATGGAATGCCCAGCGCATAGGCCGCTTCCGTCTGTCCGCTGGGAATGCTCTGTAAGGCGCCGCGCAGGATTTCAGCGGTATAGGCCGCCGAGCACAGACCTGTTGCCAGAATAGCGGCTTGAACCGCGAGCAGATCCAGCCCGATAAAGGGCAGGGCATAATAGAAGAGCAGCAGCTGGACGAGCAGCGGAACGCCACGGAAGAAACTGATATAGAGCGTGGCGATGCCACGCAAAAAGGGATTTTTTGACAACCGCGTTGCACAGAGAACTGTACCCCAGACCAGGCTGATGGCCATGCCACAGACCGATATGATGATGGTCCAGCGGGCCGCTGCCAGCATATAGGGTAGATTGTGCCAGATTGTGTCGAACGAAAAGTTCATCTCTCGCAATCTCCGCTCGATGAGCCACTGCCCCGGTCAAGTGTCATGAGGTTGGCTGATCAGTCGTAGAGAAGTCTTACATCGTGGCCATACGGGAAAGGCGAGGCGAAATGCTCCTGTGCCATTTCACGCAAGGTGACCGCTATGTGAAAAGTAAAGCGCCCGGCAAGTGAGCTCACCGGGCGTAGCCGTTGTTATTTTACTTCCGGCATGGTGGTCGGCAGGTCCGGAGAGGCACCGAGCCATTTTTCGTTGATGGCTTTCAGACGGCCGTCTTCATGCATGGCGAGCAGAGCCTTGTTGACCGCTTCGATGAAGGACGCGCTGTCCTCGCCTTTGCGGGCAACCCAACCGAAATATTTTGGTTCGCCGAACGGAGGCAGAACCAGCTCGAACAGGCCCGGACGCTGAACGGAGGCATAGCCCATCAGTGGCAGGGAGTTGGCGACACCCGCGATGCGGCCTGCAGCCATGTCGGCCAGAGCTTCGTCAATATTGACATATTCACGGGCATCAACAGGCTCCGGCAGGGTTTCGGAGAAAGCCTTCAGCTGGGCCAGCTGTGCAGAGCCTTTCTGGGAGCCAACAGCCTTGCCTGCGATGTCTTCGGGCTTGGTGATGGAGTCGTCCCCGGCCTTTTTGGCCAGCGCAACGGTTGCGTTGCCAATTGGCAGGGTGAAGCTATAGCGTGCGAGACGCTCTGCTGTCATGGTAACCGGAGCCAGAACGAAGTCGAATTTCTTGGCTTCCAAACCCGGCAGGATAGACTGCCATGGCAGGTCGATGAATTCTGCTTTGACGCCCAGTTCTTTGGCAATTTCATCAAACAGATCGCGGTCGATGCCTGCATATTCGCCATCTTTAAGAATATCGAATGGAGCGAAATGCATTTCGGTGGCGGCCACGATTTTGCCTTTTGCCTTGATGTCAGACAAAAGATCGGCTTGTGCTGCGCTGGCAAAGCTTAGGCCAAGGGTTGCAGCAGCAACAAGGCTGAGGATCGTCTTTTTCATTGTAGCTGTTCTCCTGAATCTCTGGAAGGTTGGATGGTATTGTTTTTGTTATTATAATATTAGTCTGTAAGGATGCCCGGAAGGTTCAATTTGTGTTCCTTAGCGCATTCCACTGCGATTTCATAGCCTGCATCCGCATGACGCATGACGCCGGTTGCAGGGTCATTCCATAGCACGCGTTCCAAACGTTCGTCTGCATCTTTTGTGCCATCGCAACAAATGACCATGCCCGCATGTTGAGAAAAGCCCATGCCGACGCCGCCGCCATGATGCAGCGATACCCACGTCGCGCCCGATGCCGTGTTGAGCAAAGCGTTGAGCAGAGGCCAGTCGGAGACGGCATCCGAGCCATCTTTCATGGATTCCGTTTCACGGTTTGGCGAGGCAACCGAGCCACTGTCCAGATGGTCGCGGCCAATGACAATCGGTGCTTTCAGCTCGCCGGTGCGTACCATTTCGTTAAAGGCGAGGCCAAGGCGATGGCGCTGGCCAAGGCCAACCCAGCAAATACGGGAGGGCAATCCCTGGAAGGCGATGCGCTCGCGGGCCATGTCGAGCCAATTGTGCAGATGTGGATCGTCGGGGATCAGTTCCTTCACCTTGGCATCCGTCTTGTAGATATCTTCCGGATCGCCTGAAAGGGCCGCCCAGCGGAAGGGCCCGACGCCGCGGCAGAAGAGTGGACGGATATAGGCGGGCACAAAGCCGGGGAAGGCGAAGGCATTCTTAAGGCCTTCTTCCAGTGCCATCTGGCGGATATTGTTGCCATAATCAAGCGTCGGGATGCCCATCTCAGAGAAGGCAACCATGGCCTCGACATGATCCCGCATGGAAGCGCGGGCGGCTTTTTCCACCACTTTGGGCTCTGTTTCCTGTTTGGCGCGCCATTCGGCAACGCTCCAGCCCTTTGGCAGATAGCCATGAACAGGGTCATGGGCCGATGTCTGGTCGGTCACGATGTCCGGCTTGACGCCACGGGCGACCAGCTCTGGGAAGATGTCGGCAGCATTGCCTACGAGACCGACGGATTTGGCTTCGCCAGCGGCGGTCCATTTCTCGATCATCTCAAGGGCTTCATCAAGGGTGTGGGCTTTTTCGTCCACATAGCGGGTGCGCATGCGGAAATCGATGCGGCTTTCATCGCATTCAACGGCAAGGCAGCATGCTCCTGCCATGACAGCAGCCAGAGGCTGCGCGCCGCCCATTCCGCCAAGGCCGCCGGTCAGGATCCATTTGCCCTTGAGGTCGCCGTCATAATGCTGGCGGCCTGCCTCGGCAAAGGTTTCATAGGTACCCTGTACGATGCCCTGCGCGCCGATATAGATCCAAGAGCCAGCGGTCATCTGGCCATACATCATCAGGCCCTTTTTATCGAGCTCGTTGAAATGGTCCCAGTTGGCCCAGTGCGGCACGATGTTGGAGTTGGCGATGAGAACGCGCGGCGCATCCTTATGAGTGCGGAACACACCGACCGGCTTGCCGGACTGGACGAGCAGGGTTTCGTTGTCTTCGAGTGTCTTGAGGGTTTCCGTGATCTTGTCGAAATCCTGCCAGGTGCGTGCCGCGCGGCCAATGCCTCCATAGACAACCAGTTCGTGCGGGCGTTCTGCCACATCGGGATGCAGATTGTTCATGAGCATGCGCAGAGGCGCTTCGGTCAGCCAGGATTTGGCATTCAGTTCCGGGCCGGTTGGCGGGAAAACATCACGTTCATTGTGGCGGTGGTCAACCATTGCTGTCTCCTCAAATCTTATTGTTCTTTGCCGGAAAGGTGGGGTGCGAGCGCGGCGAGGTCTTGCAATATCGCCTTCAGATGCACGCGCAGCGCTTCGGCTTTCTTGTCATCATAGTCAAACGGGGGTTCTTCACGGACCAGATGAGTGTCCTGTGCCAATTCCATCTGGATCGCATGGACCCTGTTGTCCGGATCGCCATAATGGCGCGTTGTCCAGCCACCCTTGAAGCGACCATTGAGCACGGCGGTGTAGCCTTCAGCGCCCATGGCATGGGTGACGACGGTCTTCTCGACGCATTTGGAGCAGGTTTTGCCCTCATTGGTGCCGATGTTGAAATCCGGAAGCCTGCCTTCAAACAGGAAGGGAATATGCGAGCGGATCGAATGGCAATCATACAGGATTGCAAAGCCGTGGATGGCTTTGACCCGGTCGATCTGAGCGGCAAGGGCGTCATGATAAGGCTTGTGCCAGACAAGGCGACGGGCCTCGATCTCTTCGGCATTTGGCTCCATGCCATTCTTATAGATCGGCTCGCCGTCAAAATCTGTGGTTGGGCAGAGGCCCGTTGTGTTCTGGCCCGGATAGAGCGATTCATCGCTCGGTGCGCGGTTGGCGTCGATCACATAACGATGGAAATTGGCGCGTATTGTGGTCGCGCCTTCCAGAAGGCCAGCATAGAGCCGATCGACATGCCAATCGGTATCCGCAAGGACTTTGCCTGTTTCATTGAGTTCTTCAGTAACGAATTCGGGCAGATGGGTGCCGACATGGGGGAAGGCAAGGATAATCGGGCTTGTGCCTTCGGTCAGGTCAAAGGGCTGCATCAAGCGCCTCCAATGAAATCAGATAGTCTTCAGATATAGCGTCAAGCAGCGTGCGGTCTGCGATCAGGGCGCAGGCGGCCTTCAGGTCCGGGGCCATGAAACGGTCGGTCTCAAGGCTCGGGATGTCTTTCCTGAGGCGTGCAATGGCGGTTTGCAGGCTGAGGCTGGTCTTGAGCGGTGCGCGATGTTCGACACCCATGGCCGCGCAGAGCAGCTCGACACCGAGAATATTGCTGAGATTGTCCGTCATGCGCTTGAGGCGGCGGGCCCCGTGGGCTGCCATGGAAACATGGTCTTCCTGATTGGCGCTGGTGGGGGTGCTGTCTGTGGAGCAGGGATTGGCCAGATGCTTGTTCTCGCTCATCAGTGCGGCGGTGGTCACTTCAGCAATCATCAGACCGGAGTTGAGGCCCGGATCTTTGGCAAGGAATGGCGGCAGATCAAAGGAGAGGGCCGGATCGACCATGAGAGCAATGCGCCGTTGGGCGATGGCCCCGATCTCTGAAATGGCAAGGGCGATCTGGTCGGCCGCAAAGGCAACCGGTTCGGCGTGGAAATTGCCACCCGAAACGATGCGGTCGGCTTCGATCAGGACCAGCGGATTGTCAGTGGCGGCGTTGGCTTCGATGCGCAGGGTATGAGCGGCCATGCGCAGAAGATCAACACAGGCGCCCACCACTTGTGGCTGGCAGCGGATGCAATAGGGATCCTGCACGCGGGTATCACCATCGCGATGGCTTTCGCGGATTTCGGAGCCTTCCATCAGTTCGCGCATGGCTTCGGCCACTTCGATCTGGCCGCGATGGCCGCGCAGGGCGTGGATTTCCGGCAACAGGGGCGCCGTGGAGCCCATGATTGCGTCCGTTGATAAGGAGGCTGTAACGAGGCACGCTTCTGCCATGCGTAGGGCACCAAAGAGGCCGACAAGCGCAAAGGCGGTGGAGACCTGCGTGCCGTTGATAAGACCCAAGCCCTCTTTCGGGCCTAGAGTGACCGGTGCAAGGCCTGCTTTGGCAAGGGCCTCAGCGCCGCAAAGGCGGGTGCCCTCATAGGTGGCTTCGCCTTCGCCGATGAGCACGGCAGTCATATGCGCAAGGGGCGCAAGGTCGCCCGAAGCGCCAACAGATCCTTGGCTCGGGATGATGGGAGTAACGCCCTTTGCAAGGCAATTTTCGATCAGCTCGAGAATCTCCCAGCGGACGCCGGATGCGCCGCGAGCCAGAGACAGCAGCTTCAGTGTCATCACCAAGCGCACAGTGGCCGGTTCCATCTCTTCGCCTACGCCACAGCAATGGGAAAGAATGAGGTTCCGCTGCAGGGTGGCCGTGTCTTCCGGTGCAATCTTGACGCTGGCCAGTTTGCCAAAACCGGTATTGACGCCATAGACGGCTTCTTCGCCAAGAGCCGCAAGGCGCACACGGTTGGCGGCTTCTTCAATGGCTGGCTTGGCGCTGCGATCGATGGTGACAGAGTGACCTTGCCGATAGATGGATTCAAGATCTTTGAGCGTTACAGCGCCGGGAACAAGAGAAAGGGTAGCCATTTTAGTATGCACCTCCCCAGATGCGGTCTTTTAGCGGGTTGAAGCCGATGCGATAGGCCAGCTCGGCCGGATGAGTGGCATTCCAGATGGCGAGATCGGCGCGATAGCCTTTTTGCAACATGCCGCGATCGGCAAGGCCGAGAGCCTTGGCTGCGTTGCGGGTAACGCCGCTCAGCGCTTCCTCTGGCGTTAGCCGGAAAAGGGTGCAGGCCATGTTGATGGTCAAAAGAAGGGATGTGAGTGGCGATGTGCCCGGATTGCAATCTGTCGAGATGGCCATGGCAACGCCATGCTTGCGCAAAAGGTCCACCGGTGGGTGCTGCGTTTCGCGCAGGGTGTAGAAGGCGCCGGGCAGCAGCACGGCAACCGTATCGGCCCCGGCCATGGCCTTGACGCCCGGCTCATCCAGATGCTCCAGATGGTCTGAAGAAAGGGCCTCGAATTGGGCTGCAAGAGCTGCCCCGCCCAGATTGGAGAGCTGTTCGGCATGAAGCTTGACCGGCAGTCCGAGGGCTTTGGCCGCTTCGAATACGCGCGCGATCTGCTCGGTAGAGAAAGCGATGCCTTCGCAAAAACCATCGACCGCATCCACAAGGCCTTGCTCATGGGCTTGCTTGAGAGCCGGTAGGCACACCTCGTCAAGATAGAGATCCGGTTTGCCTTTATAATCGGCTGGCACGGCATGAGCGCCAAGATAGCTGGTGCGCACGGTTACCGGACGCTCTTTGGCAATCCGCTTGGCAACGCGCAGCATCTTCAGCTCGCTCTCGATGTCAAGGCCATAGCCCGATTTGATTTCAAGGGTGGTGACACCTTCCGCGATCAATGTGTCGACGCGGGGCAGAGTGCTGGCAAGGAGGTCGTCTTCGCTGGCTGCTCGGGTTGCTTTTACCGTGGAAACGATGCCGCCGCCTGCGCGGGCGATCTCTTCGTAGCTGGCCCCTTCAAGGCGCATCTCAAATTCGCGCGCGCGATTGCCGCCAAAGACAATATGGGTGTGACAATCGATGAGAGCCGGTGTGACCAAGGCACCTTCCACATCGCGGCTTGGCCAGTCCTTCATGTCTGCGGGAAGCTCGGCACGCGGACCGCAAAAGGCGATTGTTTCATCCTCTATGGCAAGTATCCCATCGGGAATGAGGCCATAGGGCTCCGCGCCTGTTACCATTGTTGCCAGGGTGGCATTTTTTATCAAAAGTCGCGTCACTGATTGCAATCCGTGCTTGATTATATTGCGTTTTATGTGAATATACATGCACATAATAATGGGGCTGTCAACGAAACTCTTGAACTATTGCCGCTATTATTGGCAAAATGGATCGTGATCGTGCTGGAGAATATTAAGTGATGAAAATTTATGCAGAAAAGGCGTTGGCGTCAGAAGGCTGGCAGAAAGATGCTCTGGTGTCCATTGGTGCAGATGGCAAGATCGCAAAGATCGAGAGCAATGTTGATGCTGCGCGGGCCAAAGAGGCTCAGAGCAAGGTGGATATTCTGCTGCCTGCGCCGGTCAATCTGCATAGTCATGCCTTTCAGCGTGCCATGGCGGGCATGAGCGAGAAGCGCGGACCTGAACCACTCGATACCTTCTGGACCTGGCGCCAGATCATGTATCGCTTCCTTGATATCCTGACGCCCGATGATATTGAGGCAATCACGGCCTTTGTGCAAATGGAAATGCTGGAAGCAGGTTATGCCTGCAATGCTGAATTCCATTATGTGCACCATCAAGCAGATGGCACGCCCTATGACAATTTGGCCGAATTGTCCGAGCGTGTGGTCGCCGCAGCCGAGATATCCGGCATCGGGCTGACGCTGTTGCCGGTTCTTTATCAATATGGCGGCTGCGACCAGCGGCCTTTGGGGGCCGGGCAAATCCGGTTCGGCAATGACTTTGATCGCTTTGTGCGTCTGCATGAAGGTGCATCAAAGGCTGTGGCGCGCCTTGGAGGCGATAGTCTGATTGGTGTTGCGCCTCATTCCTTGCGGGCGGTTTCGCCCGATGCGCTGGCCTCCTGTGTGGCGTTGGCCGGAGAGCGTCCGCTTCATATGCATCTGGCCGAACAGGTCAAGGAAGTGGACGAAGTGAAGGCGGCTTGGGGCAAACGGCCCGTTGATTGGCTTCTTGATGCTCATGATGTTGCGCCGAACTGGTGCCTTATTCATTGCACGCAAATGACCGATGGCGAGACCGATGCGCTTGCGGCGACAGGTGCTGTGGCCGGGCTTTGCCCGATCACGGAATCCAGTCTTGGGGACGGCATCTTTAATGGTGTGCGCTATCTTTCGAAGGGCGGCAAACTGGGGCTCGGGTCCGATTCCAATATTCGCATTTCCCTGTCTGAAGAACTAAGGACATTGGAATATTCCCAACGTTTGCGCGATCGCTGCCGGGCCAGCGTAGCCACCGCAGAGCAGTCGACCGGTCGGGTGTTGTTTGATGCGGCTGTGACTGGTGGCGCTCAGGCCGCCGGTCGGGCTGCCGGAGCGCTTGCCGAAGGGCAATATGCAGACCTGCTGGCACTCGATGCAACATCTGCGATGCTGGATGGCTGCGCGGGAGATGAAATTCTGGATAGCTGGATTTTTGCCGGTGATGACCGTTTGATCACAGACGTCTGGTCCGCAGGGCGGCATTTGGTTATAGATGGGAAACACACCAAGGGAGAAGAGATTCGCGCACGCTATATTCAGGTAATGAGACGGCTGAGGCAGGAATTTTGAGCGAAAAGATAAAAGAGGGTACCAGTTGGACCCAGATCAAAGAAGAAGTGCTTCGGCGGATCAATGAGCGCACTTGGCAACCCGGCGAGATCATTCCCAATGAGACCGAACTGGCCGAAGAGTTCCACTGCGCCAGAACGACTGTGAACCGTGCCCTTCGAGAATTGGCGACGGCAGGCATCGTGACACGCAAGCGCAAAGCGGGCACACGGGTTGCTGTCAATCCGCCGCATAAGGCGATCCTGACCATTCCGATCATTCGAGAGGAAGTTGAGGCCAAAGGGGCGTTCTATCGCCAGAATCTGTTGATCCGGGAGAATCGCTCCTTGCCAGCTTTTCTGGCCGGAGCCTTCCGGGTGGGAGATGACACGCCGCTTCTCTATACTGAAACCGTGCATTTTTCCGACAATCAGCCCTTTATCTATGAAGAACGCTACACCAGCCTTGATGCGGTGCCTGATTTCGCGGTCGCGGATCTTGAAAAGGTGACGGCGAACGAATGGCTTGTTCAGAATGCGCCCTATTCGGGGGGGGATGCGAGCTTCTTTGCCGTTTCGGCTGACACCAAGCTGGCTAGAGCCTTTGATCTGCCTATTGGGGGCGCATTGTTTGCGACCGAGCGCAATACATGGTTTGCCGACAAACCGATCACCCATGTGCGGCTGGTCTATCATCCCGGTTACCGGATGAGCACCAGCTTTTAAGGGACTTCTGAAGCCTGTTGCGGCTCTCAGGATCGAGCGCACCGGATTGTGGGTCTTTGTGTTTGTATCGGGTTTTCCGGTTCAGTGCCTTTACTCTCGCAGGTGTCGCTACTGGACGGGCGGAGGGCGTAGGAGAGGCCAATCCAATGATGGCCGTTGATTCTGGTCCTTCTCCTGTTTGCGCCTTTTGAGGGTTGAAAATGCCCTCTCAGGGTAATCACATATTGTTTCAAATTGTGTTGGAAATGGAAATGTTCGGTCACTTGATGCGGCCAAATTACGCTTTATGGCGCGTGATAATTTCTTAAAAATATATATTTTTCAATGGTTTAAAATCTTCTTCTGTGTGTCGGGTGGCGTTGCGACCAATGGCTCTTTTGAGCACGAAGATGTTAAATGCTGCCTCCGCGCGTCTGTTGGCATTTCATGATTTGTCCAATATATTTAACGCAGATGTTCAGTGAACATATTGATTGCTCTGCGTCGGCAAGATGGAAGTAGATCTTGCAGGGAGTTATCGGTGGATGTGGATCTCGGACAGCCTGTCACAAATCCACACCGTGCCGTCATTTTGTCATATTGAAGTTTGGAACGCGTGGTATCTAAGGCGGCCTTTCGGGTCTTGAAAGCCCGGGACGCTGGTTGAGTTTTGAATTATTTGGAATTTTGCCGAATTCAGCCGTGACGGTTTGATGAAGGGATGAAATCTCCGATGTCTTGGGACCATCCGTTCAGGATGAAGAAGTGGGTCGATTGACGATGGGTTGGCAAGGACAAGTCCTGAAATATAGTGCATTTCTCGACAAACGAAGCTTTTTGGCTCCGGTGCCGGATAATGAGGCGCCGCGACAGGAAATGCGTGAGGAAAAGGCTGTGGCTCCTGTCGGTAAGGCGATGATCGTGGGCGTCAGCTCACGACGCTCCATCGGTTTCGGTATTGCCGAGCATCTGGCTGATCATGGCTGGAGCACGGTGGTGACGACCCGCCGCAAAGACAAGTTCATGCATATCTCCCAGCGCCACGAGGTGCGGGAGCTTGATTATCAGGAATCTTTTGAGGATCTGGATGATCTCAATGATGTAACCGGCCTTGTCTATTGCATTGCCAAATCGAGTGTGACGACGACAAAGGGCCTGCTTGGCACCAGCCGCGACGAGTTTTTGCAAACGATGAGCGACAGCTGTTATTCCTATATCGCTGTCATCGACGAAGCACTCAAGCGCAATCCCAATATCAAGTCGATCGTGGGGCTGTCTTTCCTTGGTGGAGAGAAGGTGATCCCGGGCTATGATGCGATCGGAGTTGCCAAGGCGGCTCTGGAGCAGACCAACCGTATTCTTGCTTCCGAGCTTGGAGATCGCGGCATTCGCGCCAATATCGTATCGGCGGGGTCCCTGCGCACACCTGCTTCGCGCGTGTTGCCCGATTTCAGCAAGGTGCACTCCATTCTGAGCCGCCGGTCTTTCCTGCGGCGTCCGGTGACCACAGAAGAGATTGCGGGCAGCGTGGAATTTCTGCTCAGCGATGCTTCGGGCGGCATGACCGGCGAAGTGATTTATGTCAATGGTGGTCTCAACCATTCCATGATGCTCTGACTCTTTGATATGCTCAGTTGATGTGTGTTAAGGCACCATGACGGGATATGAAAAAGGCCTCCTTTCGGAGGCCTTGTTTTATTCATTCACCTTCTTGATGAATTCCGATTTGAGCCCCATCGGACCAATGCCCGGGATGCGGCAGTCGATATCGTGGTCGCCGCCGACCACACGGATATTCTTCACCTTGGTGCCAACCTTGACGACATCATTGGTGCCCTTGATCTTGAGATCCTTGATGACGGTGACGGTGTCGCCATCGGCAAGCGGAGTGCCGTTTGCATCGCGAATGATTTCTTCGCCATCGTCTTCGGCTGCCTGATTGGCCGACCATTCGTGGGCGCATTCAGGGCAGATCAGCAGGGCGCCGTCTTCATAGGTGTAGGTGCTGCCGCATTGCGGGCAGGGTGGTAGTTCGCTCATGGCGGATCCTATCTCTGGTTGCCCAAAGGGCGTGGATGTTGATTTGTGTCTCAGTGCCACGTTGTCTCATCAAGTACAACAGGCATTTGCTGTTTCCTGATGCCTTAGGCGAAAAACCCGCCTCTGCTGGGAGGCGGGCTTGGTCAATACGGGAAATATGGCGCTTTGGCGCGGCGCGTCAAATACCGCCAAGGCAGACATATTTGACTTCAAGATAATCCTCGATGCCATATTTGGAGCCTTCGCGGCCAAGGCCGGACTGCTTGATGCCGCCAAAGGGCGCCACTTCGGTGGAGACAAGGCCGGTGTTGACCCCCACCATGCCGGTTTCCATCGCCTCAGCCACGCGCCAGACGCGCGAGAGGTCGTTGGCGAAGAAATAACCTGCCAGCCCGAACTCGGTGTCATTGGCGAGCGCTATGACTTCCTCTTCGGTCTTGAAGCGGATGAGCGGGGCGACCGGCCCGAAGGTTTCCTCGTTGGAAACAAGGGCATCAGCGGGAACGTCGGCAATGACGGTTGGCTCGAAGAATGTGCCATCAAGGCGTGAGCCGCCGGTAAGCAGCTTGGCGCCTTTCTCGGACGCATCCTTCAAATGGGTTTCGACCTTCTCGACTGCATCCATATTGATGAGCGGTCCGACGGTGACGCCCTCATCCATGCCATTGCCGGGCTTGAGTTTTTTAACGGCAGCTGTAAGCTTTTCGGCGAAGGCATCATAGATGCCATCCTGCACATATAGGCGATTGGCGCAGACGCAGGTCTGGCCATTGTTGCGATATTTGGCGATCATGGCGCCTTCCACGGCGGCATCAAGATCGGCATCGTCAAAGACGATGAAGGGAGCGTTGCCCCCCAGTTCCATACTCATTTTCTTGATGCTGTCCGCGCATTGGCGCATGAGGATCTTGCCCACACGGGTGGAGCCGGTGAAGGTGATCTTGGAAATTTTCGGGTTGGCGCAAAGCTCTTGCCCCGTTTCAGCCGAATGACTGTTCGGCACCACATTGAACACCCCTTTGGGGACGCCAGCCCGTTCGGCCAAAACGGCCATGGCCATCGCAGACAAGGGCGTAAGCTCGGCCGGACGGGCCACAAAGCTACAGCCCACAGCAAGGGCCGGCGCTACCTTGCGGGCAATCATGGCATTGGGGAAGTTCCAAGGGGTTATGGAGCCGACAACGCCAACGGGCTGCTTGAGCACCATGATGCGTTTGTCGCGCTGATGGCCGGGAATGATGTCGCCGTAAACACGTTTGGCTTCTTCGGAGAACCATTCAATGAAGGATGCACCATAATGGATTTCGCCAATGGCCTCTGGCAAGGGCTTGCCCATTTCGGCACAAAGAATTTGGCCAAGATCTTCGGCATTTTTCTCCATCAGATCGAACCATTTGCGCAGAATGGCGCCGCGTTCCTTGCCGGTGCGCTTGGCCCACTCTTTCTGGGCTTCATAGGCTGCGTCGATGGCTGTCTTGACGTCGTCGATGCTGCAATCGGAAACCTTGGCGATGACCTCACCCGTTGCAGGGTTGATCACATCGAAGGTAGCGTCAAGCTGTTTCCATTCGCCATTAATATAGGCACGGGATTCCAGAAGGCTTTTGTCTTTAAGGTTCATGTCATTATATCTTTCGCGCGGTCAAACTGTATTGTCCCTGTATCAGATGGGCCAAGTGCGTCTTTAAAAACGCGTTGACCCTAAGGGATCACCTTGCGCATCGCAAGTCATGCCTATTGATGACGCAGTTTGTGGCTTGGGGAGCGGGGCGCAAGGGCGGACATGAAAAAAGGTCGCCGTTGGCGACCTTTCACTTTGATTTTGCATTGGACCAAGGTGGGGATCAGGACCCGACAACATTGCGGATATCCTCGAAGAATCCGCTGACGCTTTTGCGCAGATTGCCCGACTCATTGGTCAGCTCGGTTGCAGATTCGCTGACGTGACGGGCCGCTTCACCGGTCTCGCTGGCCGAAGTGGAAACCCCTGCAATATTGGAGGAGACTTCCCGCGTGCCTGCGGAGGCTTCCTGAATGTTGCGTGCGATTTCCTGCGTGGCCTGTCCTTGCTGCTGCACCGCTTCGGTGATGGCTGCAGCAATCTGGTTCATATGTTCGATGGTGGCAGAAATTTCGCCAATAGCGGTGACGGCCCCATCGGTTTCATTCTGAACCGCCAGGATTTGCTGGGCGATTTCGTCCGTCGCCTTGGAGGTCTGTTCCGCAAGCCCCTTGACCTCGGCGGCAACAACCGCAAAGCCCTTGCCCGCTTCGCCAGCGCGTGCAGCTTCGATGGTGGCGTTGAGTGCGAGCAGGTTGGTCTGTTCGGCTACATCCGTGATCAGTTTGACCACCTCACCGATGCGGGTTGCCGCGTTGGAGAGACCTTCGATCTTGCTGTTGGTGCGGTTGGCCTGCGCCACCGCTTCGGACGCAATCTGGTTGGACTGGTCTACCTGACGGTTGATCTCGTTGACCGAAGCAAACAGCTCTTCAGCGGCCGATGCGACGGCTTCCACATTGGCGGAGGCTTCTTCAGACGCAGCGGCGACAGCATTGGATCGCATGGAGGTGCTATCAGCACCTTGTGTCAGCTGTTGCGAGGTCATGTCCAGACGTTCAACCGAGCTGGAAACCGTATCCAGCAGGCCGGAGATCTGGGCATCGAACGCCTGGGCAAGTTCGTTGACCTTGGCGGCTCGGCGCAATTGGTCTTCCTTTTCCTTTTCCTGCTCCTTGGTGAGCTGCTCTGCACGCAGGGAGCTCTCGCGGAAAATTTCAAGGGCGTTGTTGATCTGGCCAATCTCGTCCTTACGGTTGAGATAGCCGATGGTGACGTCATATTGACGGTTGATCAGGGCTTTGATGGTTTCGGTGGTTGCTGTCAGCGGTTTGCGGATCACGGATTGACCCACAAGGAACAGGGCCAGCGAGACAGCCAGGATCAGGATAATGCCCGTGAGCACGACAGACATGGTGATCTGCCGACTTGCGGCATAGACACTCTCAACCGGAATGGAGACGATCAGGGCAAGGGAATTGCCCGTGTCGCCAATGGGAACCGGATCGACAAACCGGATCACCTCGGTGCCCAGAGTATTGGAATATCCCTCGAAGGTCAGCTGTTTGCCGGCCTTGATGGAATTGAATAGTTCGGTCTGATGAGACAGATCCTCTTCGCTGCGCCCCTCGCTCCAATTCTTGCCCAGAAGAGTGCTGTCAGAATGGGCGATCCATTTGCCTTTCTGGGAAATCAGCTGCACGGTGCCGCTGTCCAAGGGCTTGATAGAAGACAGATAGTCAGAAAGCTGGGTCAGGATGATATCTGTTCCTGCTACACCGATGATATTGTCGTTGACATCCCTGATCGGCACGGAAAGAGAAACACCCGTAACGGTCTTGCCGCCCATGTCCCAGCTATAAGGTTCTGTTGCATAAGGCTTGCCGCTATCATAGGCGCCATAGAACCAGCTCAGTTCTTCATGAGATTGTTTGTCCATGCTTACGAGGGTGCGAGAACCGATGGTGCCATCCGGGTTGCGGAAGAAGTATGGACGCCACATTCCTGTGTCGTCGTGATATTCGGAATTGACGGCCTTGGCGTCTTCGCCGTCGAGTTTGTTGTTGATGACTACTCCCCATGTACCGGAAAGCTCGGGGGTCTTTTCCAGCATATGCAGCAACATACCGGACCAGGCTTTCCGGTCGGTCATGTCGTCCTGCTTGAGGCTTGTCAGTGCATTGGCAATGCTGTTCGCTGAGGTCAGGCCATATTGCAGGGTGTTTCTGACCTCTGCTACCTGGGTTTCCGTTACGGCCTTGGCTTCTCTGAAGGTCGTTTCCTTGGTGATAGAGGAGCTTTGCCAACCGATGAATGTGATGCCAGCAGCGAGGACCACAACAAGGGTCAATATGCTGGCTACGAGCATTTTGGTTGTTATCATCATTCTTGAAAACATGGCGCGGATCTCTTTTTCGGTGCTACCGGGCGTCAATTCTGGTTATTTGTGTTTTTGCTTATGTAAAAAACTAACAAACTTTTCTTAAGTATTTGTTGCTGTGCTTTCTGAGTTCTGAATACATGAATTCAAATTTTATTTTGTTTTTCTTTGTACGAAATCTTTCGTCTTATTGTTGTGCTTTGACTGTATTGCACTCGACAGAGTGGGATTCGGAAACTCAATTCTTATGAAAAGGTCTTGCACCGTTTGCTTCCGGCAATTTCCTGCAACTGACAAATCTTGCCATGTTTGAGGGGTGCATGCGACGGATGTTGAATTGGAATGCGGCTTTAGAGTGACTAGACACTTGATCGAAAAAAGAGCGTGCTCAATAAACGGTTGTTAATGGCAAATGGCATCTTGTTTCCAACTTGAATGTCCATCAGCGGTTGACGCATAGTGCTTTTGCTCACTTCGGGCTTTTCCTTGGCGGAGAGGTTGCGGAGCTCATTTTTCCTGACGTGGCAGGGGAGCTGCCTGATGATCAGGAATTCGGGAACCGGAAAGGTAAATCATATGGCCGATCAGTCTAACCCAGATATCATCTATACTATTGTGGACGAGGCGCCGGAACTGGCGAGCGCATCCTTCTTGCCGATCATACGGTCCTTCGCTGATGCTGCAGGCATCAAGGTCGGTACAAAGGACATCTCTCTTGCGGGGCGTATCATTGCAACCTTCCCGGAAAAATTGACAGATGCGCAGCGCCAGAGCGATGATCTGGCCGAACTTGGTGAACTGGTTAAAACCCCCGGCGCCAACGTTATCAAGCTTCCGAATATCTCTGCTTCCGTACCGCAGCTCGTTGCCGCGATCGAAGAATTGCAGGCACAGGGCTATGATCTGCCTGATTATCCTGCAGAGCCGAAGACTGACGAGGAAAAGGCCGTGCGTGCCCGCTATGACGCGATCAAGGGGTCTGCAGTGAACCCTGTTTTGCGCGAAGGCAACTCGGATCGTCGTGCAGCCAAGGCGGTCAAGAATTACGCGCAGAAGAATCCGCATTCCATGGGCAAATGGGCATCCGATAGCAAGACGCATGTCTCCTCCATGCCGGGGGACGACTTCTATGCCAACGAGGCGGCCACCACTCTTTCTGCCGATCAGGCCGGCCCTGCAAAGATCGAGTTTGTCGCAAAGGATGGCAGTGTCACGGTTCTCAAGGACGGTTGGACTTTGACCGATGGGGAAGTTGTCGATGCGACATTCCTTTCCGCCAAGGCACTCGATGCATTTCTTGCCAAGGAAATCGAAAACACCAAGAATGATGGCATCATGTTCTCGCTGCATATGAAAGCGACCATGATGAAGGTTTCCGATCCGATCATCTTCGGCCATGCGGTCAAGGCATGGTTGGGGCCGATCTTCGAGAAATATGGCGAGGCTCTCGCCAGTGCGGGGATTTCGCCCAATTCCGGTATGGGCGATGTGCTGGCCCGCATTGCAAGCCTGCCCAATGGTGCAGAGATACAGGCTGAAATCGACGCTCTGACAGCTGAACGTCCGGCTATCTATATGGTGGATAGTGACAAGGGCATCACCAACCTGCATGTGCCTTCCGACGTTATCATTGACGCTTCCATGCCGGCTCTCATCCGCGCTGGCGGCAAGGGCTGGGATGCCAATGGTGAGAAGGGCGATGTCAATTGCCTGATTCCTGACAATTGCTATGCATCCATCTATGATGAGGCCATCAGCTTCTTCAAGGCCAACGGGGCGCTTGATCCGGCAACCTCTGGTTCGGTTCAGAATGTGGGTCTGATGGCGCAAAAGGCCGAGGAATATGGTTCTCATCCGACCACTTTTGAAGCACCAGCTGATGGGGCCATCCGCATCGTTCTGGCCAATGGCGATATTCTGCATAGCCACGATGTGGAAGCTGGCGATATCTGGCGTTCTTCCACGGCCAAGAAGGCTCCGATTGAAAACTGGATCCAGCT
Source organism: uncultured Cohaesibacter sp. (assembly GCF_963676485.1). Classification (NCBI taxonomy): domain Bacteria; kingdom Pseudomonadati; phylum Pseudomonadota; class Alphaproteobacteria; order Hyphomicrobiales; family Cohaesibacteraceae; genus Cohaesibacter; species uncultured Cohaesibacter sp. The sequence continues at coordinate 2,516,736 of NZ_OY781114.1, forward strand.
TGCGCTTGATCGTCAGCGCCTGACCGGTTTTGAAGCCATCTTCTGGCTTGATGCCAATCGCGCCCATGATGCAGAGCTCATCAAATATGTGAAACCGGCTCTGGACGCTGCTGGCGTTGCGGACAAGTTCCAGATCATGGCGCCACGAGAAGCCACCCGTGCGTCACTCGAAACCATCACCGCGGGCAAGGACAGCATCGCCATCACCGGCAACGTGCTGCGTGATTATCTGACCGACTTGTTCCCGATCCTCGAGTTGGGCACATCGGCTAAGATGCTTTCCATCGTCAAGCTGATGAATGGTGGCGGCCTGTTTGAAACTGGTGCTGGCGGATCTGCTCCCAAGCATGTGCAGCAGCTGATTGACCAGAACCATCTGCGTTGGGATTCCATGGGTGAATTCTGCGCTCTTGGTGAAAGCCTCAACTTCCTTGCCGATAGCAAGGGCAACAGCAAGGCTGCTGTGCTCGGGGCGGCTGCAGAAGCGGCGACCCAAGGCATTCTGGACAATAACAAGTCCCCATCGCGCAAGGTGGGTGAGCCTGATAACCGCGACAGCCACTATTGGTTTGCTCGCTATTGGGCTGATGCTCTGGCATCCCAGAAAGATGATGCCGAGCTGGCAACCCATTTTGCTCCGATTGCAAAGGCTCTTGCCGAGAAAGAGGGTGCCATTCTCAAGGAACTGGCCGAAGCGCAAGGCGCAGCTGCGGACATCGGTGGTTACTATCATCCAGCCGTTGAGAAGAAGGCCTCCGTCATGCGCCCAAGTGCGACCCTGAACGCGATCTTCAGCTAAGCTCGGGTATCAAGGCCCCTGCCAACGCACTATGACAAGACAGAAAGCATCCGGAAATTCCGGGTGCTTTCTTTTTTGGTAGATCCAGGCCCTTGGGGCAATCTCTCGAATAGCTACCTAAACAGTTCATACCCGATCAGGGAAGGTATGAGCTTGTTGCATAGCTTCTATCATCCCGGCGTCGCTATTCGTGAAACGGGCTATATGCTAGAAGACTGCCGGAAGTGACCATTAGCATTGACCATCTATTTGACTTTCCGCCCTGGAATGTGGCATTTGAAGGCCTACCAAGGTCTAACTCACTTACGCCTGTGTGCTAGTCTGAATTAATCGGTGGACATACGCCGGAACCGGCGCGTTATGACTTATCTGTCATATCAGCGCGTTCTTGCTTCGCTAATGCCCGTGCAGAAACATAACTTGGAGAAATTTATATGATCCGTATCGGTCTTTTGGGAGCCGGCCGCATTGGCCAAATCCACGCCAGATCAGTCAATGCGCTCGATAATGTTGAGATTGTCGCGATCCATGATCCGGTCGATGAGGCTGCCGCATATGTTCAAGCCATGACCGGCGCAGCGCGTGCGTCGCTTCTGGAGATCGTGGACGACCCTGATATCGATGCTGTGATCATTGCTTCGCCTGCAATGCAGCACGCTGAGCAGATTCTTGAAGCAGCCAACGGCGGCAAGCATATTTTCTGCGAAAAGCCGATCGATCTCAACATGGATAAGGTTCGTGAATGCGTGGCTGCTGTTGAGAAGGCCGGAGTGAAGATGATGGTTGGCTTCAACCACCGTTTCGATACGAACTTCAATGCGGTCAAACGCAACATCGAAAATGGTGAAGTGGGGGAGGTCGAACTCGTTCAGATCACCTCGCGTGACCCGTCCGCTCCATCCATGGACTATCTCAAATCATCCGGCGGCATTTTCGTTGATATGATGATCCATGACTTCGATATGGCACGCTATGTCCTTGATGATGAAATCGTTGAAGTTTATGCCACCGGGTCTGTACTGACCGATCCGGCAATCGGCAAGATCGGTGATCTGGATACTGCGACCGCAACACTGAAATCAGCCAAGGGCCGCGTTGCCGTGATTACCAACAGCCGTCGCTCCAGCTATGGCTATGACCAGCGCGTCGAAGTTCATGGCTCCAAGGGTATGGTCCGTGCGAACAACCTGCGTGGTACGTCGGTTACTCTGGCCAATTCCACCGGCTATCGCAGTGATCCGCTGCTGGACTATTTTCAGGAGCGTTATGCGGTTTCCTATAGGGCTGAATTGCAGACTTTCTGCCGTGTGATTTCCGGTCAGGATGAAAAGCATCCAGATCATATCGATGGTCTGAAAGCCATTGAGCTGGCTGAAGCCGCTTGGGAATCCTATAGAAAAGGGCGCATGATCAAGATCGGCGAGTAAGCGCCGGCCAAGAGATAGCGTCATAATCAAGAAAAGGCCGCGTTAGCGGCCTTTTGTATATTCTCTTGATTTGCATTGTTGCGGTCAGTCGGCACTGCCGCAAAATAAGTCGTAAACGAGGTCCAAGACCCGTTTTGCCCGGTTGTCGGCGAGGTGATAGTAAATCGATTTACCTTCTCTTCGTGATTCAATTAATCCTTCGAGGCGCAGCCGCGAGAGCTGCTGGGAAACAGCAGCCTGCCGGGCTGATAGTAAATCTTCCAATTCAGTAACCGATTTCTCGCCTGTTGCTAGATGGCAAAGGATCATCAGTCGGCCGTCATGTCCGATTGCCTTGAGGAAATTGGAGGCTTGCGAAGCGACGCTCGCCATTTTCTCCAAGGAAGTCTCGTCTATATCCTCACTAAAAATGCGTGTGGACATTCATTGTCACCATATTTGTTTTTATAGTTGAGGCTGTGAAGCTGGTTCTAAACCCGCAAGGTGTCTTGGCGGTGCCGCGACTCAATAAGCAGACCACATTATGGAGGTGGTTGGATACCGCGATACTACTAAGAATCCACAAGCTATGGTATCTTTACCCATATTTTACCTTGTAAAAATTATCAGGTTGTCTTGGGCGCGGGTAGAAAAGATGAATCTGCAGTATTTTCCCCTACCGAAAGCTCATGTTTCGATCAGGCTTTTTGCTCAACATATGTGGCTCATTGCCTCATCCTCTTTGGTCCATTTTCGCGACGAAAGATAGGAAGAAAAATCATCGTTGGTCATGGGCTTTCCGAACAGGTAGCCCTGACCCTGATGGCAGCCGGCAATGCGCAAGACTTCAGCCTGCTGTTGGGTTTCCATGCCTTCGGCGATGATGGTCATGTCGAAACCATGGGCCAGTGCCGTGACTGCGTTGATGACGGCCATGGAGTCCGCTGAATAGGGCAGATCCTTCACGAAGTCCCGATCGATCTTGATCTTGTCCAGAGGGAACCGATGAATATAGCTCAAGGATGAATAGCCCGTGCCAAAGTCATCCAGCGCAATTTTGATGCCCCTGTTCCTGATCGCGGTAAGCTGCTCGATCACAGCGTCGGGATCTGCGATAAACAGGGATTCGGTGATTTCGATATGCAGGCGATCTTCGGGCAACCCGGAAAGCGCAAGGGCTTCTTCTATTTCCTCAAGTATGTTGGACCGTTGGAACTGCACCGCAGATATATTGACCGCGACAGGCATCGGTCTTGGCCAACTCATCGCCTGGCTACAGGCTGTCATGAGGAGCCAATGACCCAGATCCACGATCTTTCCTGTTTCTTCCAGAATGGGAATGAAATGGTTCGGGCTAACCAGACCCAGTTCCTTGTGGTTCCAGCGAACCAGTGCTTCACAGCCCACTGGTTCTCCATTTGTCAGGTCGACCTGAGGTTGATAGTAAAGCTCGAATTCTTCCCGTTCAAAGGCACCCAATATCTCATTTTCAAGGAACCGTTTGCGATGCACTTCTGCAGCGAGGCTGGGAGAGTAGATCGCACGGTCTTCTGCCTTTTCTTGCGCGTGATCCAAAGCAATGATTGCAGCATCGGTCAGTTCGGAAGCGCTGCTCATGGTCGCGCCATCGAACTGCGCTGCGCCTATCTGTGAGCCAACCATGATGCTATGCCCACGCACATCGAAGGGGGTGTTGAGACATGCCTGAACGATTTCGAATAAATTGGGAAGGTCGGATTGGCCTGCATTTCTTTTGGCAAGGAGAAAAGTCTTGCGGTTTGTGTGGCAACCAACGCAATCAAATTGCTGTAGAACATTCAGGGCCTCACCGATTTGGCGCATCAGGCTATCAGCATAGTCGGGGCCAAGCAGCTGGTTGACCCTCTCAAGACGTTGGGTCTGGCAGGCCAAGACGATTGTGTGTTCGAGTGCAGAGCCGGAAGAGCGGAATTTTTCTATCTGGTTGCAGAAGCCTTGCGTGTTGAAAAGATCCGTCAGGGGATCGTGATCGGCAATATAGGCCAGACGCTTCTGTTCCATATAGACATCCGTGATGTCGTGGAACAGAAGGGTCGCGACCTTGTTTTCTTCCTGCTGCGCGTCTCCGTCGGGCGCTATGAGGGAGGGTGTTATCGAATATTCGTAAACGCGTGTTCCGCTTTTGCGCTCGATTTCAAGCAGATGGGTATTTTGCCCGTTATGACGCCAGTGGATCTTGTCGAGACATTCCTTGATCTTGCTGCCAAACTCCCACGGCATTGATTGCGCCATGAGGGCCCCTTTATGAGCGTCATATCCAAGGTAAGCGAATGTTTGCTGTGCCTGTTGGCTGACACCGAGAAGACGACCGGCAGAGTCAACGATCACGATGCCTGTGAGACTGTCCGTGACAACGGTATCCAACAGATCGGATATGCTCTGGCCATGCTTGTGGGACAGATTGAGCAACACAGACTTGAAGCCAACCTCAGTGAGTGTCAGAGCCACGCCTGTGAGCAGGATGGTCGCTTGAACCGCGGCTGTGTCGAGCAGAAGGTGTTGGTCGGCATAGAGCGTGTACCCAATATATTCAACGCCTGCTGAGAGAGCGAAAAGGCCAGCCAGTCGGCCGTAGCTGTTGAATTTTTTGAAAAGAAGAATGAAGCCCATGGGCAAGAGCAGGAGCAGCATGAGGCCATAGCTCCAGCGATCCGGAAGCTGATGGACATTGGTTCCCTGCAGCAGGTTTTCCGCCGCTATGATTTGCAATTGCGGGCCGTTGAGGACACCAAAGACCGGCACCGCCAAGGTATCGCGCAATTCTGCCGCACCGGCCCCGACCAGAATCTTGCGATTTTCAAGGGCTCTTTCAGGCAGAGTGCCTTCCAGCAGGTCTATCACCGAGTAGGTGGGGATCGTGTCCGGATCTATATTGAAATTGATGATCTGCTTTTCTTCCAGAATCTTACGATAGCCACTCAGTGTGCTGGTCAGAGAAGGCAAAAGCTCGCCGTCGATCGTCTGGGCGAGTGGGAAAGAACGAACATAGCCGTCCGGATCGGCAATGACATTGACCGTTGCCAACCAGGAGCGGTTGGCAAGCGTTTCGATGGGCCGGTTGAAGCGCAGCTCACCTCTCTCCATGTTCGATGTGGCAAATTGCTGGAATACCGCAAGGGTAACCGGTCCTTCAGCTCCTTCAAGTGCTGCAGCTAGAGCTCCGTCTTCCGTGGAGGTTGAACTGGATGAGAAATCGATATCGAAAGCCAATTCCTGCGCGCCAGCCCTGAAGGCTTTCTTGATGATCTGGGCATAGATCGAGCGTTTCCATGGCCATACGCCAATGGATGTGAGGCTCTTGTTATCAATTTGCAGAAGAACGATTTTCCCGGACGCGGGCATGACTTTGGCCGCCATGCGGTGCTCGGCGAGAACATGATCAACATGGTTGAACCAGCCTTCCCACTTTGCCAAAGCGCAGCAAAGCAAAACGACCAGAAGCGTCAAAATGCTATAAAGGGGTGCCCGCTTCATTATAAGCCCGAGTTTTCATTATCTCTTTAGATAAACTATAAAAATGAAAAGTTGAGCAATGATGCCTGAAATGCGGGCAAGCCTCCTCTTTCTTTGACTATGGTTAGCAGAGCATTAACGCGCTGCGGCTCGGGCTTTTATGAGATCTGCGACACGCTCGGCATTATCCTTGGCGATAGTGCCATCCTTGTTGAGCATGTTGTTTTCAAAGCCGATCCGAACCTTCCCACCAAGGCTTTCCGCCTTGAGAAGGCAGGCGGTCTCCTGCGCTCCGAAGGCGCAGCAGGCCCAGTCCGCTTTCAATTGCAGCTGAGCTTCGAGCTTTTCTCTGGCGCTGATGAAGGGGAGCAGATCGTCGGGAGATGAAATCTGGCCATCACTGTAGCGCCCCAAAACGAAGAGCAATTGAAGAGAGTGGGCGGGAATGAACTCCCGCTGGCACAGATCAAGCAGGAAGAGGACCTGTTGCTGATCATAAAGGATATGCTGGATCGCAACGCCCTTCTCGGCCTGAGCGTGATAGAAGCGCTTCACTTGCGCTGTTTCACCATCGCTCAGCATTTCCTTGACCGATATGGATACAGCCTTTGGTTCCACAGCTTCAACAACGGCTCTTTGCTCGGCAGGGCTATAGTGCCCCACGGCTTCGGTCGTGATCTGGACGTAGAGGTCCGGAGTTTGCCTTGTGAGTTCTGCGATTAATTCGCTGTAGAGACCGGCATCCAGAATATGTCTGCCTTCGGCGTCACGCACATGGGCATGGATGCCATCGGCTCCGGCTCTTTGGCAGGCAAGGGCCGTGGCGACAGTCTCTTCAATGGTGATTGGCAGGGCGGGGTGATCCGTCTTGCCTTTGCGCGCCCCATTGGGGGCAATCATGATCTCCGGCAGGGGAGAAAAGCCTGAAGGCAAGGTCATGGCAGCACCTTGTCTATGGCGATCTGCAATTTGCCGATCAACTCTTCGATATGTTTGTCTTCATAAATGAAGGGGGGGGCCAGCAGGATGTGATCTCCGAACTTGCCATCAATCGTGCCACTCATAGGGTAGCAGATAAGGCCTGCTTCAAATGCTGCCTTTTTGAGATGCTTGGCGGTGGCCAGCGCAGGATCAAAGGGTTTCTTGCTTTCCTTGTCTTCAACAAACTCGATGCCAAGGAACATGCCGCGGCCACGAATGTCGCCCACATAGGGATGTGCGCCTAAAGCGTCATTGAGGGCAGACCGTAATTTTGCTCCGGTTTCAGCGGCTTGTTTCACAAGTCCACCATCGGTCAGCTTTTTAAGGACAGCCAGACCAGCCGCAGTCGCTGTTGGGTGCCCGATATAAGTGTGGCCATGCTGGAAGAAACCGGTGCCCTCCTCAATCGCCTTGTAAATGGTGTCCGTGCAGAGCATGGCTCCGATTGGCTGATAGCCAGCCCCCAATCCCTTGGCGGTGGTCAGAATATCTGGGGCTATGTTGTCCTGCTCACAGGCAAACAGAGTGCCGGTACGGCCCATGCCGCACATGACCTCGTCCAGCACCAGCAGGATGCCATATTGGTCGCAGATTTCTCGAATGCGCTTGAAATAGCCTTCGACCGGCGGTAATGCGCCAGCTGTTGCGCCGACAACCGGTTCTGCGAAGAAGGCCATGACATTTTCGGCGCCGATGCGCTGGATTTCGGTTTCCAGTTCATTGGCAACGCGCTGGCCATAGTCAAAGGCACTCTCATCTTCCTTGCGGTCACGATATTCGTAGCAAGGGGAAATATGGCTGGTTTCGATCATCAGGGGTGCGAAAGGCTCTCGGCGCCACAGATTGCCACCTGTTGCCAATGCGCCAAGGGTGTTGCCATGATAGCTCTGGCGGCGTGCGATGATATGGCGACGTTGAGGCTGGCCGATTTCAAGGAAATATTGGCGCGCCAGCTTGATGGCCGATTCAACCGCTTCCGAGCCGCCTGAAACGAAATAAACCCGATCAAGTCCTGCGGGGGCATGCTCGATCAGCTTGTCGGCGAGAGCTTCTGCGGGCTTCGAGGTGAAGAAACTGGTATGGGCAAAGGGCACGGCATCGAGCTGGTGTTTGATCGCGTCAATGACATCTTTATCGCCATGACCAAGGCATGAAACAGCCGCACCTCCGGATCCGTCCAGATAGCATTTCCCTTCGGTGTCAAAGAGATAAACGCCTTTTCCGTGGTCAACTGTAGGAAGATTGGATTTGGTATGGCGGGGGAATATGTGGGACATGGGAGTGCCTGCTGATAGGCGGAGGAAGCCTCCGCAGCAATGGTTATGGCGAGTCGCACAGGGAAGAAAGACAGGTCGACCCGTGGGTTGAGATATATAATAAAGAAACATTTGTTTCAACTATTGACTTTCTTTAAAACAATTGGAATTTTTGCACAGGGATAATAAGACTTTGGGTGGGGCAGATAATAGGAATATGCAGTCGATACAGGACAGGATCTCTGGTCACTATGGTCAATTGAGCGGGCGGCTAAAGCAGGCTGCCGATTTTGTCGTCGACCACGAAATCGAGGTCGCGACTCATTCGCTGCGCACTGTTTCCGGTATGGCTGGTCTGGCTCCGTCCACATTTACACGTCTTTCCCAGTCTCTGGGTTTTGCCAGTTATGAAGAAATGAGAGACATATGCCGCCAGCATGTCGGGCGTCAGGCCATGTCATTTTCTCAGCGGGCAGGTCTATTGGTCGAGGATGGGGCTGGCGGCGGAGCCCGGTCTTTTTTCGAGCGGCAAGTGTCGGCAAGCCTTGAAAATCTTGGTAAATTGGAGCGTGATATCAACCAGGAGCTGCTGGTTTCTGTGGCAGATCGCCTCAATGATGCCCGTCAGGTGCTCTTGTTTGGCGCATTCAGTTCAACAGGATTCATGGAATATCTGGGATATCTGGCGCGTTATTTTGCCGATAATTGGAAGGTGGCCGGGCGGATGGGGGCGTCTTTGAGCTCGGCCATGGTGGGGCTTAACGAGAAGGATGCCGTAATCATTCTGACCAAGGCCCCCTATGCCAAGCGCGCGATTGTTGCCGCCGAGATGGCGGCCGATGCTGGTGCCTATGTACTTGTTATTACGGATGATATTTCTTGTCCGGCGCTTGCATATGCGTCTGCAAATTTCATCGTGCCGACAGAGAGTCCACAATTCTTCTCTTCTTATGCAGCCACGCTTGTGCTAATTGAAACTCTTATCGGAATGTTGGTTGCTAGGGCAGGGGATAGTGCTCGCGCCAGAATTCAAGAAGTAGAAAACCGGAATCACCGTTATGGTGAGTTTTGGGATTGAATAAACTTGTATTAACCTTTCGATCAACTCAGGGAGAACTTTATGTTGAAAAAATTGACAATCACTGCAGCTGCGGTCGCGGCTGGCTTGAGCTTTTCTCAGGCGGCTTTTGCCGAGAGCTTTATTTCCATCGGCACCGGCGGCGTAACCGGCGTATATTATCCAACCGGTGGCGCTATCTGCCGACTGGTCAACAAAACCCGCAAAGAGCACGGCATTCGCTGCTCTGTCGAATCAACCGGTGGTTCTGTTTACAACATCAACACGATTCGCGATGGTGAGCTGCAGTTTGGTGTTGCTCAGTCTGACTGGCAGTATCATGCCTATAATGGTACCTCCAAATTCAAAGACAAAGGCCCGTTTAAAGATCTGCGTGCCGTCTTCTCCATCCATCCGGAGCCATTCACTGTGGTTGCCCGTGCTGATTCTGGCGTGAAAAACTTCACCGATCTCAAAGGCAAACGCGTCAATATCGGTAACCCGGGTTCGGGTCAGCGCGGCACCATGGAAGTGCTCATGGACGCACTTGGCTGGACCACTGATGATTTCGCTCTGGCCACCGAGCTGAAGGCTGCTGAACAGTCTGCTGCCCTGTGTGACAACCAGATCGATGCCATGGTTTACACCGTTGGTCACCCATCCGGCTCCATCCAGGAAGCGACCACGGCCTGTGATTCCGTTCTGGTAACGGTTGACGGTCCTGCTGTTCAAAAACTGATCTCCGACAATGCCTACTACCGCTCCGCTATCATTCCTGGTGGCATGTATCGCGGCAATCCGGATGATGTGAAAACCTTCGGTGTTGGCGCTACTCTGGTGACCTCTGCTGCTGTTTCCGACGATGCAGTTTACACGGTTGTAAAATCCGTCTTCGAAAACTTCGATGCCTTCAAAAAACTGCATCCTGCATTTGCTCACCTGAAACCGGAAGAAATGATCAAGGACGGCCTGTCTGCTCCTCTGCATCCGGGTGCTGTGAAATATTATAAAGAAAAAGGCTGGATGTAAGTCCCGCAGATTTCAGGCTTCGGGCTCTTGCGTCCGGAGCCTCTAGCAATTGCTGTGACTGGACCCGGCAAGGCCGGGTTCGGTTTTCCATAAATAATAATATGCTATCGCCGATCAGTGCTGTTGAAACTGTTTGACGGTTTCGGCTTGGTTGTAATCGCGCTTGGGAGCGATGGCTGGGGGCTGCAATCTATGTCACAGAAGAAAGCGTCTGGGCATCCACTTTCTGAAGAAGAACTTCAGGAGCTGGTTGCTTCTACCGATGCGGGAGCGCGTAATCCGATCGGCCCGGTGGGAACCTTTTTGGCTATCGTTGCCCTTGTTTGGGCTGCCTTTCAGGTTTTGCTGGCTTCGCCGATTTCCAACTATGTCCTTCCGTCCGATCTGATCAACAACTCGCGTCAGGTGCATCTGGCCTTTGCCATTTTCCTGGCCTATATGGCTTATCCTGCGCTGAAAAGCAGTCCACGCCACCATATTCCCGTTCAGGACTGGATCTTTGCGCTGGCTGGTACCTTCATCGCGCTCTACGGCTTTTTCTTCTATCAGAAGGTCGTCAATAATGGCGGTCTGGCTGATGATGTCGACAAGTGGGTTGCCCTTGTGGGTTTGATCCTGCTGTTTGAAGCTGCTCGACGTGCTCTTGGCCCGGCTATGGCGACCATCGCGGTCATCTTCCTTGTCTATGTTTTCTTCGGCTCGTCTGAATGGGTGCCGGAGGTTATTCGCTGGAAGGGTGCTTCGCTCAAGAAAGCCATGAGCCACATGTGGATCACGTCTGAAGGCGTGTTCGGCATAGCGCTCGGGGTTTCGACCAAATTCGTGTTCCTGTTCGTGCTGTTCGGCTCGTTGCTCGACAAGGCCGGGGCGGGGAACTATTTCATCAAGATGGCCTTTGCCGCTCTTGGGCATTTGAAGGGCGGACCTGCCAAGGCGGCGGTTGTCGGCTCGGCCGCAACCGGCCTGATCTCCGGCTCTTCCATCGCCAACGTGGTGACGACGGGTACCTTCACCATTCCGCTCATGAAACGGGTGGGCTTTACCTCTGAACAGGCAGGCTCTGTCGAAGTGGCTTCTTCGGTGAACGGGCAGATCATGCCACCCGTCATGGGAGCTGCAGCCTTCCTGATGGTGGAATATGTGGGCATATCCTACATGGAAGTGATCACGCATGCCTTCCTGCCTGCAATCCTTTCCTATGTTGCGCTGGTCTATATCGTGCATCTGGAAGCGGTAAAGCGGAACATGCCCACTATTGGCACGAAAGCTGTTTCCACGGCGCGGACCATTCTTGGCATGCTGTTCTTCTTTGTCGGATTTGCCCTGCTTTGCTATGGCATCAAATATCCGATCGGGCTGATCGTCTCCATGGTGCCTGAAGGGGCAAGCTGGATTCTGGCTGCCATTACCTTCGTTGCCTATTTGCTGTTGCTCAAGCTGGCTGCGTCGGTGGATGATCTGAAACCGGATGATCCGAATGAAGAGACAATCGTGCTGCCAGAAGTCAAGGACATCTACAAGGCTGGTCTTTACTATCTGCTTCCGATTGTGGTTCTGGTCTATTTCCTCATGATCGAGCAGAAGTCACCGGGGCTTTCCGCTTTCTGGGCGACGGCTCTGATGTTCGTTATCCTGCTGACGCAGCGGCCCCTTAAGGCCATGTTCCGTGGTGAAAATGAATATGTGAATGCCTTCAAGGCTGGTGTTGGTGATCTTGGCATCGGCATGATTGATGGCTCGCGCAACATGATCGGCATCGGCCTTGCTACGGCAACAGCCGGGGTGATCGTGGGCACGGTGACGCTGACCGGTATCGGGCAAGTTATGGCCGACCTTGTCGAGTTGATGTCCGGGGGCAACCTCGTTCTGATGCTTATCTTTGTGGCCATGTTGTCGCTTGTGCTTGGTATGGGGCTGCCGACAACGGCAAACTATATCGTTGTGTCTTCGTTGATGGCCGGAGTGGTTGTTCAGCTCGGGGCGCAGTCCGGTCTGGTGGTGCCGCTGATTGCCGTTCACCTGTTTGTCTTCTATTTCGGCATCATGGCAGATGTGACGCCTCCGGTGGGGCTTGCCTCCTTTGCGGCGGCTGCGGTGTCCGGGGGCGATGCGATTAAGACGGGCTTTATCGCCTTCTTCTATTCGCTCCGGACTGTTGCATTGCCATTCGTTTTCATCTTCAACACCGATCTGCTCTGGTATGATGTGACATGGTATCAGGGGCTTTTGGTTGCCATTATCGGCATGATAGCGGTGCTTGTGTTTACGGCAGGCACGATGGGCTATTTCGTGACTAAGAGCCGCATCTATGAAAGTGTTGCCCTTGTCCTGATTGCCTTCATTCTGTTCCGTCCGGATTTCTTCATGAACCGGATCCAGCCTCCCTTCGAGGTGGTGGAACCATCGCAGATCAGCGAAGCCTTCGGTGCTATTCCTCCCGGGCATGAAATGCGGCTCAATATCTCAGGGCCGGATTTTGATACAGGGTCTAACAAGGAAACCACCGTGGTCCTAACCTCTGGCAATGAAGTGGGGGGCGAAGCGCGCCTTGAGGCTCAGGGGCTGACCATTCTCGATGAAGATGGTGTCACCAAGCTGGACGAGCCATTCCCGGGTACGCCTTTCTTCGAAATGCTCGGTGGGTTCGACTTCTATGCCGACAATCCGGTGCAGATTACCCACGCGGAAATCAAGGCAGACCAGTTGCCTAAGGATCTGATCTATATTCCGGGGCTGTTGCTGCTTGGGGGTGTCTATTTGCTTCAGCGTGCCCGCGCAGGCCGCAAGGAGGAGAAACCAGCATGATCAATACGGTACTCTGTGCTCTTGATATCAGTCAGGAGAATGACGCGCAGGTTCTGACCACGGCAAACAAGATAGCCAAGCTTGAAAACGCGCGGCTGGATGTCGTAACCATCGTGCCCAATTTCAGGATCTCTCTCGTTGGCTCCTATTTCGACGAGAATTTCCAGAATCAGGCTGTCAAAGATGCGAAGGTCGCTTTGAAAAAACGTGTTTCTGACATTCTGGGCGAAGACAGGGTGGGTGATTTGCGCCATATCGTGGCGTCCGGCTCCATCTACGAAGAGATTTTGGAAACTGCCGAGCAGGCAAATTCCGATCTGATCGTTGTCGGGGCGCATAAACCCAATTTGCGCGAAAGGCTGATCGGGCCGAACGCGGCGCGCGTTGTGCGCCACTCCAAATGCTCGGTCTATGTGGTGCGTGAAGAATAGCGCGCCCTGATACAGGATAGAAAAAAGGCCGCTCGGTGGAACCGGGCGGCCTTTTTTCATTGTGCAATCCAAACCAGCCTTGCAGGCCGCGATCATAAATCGATTGTACCGTATTTTTCCATCATCATGCCTCGGATGATCATGTTCGCAGAGCGGCGGCTCTGGGCCATCGGCAGATCGTAAACGACGGCGAGGCGGTTGAGCGCTTTGACATCCACATCATGAGGCATGGGAGAAAGCGGGTCGACAAAGAAGATCAGGCCATCCAGTTTGCCTTCGGCAATCATGGCGCCGATCTGCTGGTCACCACCAAGCGGGCCGGAAAAGAGGGGCGTGAGATCCAGCTCGGGAAAGGCTTTCTTGATGCGGCCACCTGTCGTGCCGGTGCCGACAAAAGTTGCTTTTCTCAGCAGATGGAGATGTTTGCCAACCCAATCCACAATGTCGTCTTTCTTTGCATCATGGGCCACCAGTGCGATGCGAAGCGGAGCATCATCTTCTTTGCTGTCATTGTCTTGCATGCGTGTGTTTCCTCGTGCCGTTGTGATCTGTCCTTTGGTTTCGGCCCATGGGCAGGCCAACGCTTGCGGGAAAGATCATGGTCATTGGCACTAGTTTTAGGCAGGAAAAGATTTTTGTCCAGTTAATCAACGGGATCAGGGTTTTAAGCGGTAACAAAATTGTCGAAAGGGATAGCTATTTGTGTGATGGCTCGCAACTAGATGCCTCTGTGTCGCGGGCCTGGGCGACGGGTTGGTCGGTCGAAGATGGTGCGACCAAACAGGGAAGCGGTGAGGTCGGTCAAAAGCTCTGCCGTCTTGCCACGATGGTCGAGAAACGGATTGAGTTCAACCAGATCCAGCGAGGTGACGCAGCCGCTTTCATGCAGAAGTTCCATGATCAGATGGGCTTCGCGCAAGGTGGCTCCTCCGGGCACCGTTGTGCCCACTGCCGGGGCAATCTCTGGATCGAGAAAGTCCACATCCAGGCTGACATGCAGCATGGCATCGCGAGATCTGACCTCGTCGATCAATTCCATCAATGGCCGGATGACGCCCATTTCGTCGAGCACGCGCATGTCGTTGATCTTGACATGGTGGCGCCGCAAGAGGTCCCGTTCTTTCTGATCGATGCTCCGGATGCCCATCATGTGGACCTGTGCAGGATTGACAGGGTGATCGAGAGGCGCTGCATAGAGAGAGCTCAATTCGGGCAGGCCGCAGAATGCGGCTACGGACATCCCATGCATATTGCCCGATTCCGATGTCAGTGGGGTGTTGAAGTCTGTATGGGCGTCGAGCCAGAGGACGAACAGCTCTCTTCCTTCATCCGCAGCATGGCGAGCGATACCGGCAACCGAGCCCATGGCCAGCGAATGGTCGCCCCCCATGAATAGTGGAAATCCGCTTTTTGCCAATTCATAGGCCTTTGTGGCAAGAGAACGGGTCCAGCCTGCGATGGTTTCAAATTGCAGGGCGTTGCCCTTCTGAGGCGGCATCTGCGGGATCGGGTCGGGGGAAAGATTGCCGTGATCCATGCAGCCAAAGCCAAGCCCTTCCAGAGTGTCCAGCAATCCGGCGGTGCGCAAGGCATCCGGCCCCATGAGGCAGCCTTTTTCATGGGTTCCTTCCTGAACCGGAACCCCAAGAAGATGGATGGTTGGCGGGGTGGTTTGCTCTGGCATTTCTTTAGGCTCCCATGATCGGCTTACAGGTCTTTCTCAAGGAATTAACTGCAGAGGCCTATCAACGGGTAGAGGCTATCTTTTATAAAAACCACAAAAAAGCATGCAAATCGTCAGAGCCTTTTGCGCAAAATGTCAATCTGCTTGCCAAAAGACACTGGCCGAAGAAAAGGGCCGCCAACGGGCGACCCTCTGTGCCAACCAAGGATGGTTCAATTGCCGAACAGGCCTTTGGTTATGCCTTGCAGGAGTTGTTCTTCCAGTTTGGGCTTTTGCTGGTTGTTGTCATTGTTGCCCTTTTGGGGCTGCAGTAGCTGGTTCAGATCCACACCGAGCTTGTCTGACTGCTTCTGCAGCTCCTTGGATACATTCTTCTCAATCTTCTTGATTGCCTTTGAGGCAGCCTTGCCCGGCTGGCCCATCTGGTCGAGGGACCGGAGAATGGCTTCAGGATTTTGCAGAATTCCCGGTATGTCAGGATAAATGCGCGGTTGGCTGAGCTTGCCTTCGATGATGATCGGGATGGGAACGCCATCCGCATCCACGGGGCCACCCTGTCCTTTAAGTTTGGCGATGACTTTTGGTATGGCCTTATACTTGATCGTCATCTCAGGCAGATTGATCGAGCCAGCGCCAGACAGGCGCAACAGCGGGCTCAGCATGTTGAGGTCATTATTGCTCGCAATACCATTCTTGAAGAGGAAGCTTGCCGTCAGCGCCGAAAAGTCCGTGCTTTCAGTCTTGGCGGAGGCCCATCCGTCCAGAATATTGCCGCGCAAGCTGCGCAGCATGCGGGGAATGTTGATGCCGTTGATTTGCCCATCACGGATTTCAAGATTGCTCGTGCCGTTGAGCTGTCTGATGATGGCGGCCTGACTTGCCCCCTGCGCTGTCAGATCAAGGGTTACGCCGCCTTTGCCGCTCAAGTAGCGCATACCGATGGTGTCGGTGAGGAAGGGACGCATATTCATACCCGAGAGGGCGAATTTTGCTGCCAGCTTGGCGGGTTTTGAGCGTGCGTCTACCATGATCTGTCCGTTGCCCGTGCCGTTATAAAGCGCGAGCTGGCTCAACGTCGTGGAAAGCTGTCCATTGTTGACTTTCACAGCAAGCTGAACCGGCCCCACTATGATGTCGCGGGCAATAAGGGACTTGGCCGAGAAGGCCAGATCGGCCTTGATGGTGTTGAGACCGGAGAAATCGATGGGGCTCTCATCCCAACCCGACGAGGAGGCCGGACGACTGGCAGCTTGTCTGTTTTGCGTTCTTCCGCTTTTCTGCCCATCGCCCATGAAGGGGGTTGCGTCCAGCTTGGTAAAGGCCAGTGAACCCGAGATGGTCGGAACGGTGCCCGCGACATAGGAGATGTTGCCGGAGCCATTGGTCTGCCCCATCCGCAGGGTCATGTTTTTCAGGGTGCTTTTGTTGGCTCCAAGATCAAGTTGCCCGGAAAAGAACACCGGAAGGTCCGGTGTGCCCCGGTTCACATCGCGCCCGAGCCAGGCAAGCAGCTGCTTGCTGGATTTGGTTTCAACGGTCAGCTTGCTGCCTGAAAGGCTGCTCTTTACGGGATCAACCGTTCCGGCAAGGGCAACAGCAAAACGTGTACCTTGAGCTGAAATGCTTGCAGGCACAGGCGCATTGGCCAGCAATTCGCCAAGGCCTATGGCGCTGCTATACTGGATGGTGTCGCCATTCCAGTTGAAGCGCCCCTTGATGTCGACCGGATCGTCCAGATTGGCAATGGTGATGCGGCTGGAAATATTGCTCAGCATGCCGGTTTTGCGGGTTGGCACGGCCTGTTCCAGCGCCGGGTTGGCGTAGTTGCCATTAGCAAGGGTGATCTCGCCTGCCAGATTGCCCTTGCGGGTGATTTCATCAACGCTCAGGCCTTGTGCCGCAAAGTTGATGTTGGCGGAGAGATTGCCAGTCAGCGGACTGGTTTGCCCTGCCAGATTGGCAACGTCCTTAACGCCCAGTCCGTTGGCCATCAAGGACCCTGACCAGACAAGTTGGTTGACATCGCCCGATAGCTGGGCGCGCAGATTGCCCTTGGCCAAATTGGCCGATTTGAGATTGACGCCCAGCTTGCCATTTATGATCTGGGCAAGCAGCTTGACCTTTCTCAAGGATTGGCCCTTGTAGGTGAGACGCCCGGACCGGAAATCTAACGAGGCGTTGAAATCATTGAGGATGGACAGATCAGGCGGTGTCTTCTCAGAGCCTTGAGCCGGTGCCTTTGCTTGCTGGCCTTGGGGGCTTGTTGTGTCCTCAGGCTTCAGGAGCGTATCGATATTGAAGGTGGCACTATCAACGGCAAGTCGGATGGTCTGGCGCTGCGTGTTTGCCGCGGTGAAAAGCCTTGCGGCAGCGTTGAGTTGCTGCTTGTCCAAGGTGAGGGCAAGGCTTGGCAGGCGGATTTCGTTTTTCTGCGCAATCACAGAGCCATTGAGGCTGGCTGCTTTGACATCAAGCAGGTCTGGCGAAAGGCCCATCCAGCTCATGAATTGCTTCACATTGCCGATATTGGAAGCATAGTTTGCCACAAAGAGCTGATTGCTCTTGTAGGCAAGGGTGCCCTCCATGGTCGCCTTGATCAGCTCGCCATCAAGGTTCAGATCAAGCCGGGAGGATTGGCCATTGATCGCGCGTCCGGTGTTGGCAAGTTTTGCCTGAATGGAGAGGGATTGCCCCTTATAAGGCAAGGTGGCTTCTATTTCAGACGCGCCATTGAAATCAGGAATGCGCACCGTTGCGTTCAGCCCTGAGACGATGGCATGTGTATGTCCGCCCGGATCGATGGTAACGACTTGGGCATCTTTGATGCTCAGGCGGCGGATGCTGAGCGCGGAAAGGTCGATCTCTGCGGATTGGCCGGATGGGGCCGCTGTGGAGCTTCCCTCAGAAGCTGTGCCATCGGTTGATTTGGACTTACCCTGAGTGTCTTTTGCGGGTGTGGCTTGTCCGGTGGCGATGGTGATTACCGGTTGATCCAGCGTAATGCCGGTAATGTCAGCCTTGCCGTTCAAAAGGGGCGAGAGGGCGAGGCCGAAATCCAGCGCCCGCACAGAAAAGAGCGGCTGGCCCGCTTTGTCTTTGAGTGAGACGCTCTCGGTGTTCAACTTGACGCCGGTGATGAAGGAAAGGGACACATCGCCATCGATGACGAGCGTCATGCCTGTCTGGTCCTTCACCAGATTGACCACCTGTGCCTTGAGATAGTTGGTGGAGAGGAACATGGGCAGGAGAAGAATCGCCAGAATGACCAGAATGATTGCTGAAACAATGGAAATGACTATATTTCGCACCAAACTCTCCCGCCGATCCGGCTTTTCCTGTGCTGTTTCATTGCGAGCGGCTTCGAGAGTTCGAATCAGCGCTCGGTTTCATATTAAGTGTATAAATCGCCTTTCTACAATCTGCTTGCCATATTCAGCCATTTTTTGAAGCATTTCGGCAGCAGGGAGGCTTTTTTTCCTCTTCGGGGTGCCAAAGGGCAGAATTGGAAAATTCCACACTTGAATTCATTTGTTGATGGAACTCAAATGACTTGTCACATATTGGTTCTACAAGTCTCTAAAGTTTCAAAAGCAATTGATTGGGGTTGAAAATGAGCTCTCTGGAAGTCGTCTGGTCCGATTTGGTCCGCCATCGTCAGGAATTGACCGATTTTAACCTGCGCTCAGCTTTCGCTGAAGATGCTGACAGGTTCGAACGCTTTTCTGCAGAAATGGATGGATGTCTAACGCTCGACTATTCGCGCAACCGCATCCAGGACAAAACCCTGATGCTGCTTGAAAATCTGATGCTGCAATCCGGCGTGGCCGAGCGCTATGCCGAGATGAAGGCTGGCGTTGCCATCAACAATACCGAAGGGCGCTCCGTGCTGCATATCGCTCTGCGGGGCAGTGTTGATGATGATCTGGTGGTCAACGGACAGGCCATTGCGGCTGATGTGAATGCCGTCAAGGCACGGCTTTATGCTTTTGCCCAAGGAGTGCGCGATGGGTCTATCGCTGCCAAGGATGGCAAGCCCTTCACCGATGTAGTCAATATCGGCATCGGTGGGTCCGATCTTGGCCCGCATATGGTGACCGCAGGGCTCGCTGCTTATCATGATGGTCCGCGCGTGCATTTCGTCTCCAACGTGGATGGCGCGCATATGGGGGATACGCTGAAGACGCTTGATCCGGCGCACACTCTGTTTCTCGTTGCCTCCAAAACCTTCACCACGCAGGAAACCATGACCAACGCCCGCGCCGCCAAGGCATGGTTGGTTGCTGATCTGGGTGAGGATGCTGTGGGCGATCATTTCGCCGCGCTTTCCACCAACAAGGAAGGCGTGGAAGGCTTTGGTATCAGCACCGACCGGATGTTTGAATTCTGGGACTGGGTTGGCGGTCGCTATTCGGTCTGGTCGGCCATCGGGCTGCCTGTGATGATTGCCATCGGGCCGGAAGGCTTTGAGGACTTTCTCGCTGGCGCCCACTCCATGGATCGGCATTTCGAAACAGCGCCATTCCGCGAAAACCTGCCGATGCTGATGGCCGCGCTTGGTCTTTGGTATCGCAATATCTGGGCTTGCTCTTCGGTTGCCGTGTTGCCTTATGATCAGCGTTTGGAATTCTTCTCGGCCTTCCTGCAACAACTGGATATGGAATCCAACGGCAAGCGGGTGCGCCGCGATGGCTCCGATATTCTGCGCGCATCCGGCCCAGTGATATGGGGCCAATCCGGCACCAACGGCCAGCATGCTTTCTATCAGGAATTGCATCAGGGCAATGATATTATTCCGTGTGAATTTCTTGTCGCGGCAAAACCAACCGATGCGGATGAGGGCCAGCATGAGCTGTTGCTGGCCAACTGTCTGGCTCAGGTCGAGGCTCTGGCCTTTGGCCGCACCGCAGATGAAGCCCGGGCACAGCTGCAAGCCTCGGGTAAATCCCCTGAAGAGGTCGCAGCTCTCGTGCCGCACAAGGTGTTCCCGGGCAATCGCCCGACCTCGCTTCTCTTCTATGACAAGCTGACCCCGAAAATGCTTGGTCGCCTCATCGCTCTTTATGAGCACAAAGTCTTCGTGCAAGGCGTTGTTTGGGGTGTGAACAGCTATGACCAGTGGGGTGTTGAGCTTGGCAAAGAGCTGGCCAACAAGCTGGCTCCGGCCGTCAAGTCCGCCGAACGCGGCGAAGGCGACCCGGCCATCCTCAATCGCCTCAAAGCCTATCGCGCCAAATAAGAGCAAAGCAGCGTTTGGTAAAACAGATATCCAACCCGTCGGAGCAATCCGGCGGGTTTTGTTTTGGAGCACTTCGTGGAGGGATATGTTTGTTCGGAGCCCAAACTCGACATTGGAAATGGTGGGGCGATGGGCCGAAACTTCTATTCGCTTGCATGGCTGACCGTTTTCAATTGGTGATACGCTGCATCAGACCACTCCGCCTCTGAGCAGGGACATCGGTAATCAACGGGTTTATTGGCAAACTGCTCTGCATACGAAACCTCGTGTTGTAGAGTGAGGTTGATTGAGTTATTCAACCATTAATACGCATTAAAATTTCACAACAAATAAGATTGCCTAGCCAGATTGGGTTCAATCATTGCGTAGAGGTAGGGTTCCTTGCTACTCACGCAAAAATAATGCCGGTCCGGCGGAACGCTTAATTTCAGGCGTAGACAGTATGACCCGACGGGCCAAGATCGTCGAAGTCTAAAATACATATCGAGGATATATACGAGTGTCTAAGCTTCAGAAGGCCGCAATAAAATGGGGCGATGGTGCCCGTTCGATGCGAAGAGGCGAATCCAAGCAATTCGATAAGCTTGACGATTTTTTCTGGGTCGTGGGGTGGTTCTCTTTGATTGTGTGCTCCTACATCTATGCATGGATATTGGGGCCGAAACTTCAGAAAGTGTCAGATTGGATTGCTGAAAACTGCACTATTTTTGCGCCCCGTATTCAGCTTCTTGAGAATTATGATCA
Organism: uncultured Cohaesibacter sp.; assembly: GCF_963676485.1. Classification (NCBI taxonomy): domain Bacteria; kingdom Pseudomonadati; phylum Pseudomonadota; class Alphaproteobacteria; order Hyphomicrobiales; family Cohaesibacteraceae; genus Cohaesibacter; species uncultured Cohaesibacter sp. Next base: position 2,537,656 of record NZ_OY781114.1, read on the forward strand.
CCATTCTCATCTGATCTATTCGGCAACCATTCTGTCTTGCGCATCCCTCTTACCTGTATTCCTCATTTTGCTAGCAGTAGCTTATTGGAAGACTGTCGTGGAAAAAAGGCTTTGCGAAAGTGTAAGCAAAAGAAGAACCCCCACCCATTTATTATTTACAATGGTTATAATTTTTACTTTATTTTACTTTTTTTTCATGTTTTCTTACTTCGATATTGATCCGCGATATCCAGGGAATATGAGAGTATTTCTTTGGCCTCTCTCTTCAATATTTTTATCTCTCTGCGCATATACTTCCGCTAGGTTTTTGTTCTCGATCTTGGTCGGCATTATGAAGCTGGCTTTTTTACCGGGAGGCCATCATGGCTGATAAAAACAAGGTTATTTGTCTCTATAAGTGGTTGGCCTAGCGGTTTCTAGCCTTACCCTTGATCAGGTATGTTGTCTTGTTGAACTGAACGGCAGCAAAGTCCGCAAGTTGAAAACAATCCTCTTCTCCATAGGCGTGAAGGTTCTGAGGCCGAGCAAGAGCTGAATTCAATAGCCCTGCGTCCCTTATGCCCTGAGCGCCTCCTCCAATGTCGATCACGCGTTCATGCAAACGTGTAACGAGTTCTTCAAAAATCCACCTCGGTTCAGTCATCGATTGGCAAGTTCTATGATCGTATTGCGATGTTTATCAAGGCGCCGCTCCATGAGGAGTTCGACCTCGGGGGAGATGCCATTCTGGGTCCCTGTCAAACGGCGGTACTCGTCCGCAGACATTAAAACAAGACGGTCACGCTGATGACTTGTAATGATAACTGGCTCGTTCATGGCAGCATCACTGAAAGTGCCAATATTGTTCTTGAATTCTGTTGCGCTCACTCGGGTCATTTTGGCCTCCTTAACGTTGCAGTTAGTATATAGCCAAATTGTCCATTTTGTCCACTAACTGATGCGATTTTGGGCCGGCGATATCGTCGGCCCTGCATTCTCAGATCTCAACACCTTCGGATATGGCGAGGGCATCCTCAAGCTCGACACCAAGATAACGAACCGTGCTGTCCATCTTGGTGTGGCCAAGCAACAGCTGGACTGCTCTTAAGTTCCCAGTTTTCTTGTAGATCTGGGCAACCTTGGTGCGTCTCATTGAATGAGTTCCATAAGCGCTGGGCTCAAGACCTATGGATTGTACCCATTCTTTCAGAAGCCGTGCATATTGGCGTGTTGAAATATGCGGCCGATTATGAAAACGCCCTGGCCAGAGATAGGCGTGTCCAATCATCAGAGGATGATTTATCCACTCCTTCAGTGATTTCCGCGTGCCCTCGGTGATCTCGAAACTAACAGGCTTACCCGTCTTGCTTTGCAGGATAGAGACACGCTCCTTGATCGTACCGACTGCGAAGACGTCAGAAACTTTGAGACGAACAAGATCGCAACCTCGCAGTTTGCTGTCAATTGCCAGATTGAAAAGAGCCAGATCACGGACTGCTCCAGCCAGTTCAAGTCTGACACGAATAGCCCAGACATGTTTTGGCAAAAGCGGGCGCTTCTGTCCAATGATCCTGCCATGGTTCCAAGCATGTTTGGCAGGGACCACCATCGGTAAATTGAAAGAAGACACGGCAATTCCTCCATTCTTTGCCCTCCCGCCCTGCATCCAGTTAAAGGGAACTCAATTATGGTCAAAAGCCTGCATGCTTACAATTCGCCCAACGAATGCGTGCCAGCTGTCTGGAAGAAGATTCCATCATGCTGCACTTCGTTTGAATGGCCGGAATGAACCCAAACTCGACATTAAGATGAGGCCCTTTCGATTGTGCGGGATACAAGCACGTGGAAATCATGGCTTTATACCAGGCATCCAATAGCCGAAAACTCCACTTGTTGCCTACGCCGGAGCGGAGCTTTGTGTCGGCCGCCGCAATTTAGGTGAGCGATTGTCGGGAAGCTGACAATGCGCATTGGTAAAATACCTGCAGGAAGGGGAAAACTCTTCATAGCGAGCGATGGTTTCCAATCCTCTTCAGTCACTTAGAATTGGTCCAAGCAAGTTTCGGACGGCATTTCTTATCAAGAAACCTATCTGCGTCAGCCTCAAGAGGCCGCGCTGACCAAGCCCTTTGCTCCTCCTCGCTAGCGGAATCAGCAGGTTACCCCTAAGGCTCCCCAACGGAGGCCGATGCCTCAACAGATGAATATATGGAGCCTGCCTATCCGGCCATAAGCCTATTGGTTCCCGCCCAGGTTGCTACTCAAGTGTCCTGATGCAAATATAATAGAATATCAGTTGTAATTAATTACAAATACCATCCAAAATCATCTGAAATTCAAATTGAACTAAAAGTAGATTTTGAGTTTATTGCTCTAATATCCTCAATGATTCAGTTTTTTTTAACAAGAATTACAGATCATGCGATCAAGTGTCCTCATGCGAAAGAATTCTTATTATGAAACTGATCCCGCAATCCATGTCAGGAAAACTTTACAGTCTGGTTGCTTTTTTTGGCATCTGTTTTTTGGCAACACTTGCCTATCAGATGGTGAATTTGCGCTCTAATCTGGTTGAATTCAAAAATCAAGAAGCCCGGTCTGTGGTCAATGCAGCAATTACTGTGACAGATTCTTTCGCCGAACGGGTGAAGCGTGGTGAGTTGACACTGCAGCAGGGTCAGGAAGCGGCCAAAAAAGCCATTCGGGCGCTCAGATACAATGACGGGAACTATGTCTTCGTCTACGCACCGGACGGCACTCGAATTGTTCACCCCACCAAGCCGAAAACCGAAGGCACCAATCGCATAAACGCCACAGACGCCAAGGGCAAACATCACGTCAAAGAGTTTATCGATACAGCTCAATCGCAGGGCGGCGGGTTTGTGGAATATTACTTCGAGGCGCCTGAAGGCGGGTATTATCCCAAGACGAGCTACATCGGACATGAGCCTGAATGGGGCTGGGTATTCGGTTCGGGTGTTCTTCTCGACGACGTGAATGCTCTTTACCGCAAACAACTTATGAAAAGCACAAGCTTGACGCTCGCGCTGTTGCTTGCCGCAATCATATTGAGTTTCCTGCTTGCAAAATCGATCGCCTTGCCGATCAAGCGCCTCAGCGTTCAGATGTACAAGATTGCCGACAATGATTTGGCCGACGACGTAGAAGGAACAGGCCGAACCGACGAGATTGGTGACATGAGCCGTGCGGTGGCTGTTTTTCGCGATAACGCCTTGGCTCGCCACCAGCTGGAGCAACAATCTGAGCAGGATCAGATCCGCGAACGGGAGCGCCAGCAGCGCATACAAGAGCTGATCACCAGCTTTCAGAGCGATGTAAAACAGGCACTTCAGATCGTTGACGAGAACACGTCTCAACTGAATGAAGCTGCTCACAGCCTCAAGGACATTGCCGGGAGTACGCAAGAGCAATCAACATCTGCCTCAGCAGCATCCGAACAAGCGACTGCAAACGTCCAGACCGTTGCATCCGCAGCAGAAGAGCTGAGCGCTTCCATTGGCGAGATCAATCGTCAAGTCAACCAAAGCAGTAGCATTGTTGCAAAGGCCAGCGATAGCGCCCGTCTTTCCAATGACAAGGTCAACAGCCTGGATGAAGCTGCGCAAAAGATTGGTGAAGTCGTCATCCTTATCCAGGCCATTGCCGAGCAGACCAACCTTCTGGCTCTGAACGCAACCATTGAGGCTGCCCGCGCTGGAGAAGCAGGCAAGGGCTTTGCGGTTGTTGCTGCCGAGGTGAAGGAACTGGCGACACAAACGTCCAAGGCCACGGAAGAAATTTCTTCGCAGATTTCCGCTATCCAGAATTCGACACGCGAAACCGTCGATGTGATCGAGGATATCACCAACATCATGGAAGAGGTTCACGGGTATACTTCCGCGATCGCAACAGCTGTCGATGAACAAGGTGCCGCGACCGGCGAAATATCAGCGAACGTTCAGGAAGCCGCTCAGGGAACGCGTATAGCAACCGAGAATATGCATGGCGTTGCCAATGGTGCAACACAGACTGCCCAGACTGCGGACGGCGTGCTTGACAGCGCTGAACATGCCTCACAAAGTGCCAGTGAACTGCGTCAGCAAATCGAGACATTCCTCAAAAATGTTGCTGCCGCCTAACATCGGACCTGCTTATATCAAGAAACAAGAAAGCCGGCGCTTCAAGCCGGCTTTTTCATTAAAGGGTTCCGTCTTACCCCCTTCCCAAGTTCAATCCATTTACGCACAGAGGCGTCGTTACGGCCCAAAATGCGAAGCTCTCAAAATAGTTGTGTTGAAGCCAATGTACCCTTTGTCCGCTGAGCCGCCTTCAATTGTCAAAAATTGCTTCGCTTAGGAATGGGGAAGCAGGCTTTTGGTGTGTAGCGCCCGGCGAGAGCCCGGTAATGGGATGTACCGGCTGCTTCCCTTGAGCTTAGCAGGTTATTGTTTGACTGTTTCTCCTGCAGATTAGGAGAAGTGGCCTGACGAAGAAAGCAATTGATGCATTGATGTCGATTAGCATCGATATCGGCAGAGACACGTTCCATCTGGTTGGCTTTGATTATGATGGCCAACTTGTTCTGCGCAAGAAGATCAAACGACTTTCCTTGCTGCAGACCTTTGAGGCTCTTCTAAGATGTGTTGTCGGTATGGAAGCATGCCTGAGCGCCCACTTTGTCAGTCGATCCTTACGCAAGTTGGGATTTGAGCCCCGGATCATCCCTGCCATTTCTGAGAAGCCCTTCATCAAGAGGCAGAAGAATGACTACTATGATGCTGAGGCTATTGCGGAGGCAGCAAAGGTCATCCTGATGAGGACCAATCGATGGCCAGACTTCAGCTTTGGGGAATGGCTAACACGAGCATCAGAACGGATGCATCGCAGCAAGTTGGCAGTGGCTTTGGCCAATAAGCTGGCCCGGATGGCCTGGAGTATCCTCAAGCACAAAACGGCGTTTGATGCGCCAAGAAATGCGGTCGTAGTTGGTATTTGAAGATAACGCCCACGACCTCAAAGAAGTTCGCGATAGACAGACTGCATGGAACGGAAAAATACGCCCCCAGAATCTGACGGCCCTTTCGGTCAACATGGACCTTACCGCTAATGAGATCACGGTGCGAGCGTAACCTCAACATGGCCACGACCCGCGTGTCGATCAATAGGCCGGATACATATGAGCGACTTCCTGCGACATGCAAAGAAATCTCTTGCGAACAGCAGCCGGTACATACATTGCGCCGCGATTACCAGTCATGCTCCGGATGAGCATCTTCGTTTGGCAATGCAACGCGTCAGGCTGGTTCGAGCCCATTTTGACCGATATCGCGCGCTACACCAAGGTCCGCTTTCATGGCTCGGCAAAACAAATACAATGTACAGAGGCATAGGCACCTTGGAGCAGGCGAAATCATTTCGCCTGCAGCGGGGGGTTGCAGCGGTAGGTGATCCTGCGCTACAAATCAATTGAACCGATATACTACACCTCGCAGCGCAATACTATTCAAGAGCAAATGTCTGGCACAGAAGAAAACTCACGGCATCCAACTGAAGTTGCTCACACGAAACCACTTATGACAACGAGATTGGGGCGCTTTGTTGATCGGCTTGTTCCGTCTCAGCGCCTATGGGACAGATTTGGGTGATTTGACAAAGGAGGATTTTGGCTCATCGTAGCTCTATCAAAGGAAGCGAAGATGAGACAGAGAGCATCGGACAGGCAACCGTACGCTTGTATTAATGCTGATCCTCTCGTGAGAGAGTTCTTGGGAGACACGCTAACACGATTGCAAAGTGATGCTCAGATCCGTGATTTTGACGCTCACGAACGTCAGCACGGCTTCACATTCTGGGCGATAGAGCTTCCCAATTTCAAACCATGCATTGGCTTCGTTGGCTTGCAAAGAACAGACTACCATTCTCATTTTACTCCAGCGATAGAAATTGGATGGCGACTTGATCAGTCCTTTTGGGGGGCACGGATATGCCACTGAAGCGGCATCTGCTTGCTTTCCCCACTTGAATGAGTCACTAAAAATGAGTGCGGCACTAAATTCGGGGAAATGTTGCTTGTGGCGGAGACAATTTTTTACTTGGGATGGGTGGGGCTTTTCAGCGCTGGAGCTTCAAACTCGCAGGGCATTCAAGGCTTGGGGTTCGGAGAGATGCAATTACAAATTTGGGTTATCCATATAGTAATATAAAGTACTGATATCATTATGAAGAAGATATTTTTAGGAATAATTATTGTTATTTGGGCGTCTCTTGCATCCGGAATAGCAATAGATACAGCAACGGAACTGTTTGGGAGAATTGATCTAGGTGTAAGTTATGGAATTTCAGTTGTATACTTATGGTCAATTGTGTCGATTATGTTGGCTATATTGATTTCTTTATCTTATTTTTTGGGGAGAAACCGTTCTATGATATTAGGAGTTGCAGCAACCGTACTTGTAACTTTTCTTCTATTCCCCAATCCTATTTTTATCAGCAGATTATTTGTCACTGCTGCATTGTCTTTTATTGTAGTATTTTCTTTGTACATTCAATCACTAAGTAAGTGATTTTCGAAATGAAAATTCTCCGTAAACAGACTATCACGTATTACGGTGACTATAGATTCATAAAGACATTCCAAAAGTTGCCGTTGGAATGGAAAGAGCAGATGTCTCAAATGTCCGCTTAGCCAGCATGCTTAGCCCTCAGTCGAGCGCTGAGGCTTCCGCTCGCCGTCTTGCAATGGTTTTGTGCAAATCCGGGGCGGCGTTGATGAGGGCTTGGGTATAGGGCTCTTGGGGGGCGCTGAAAATGGCTTCAGTGCGGCCGCGCTCGATGATCTTGCCGCGATACATGACCATGACTTCATCTGTGACGGAGCGCACAACGGAGAGGTCATGGCTGATGAACAGATAGGCGAGGTCGAGCCGGTCGCGCAGGTCTGTGAAGAGATCCAGAATCTGGGCGCGGATGGAGACGTCAAGCGCCGAGACGGGCTCATCGGCGATGATGATGCGTGGGCGGGTGATGAGTGCGCGGGCGATGGCGATGCGCTGGCGCTCGCCTCCGGAGAATTCATGCGGGAATTTTTCGGCATCTTCCGGCGCCAGACCAACCTGCTTGAGGCTGGTGGCGATGCGCTCGTCGCGCTCGTCGCGGTCCACTTCCTTTTGAAACAGATAGAGCGGTTCGGCTATGGAGCGCCCCACCTTGTGGCGCGGATTGAAAGAGCCGTTCGGATCCTGAAAGACAATCTGGATATCCCGGCGCACCTGCCTCAGATCGGTCTTGTTGGCCGAATAGGGGTCGTGCTGGCCAACGCGAATGCCGCCCTTCTGCGGCGCTTCCAGCCCGAGCAGGGTGCGGGCGAGGGTGGATTTACCACAGCCGGATTCGCCCACAAGGCCTATGCTCTGGCCCTTGTGGATCATGAGGTCCACGCCATCCACGGCCCGCATGCTGCGCCGCTCCAGATAGGGGAACTGCCTCGGTAACGGGTAGGTCCGCAAGACTGAGTTGGCGGCAAGCACGGGCGTCGTTTGTTTGAGGTTAGGATCGTCGCTGAAAATGGGCGGCTTTTGCCGCTCGGGCTGATGGGTCGAGGCTTCGAACAGGCGCTTGCTATAGGGATGGCTGAGGGCGTCGAACAATCCGGGCAGTGGGCCCTGTTCAACGATGGTGCCCTTTTTCATGATGGCGATAGAGTTGGCCATTTCGGCAACCACCGCCAGATCATGAGAGATGAGCATCAGCGCGGATTGGTCTTCGGCCATAAGGGCCTTGAGCAGTTGCAAAATCTCGGCCTGGGAGGTGACGTCGAGTGCGGTCGTCGGTTCATCGGCAATGATGAGGTCCGGTTTCATGGCTATGGCCATGGCGATGACGACGCGCTGACGCTGGCCGCCTGAAAGCTGGTGGGGGAAGCGATCAGGCGCTACATGGTCGGGGTCGAGGCCGACGCGTTGTAGCTGGCTTCTGGCTTGCTCTTGTGCCTCATGGCGCGTGACAGAGCTATGCTGGAGGATGCATTCTTCCACCTGCGCACCGATGGCCTTGAGCGGGTTGAGCGCGGTCATGGGCTCCTGAAAGATCATCCCCATCCGGTTGCCTCGCCAATTGCATAGTTGCCGCTCAGGCAGATGGGCCAGATTGGTCTCGGCCAGGTGGATGGCGCCGGAAAGATGGCTCTGGCGCGGCAGAAGCTGCATGATGGAAAGGGCTGTCAGGCTTTTGCCCGAGCCGGATTCACCAACGAGCCCAAGACATTGGCCCCGCTCCAGCGAGAAGGAAATATCCCGCAATATGGGTTTGTCGCCAATTGTGAGGCCGACATTTTCCAGCGTTAGCAGGCTCATGATGCTTTGCTCCCGCCAATATCGAGGCTTGAACGGATTTTCGGGTCGAGCATATCGCGTAGGCCATCGCCCAGCAGATTGAGCCCCAGAACTGTGAGGATGATTGCGACGCCGGGGATGATCGCCAGTTGCGGTGCCATCATCAGCCATGTCTGCGCTTCCGAGAGCATCTGCCCCCAGCTGGGCATGGGGGGCTGGGTGCCAAGTCCCACATAGGAGAGGCCCGCTTCAGCCAGAATGCCCAGTGAAAACTGGATTGTTCCCTGTACGATCAGCAGGTTGGCAATGTTGGGCAGGATATGTTCGATGGTGATGCGCACCGAGCTCTTGCCGGAGAGGCGGGCGGCGAGAATGAATTCTCGAGTCCAGAGACTCAATGCAGCGCCGCGGGCAAGGCGGGCAAAGACCGGAATATTGAAAATACCGATGGCGACGATGGCGTTGATTGCTCCGGGGCCAGCAAGCGCAGTGATCATGATGGCCGAGATGATGGCCGGGAAAGCGAAAATGAAGTCGCCCGTGCGCATGATGGCTTCATCTAGCCAGCCTCCCTTTGCTGCAGCCCAACAGCCCAGAGGCACGCCGAGGCCAGCCCCGATGCCCACGGCAACCAGCGCCACGGCGATGGAGTTGCGTGCGCCCAGCATGATCATGGAAAAGAGGTCATGGCCATAATGATCCGTTCCAAGCCAATAGGTGGCGCTGATGGGCTTGAGGCGCTCGGCGATATTGACCGAGAGCGCATCGTGGGGTGTCCAGACAAAGGAGACAAGCGCAAGGGCCACAAAAAACAGGGTGATCACGCTGCCGATGACAAAGGATGGCGAATGCATGCCTTTGCCAAGAAAACTGCGATATTTGTGGGCGTCCGTCGAAAAAAGATGCGGCTTGGTCATTGGCCACCCTGCCTGCGATGAAGGCGCGGATCGATCAGTCCATAGGTGATGTCCACGAGGAAATTGACGAGTATGACGGTTGCCACCAACAACATGATCACGGCCTTTACCGTGATAAGGTCGCGCTGGTTGATCGCCTGGAACACAAGCCTTCCAAGGCCGGGCAGGGAGAAGACATTCTCGATGATGACCGTGCCAGCCAGAAGGAAGGAAAATTGCAGCCCCATGATGGTGATGACCGGAATGAGTGCGTTGCGCAGGCCATGGCGTGCCAGCGTTTGCCTCAAGTTGAGACCCTTGGCGCGCGCGGTACGCATATAATCTTCATGCAGAACCTCCAGCATGGAAGAGCGCATGATCCGCACAAGGATGGAAGCCTGCGGTAGGGCGAGAGCGATGGCTGGTAGCAGCAGCGCTTTGAGCGCGGGCCAAATTCCGGCGTCCCAACCGGGAAAGCCCCCCGAGGGCAACCAGCGCAAGGTGACGGCAAAGACCAGCACCAGCAGCATGGCGAACCAGAAATTGGGGATCGCTATGCCGATTTGCGTTGCACCAATGAGGCTTACATCCGGCCAGCGCCCATGATTGCTGGCCGCCAGAATACCTAAGGGCACGGCGATAGCGGTAGAAAGCACAAGCGCCATCAGAGCCAGCGGCAGGGAAATGGTCAGCCGTTGGGTGATCAACTCTGTCACCGGCACAGAATAGGTATAGCTGACCCCGAAATCACCTTGCAGCATGCCCGAGATCCAAAGCCAATAGCGACTGACAAGGGGCAGATTGAGCCCCAGTTGCTCGCGCAGGGCGGCCAGCGTGTCTTCCTGCGCATTGATGCCCAGAATCAACTGGGCCGGATCACCCGGCAATATCTCCATCACTGCAAAGATGAAAAGAGAGGCCGCAACGAGGGTCACACAAAGAGAAGCAAGGCGGCGCAGGGAATAGATAATCATGACAATGGGCTGTTATCTGCCGGGCATGGTGATGTGAAAAAGGGTATGGCAGATGGTTGCTGCCATACCCGCAGGTCTTTTAAACCGTATTCGCTGATTAGTCCATCCATTCTACGGCTGTCAGATCGTTGGCCTGTATGGGCGCATTGGCCCACAGTCCCTTGATCTTGGCATTCCAGACGCCGGTTTTGGCAAGCTGGAAGAGGAAGCCGTTGACGGCATCGTCATTGAGCTTCTTCTGGGCCTGATGCAGCAATTCCGTGCGTTCTGCTTCATCTGTTGTGGCGTTGAGCTTGGCGATGATCGCTTTGAATTCTTCGCTCTTGTAATTGAAATAATAATCGTCTCGGGCATAGATGCCGATATCCATCGGCTCGGTGTGCGAGATGATGGTCAGGTCATAATTCTTGCCCTTGAAGACCTTGCTTAGCCACTGGGCCCACTCGACATTGATCAGTTCCAGCTCGATGCCGACTTTCTTGAGATCAGAGGCGATGATCAGGCCGGAGCGACGGGCATAGTCGGTCGGCGGCAGGAACAGGCGTGCCTTGAAGCTATTTTCAAGACCGGCTTCCTTCAAAAGGGCCTTGGCCTTCTCCGGATTGTAGTCATAGACATGGGACAGGTCGAGATAGGCCGGGTTATGCGGCGCGAAATGGGAGCCGATGAGTGTGCCATAGCCGAACATGGCGCCATCAATAAGAGACTGGCGATCAATGGCATAGGCCAGCGCCTTGCGCACGCGCACATCGTCAAAAGGTTTGACACCATTGTTGGTGGCCAGAATGGTTTCCCCTTCCGTGGTGCCGATGACGACCTTGAAGCGTGGGTCATTTTCGAATTGCGGCAACATTTCCGGTGCCGGGAAAATAGGGAAGGCATCCACATCGCCCGCCATCAGAGCCGCCAAGCTGGCAGCCGCATCGGCAACAATCTTGAAAGTGGCCTTTTTCAGTTTGGCTGGCTGGCCCCAATAGGCATCATTGCGGATCAGGGTTATGGAATCGCCCTTGATCCATTTGTCCAGCTTGAAGGGGCCCGTTCCGACCGGGTTGGTCTTGTTGCTATCAGCGCTTTCCGGCGCAACCATAGCAGCGTCCCCCCAGCCCAGATTGAAGAGCATGGCGCCGGTTGGGCGCTTGAGGGTCATTTCGACGGTGTATTTGTCCTTGGCAACGACGCTTTTGATCGGTTCGAACAGGGCTTTCTGCGCGTTGACCGAATCCGCCCCACGGGCCCGATCAAGGGAGAAGACCACGTCTTCTGCATCAAAATCGGTGCCGTCGTGGAATTTGACTCCCTCATGGAGTTTGAAATCATAGGTGAGGCCATCGGCGGAAATGGTCCAGCTTTCGGCCAGTGCCGGTTTCACCGCACCCTGCTCGTCAATGCGTGTCAGGCCTTCGAATATGTTGGCATAGGTGATTTCGTCAATCGCAGCGGCGGCGCCTGCTGTCGGGTCCAGATGGGGTGGTTCCAACCGGACACCCAGAACGATGTCGGTCCTTGCTGCCCATGCGGCGGATGGAGCGCCGGATGTGACAAACGTTGCCGCCATAGAAAAGGCAACAGCCCATTTCCTTGCTGATTTCATCATTTTCGATAATCTCCGACCGTCTTTTGTGCCGCTGGTTCATTCAAGGAACGTGCTGGCTGATTGCAGAGCGCAGCGTGTCATTTTGACAGCATGCTGGTCGCTCCCCCCTTGTTGCGGCGTGTTATTGCACAGTGTGCGGCTCGGGGCAGCCATGACTTCCGTCGAAGTCAAGGTTTCAATCTTTGTTTTGTTTTGCACGATTGTTAGCACAAAAAAGGGCGCCTTGAGGCACCCTTTTTCTAAAATCATGCATTTTGATAAGAAAAGTCGCGCAATTTCAGCTTTTGGTGCGGAAATCCGTGACGGTTTTGATCGGCGTAATGGCTTCCGGATCTGTGATGATCTCGATAAGTGCCGGACCTTTATGGGCCATCATGCGGGCAAAGGCATCGGCGAAGTCTTCGGTTTTGAGCACTTTTTCTGCGTGCCCACCCATGGCAGCGGCCATGGCCGCAAAGTCCGGGTTGGATAAAGACGTGCCGGAAATGCGGTTGGGATATTCGCGCTCCTGATGCATGCGGATGGTGCCATACATGGAATTGTTGACAACAATCACCTTGATGGGAGCCCCTTCCTGCGCTGCGGTGGCAAATTCCTGACAGGTCATCTGGAAACAACCGTCTCCGGCAAAGCAGATGGCCGGGCGGGACGGGTCATCTATGGCGGCAGCGACGACAGCCGGCATGCCATAGCCCATGGAACCGGAGGTCGGGGCGAGTTGCGTGCGCCAGCCGCGATATTTGATGAAGCGATGCACCCAGATGGCGTAGTTGCCAGCCCCATTGGTGAAAACCGTGTTGTCAGGGGTGTTGGCAACCACATGTTTGATGATTTCAGCCATCTGTACATCACCGGGCAATTTGCGCTTCGGGATGGAACTGAAAGCATCATAGCCTTTACGGGCTTCGCTGACCCATGCCGTGTCATTGGCCTTGCGGATTTCACCCAGCGCACCAAGCATCAGGGCCATGGTTTCATGGCGGGCGGAGATGGCAAGGGTTGGCTGATAGACGCGGCCCAGTTCCTCGGCATTGGCGTGAATGTGAATGAGCGTCTGGCTCGGAATGGGCGTGTCGATGAGGGTGTAGCCGGAGGTGGTCATCTCGCCAAGGCGGGCTCCCAGCACAATGAGTAGATCGCTCTGCTTGATGCGTTTGGCGAGCGCGGGATCAATGCCGATGCCCACATGGCCGGCAAAATTTGGATGTTCGTTCGGGAAATAGTCCTGACAGCGGAAGGAGGTTCCCACGGGAATTGCATTCTGCTCGGCAAATCTCGCGGCGGCCTGTTTGGCTGCAAGCGACCAGCCCCCGCCTCCAATAATCATGAAGGGGCGTTCGGCCTTGGCTACAAGTGCCTCAAGCTCTTTCATGCTCTCTGCAGACGGGGCGCTGTCAGCCGGTTTGGCCTTTGCGGGCAGGCTTGCTGGCTTTTCAATTTGCGCGACCAGCATATCCTCCGGCAAGGCCAGAACAACGGGCCCGGGGCGGCCGGACAGGGCCGTGCGATAGGCGCGGGCGATATATTCGGGAATGCGGGCGGCATTGTCTATCTGGGCGACCCATTTGGCCATCTGGCCGAACATGCGGCGATAGTCGATTTCCTGAAAGGCTTCGCGCTCGATTTGATCGCTAGCAACCTGACCGATGAACAGGATCATGGGGGTGGAATCCTGAAAGGCCACATGCACACCGGAGCTTGCGTTGGTGGCGCCGGGGCCACGGGTGACCATGCACAGGCCAACTTCGCCGGTCAGCTTGGACCATGCATCGGCCATCATCGAAGCGCCACCTTCCTGTCGTGCGTTGACATAGCGCAGGGAGGGGGCATCGTAAATTGCGTTCAACACGGCAAGATAGCTTTCTCCGGGCACGCCGAAAATGGTTGAGGCACCCTGTTCTATGAGGCAATCCACCAGAAGGGTTGCGCCTGTTGTCAGCGTCATGTCGCTGTCCTTTTCTCTTTATGGAACCGCCTTTTGGCTGCGCGTTTGGAACGGCGCTGCGGTTTTTGGATGGTGATTGATTGACTTGGTCCTAGCGCCTGTTGGGCTAGAAGAAGGCCTGCAAGCCGGTTTGTGCGCGGCCAAGGATCAGGGCATGGATGTCGTGAGTGCCCTCATAGGTGTTTACGCTTTCCAGATTGACCATGTGGCGCATGACGTGGAATTCGTCTGAAACGCCGTTGCCACCATGCATGTCGCGGGCTGTGCGGGCGATGGTGAGGGCCTTGCCCGCATTGTTGCGCTTGATGAGCGAAACATTTTCGACCGGACAATTGCCCTCATCGATCATGCGCCCCACGCGCAAGGCTGCTTGCAAGCCCAATGTGATCTCGGTTTGCATATCGGCAAGCTTTAGCTGGACAAGCTGGGTCTGCGCGAGCGGGCGACCAAACTGCTTGCGGTCGAGCGTATATTGGCGTGCGGCGAACCAGCAGAATTCGGCCGCCCCCAAAACACCCCATGCAATGCCATAGCGGGCTTTGTTCAGGCAACCAAAGGGCCCTGCCAACCCTTCGGCATTGGGTAGCAGATGATCTTCGGGCACAAACACGTTGTCGAGCACGATTTCGCCGGTGATTGAAGCCTTGAGGCTCAGTTTGCCCTCGATCTTGGGGGCTGAATAGCCTTCGCTTTCAGCCTTGACAATGAAGCCTTTGATCTTGCCGTTATGGGCATCGGATTTGGCCCAGACGATGGCGATGTCGGCAATGGGGGAATTGGTGATCCACATTTTCGCGCCATTGAGGCGGTAGCCGCCCTCGACCTTGCTGGCGCGGGTGACAAGGGACCCAGGGTCCGAACCATGGTCTGGTTCGGTCAGGCCAAAGCAGCCGATCAGCTCTCCTGTCGCCAGTTTGGGCAGATAATGCTGCCTTTGTGCGTCGGTGCCATAGGCATGGATCGGATGCATGACCAGTGAGGATTGCACCGACATGGCCGAGCGATAGCCCGAATCCACCCGCTCGATCTCACGGGCAATAAGCCCATAGGCGACGTGATTGACACCAGCGCAGCCATAGTCTTCAGGCAGTGTCGGGCCAAGAAACCCCTGTTCGCCCATTTCTCGCATGATGGCGCTGTCAAAATGTTCCCGCCGGTTGGCTTCGAGCACCCGCGGCATCAGCTTGTCGTCGCAAAAGGCGCGTGCCGCGTCCATGATCATGCGCTCGTCGTCGCTTAATTGCTGGCGAAAGAGGAACGGATCATCCCATGCAAAGGTGGGGTTCGCGCACATTGGCCATTGCTCCTGTTTTGCCGCACGGGGCCGTAAGGGTAGGCGATGCGGCGTGGCATTGATGGCGCAATAGTAGAGATGCCGGGCGGGCGCTGGAAGCGATGAAATTTCAATCGCTCATGACATTTGTTTATAGGTACTCTTGTTTATAGGCACTCCGTTTGCAGACTATTGAGCTCAAGAGAGGCCTGCGTTCATTTTCTTCTTTGTGCTCAGTGCCTCACGCATAACCCAGGTGCGGAAAGTCTGCAGATTGGGGTTTGCGCGCTTGGCTTGCGGATAGACGAAATAGTAATCCCCGTTGGATGGGGTCAACTGCTCATCAAGCTGCACCAGCTCGCCGCTATTTAGCTCTTCCTCGGCCAACAGGCGGGGGAGAACGGCAATGCCCATTTTCGAAGCGGCCGCTCGGATCACCATATGAAAATGTTCAAAGCGTGGGCCTACATGCGGGTTGGGGTGGCTATAGCCTTTCTGGCTGAACCAATGGGGCCAAAGGGCGGGGCGAGAGGTCGCTTGCAGAAGGGGGTGCCGCCGAAGCAATTCTTCCAGGCCCACATCTTTCAGCTCTTCGAGAAGGGCAGGATGGGCCATGGGCACGACATATTCCGGCATCAATTCGTCGGTCAGGGCGTTGGGCCATGCGCTTTCGCCGAAATGGAAGGCCGCATCAATATCAAGACCTTCAAACTCGAAGGGTTCCAGTTTGGTGACGATCTGGATGAGAATTTCGGGATGCGTTGTGGTGAATTTCGTCAGGCGCGGGACGAGCCAGCGCGCGCCAAGGGTTGGCAGGCAGGCAATCGTCAATTCCCCTCCCTGTCCGCGATAGGCGAGCAATTCCAGCGTCGCGGTTTCGATATCCTGCAGTTTTGTGCGGATCTTGTGGGCATAGACGGCGCCAGCTTCGGTGAGGACCAGCCCGGAGCCGGTGCGCTCAAACAATCTTAGACCCAGCAGATCCTCCATGGAGCGCATCTGGCGGGAAATGGCACTCTGTGTGACTCCCAACTCGCTGGCGGCCTTGGTGAAACTGAGGTGACGGGCTGCCGCTTCGAAAGCGCGCAGCGCAGAAAGAGAAGGAAGGTAATTCAGCATGACATGAGGTTTGATTATGGTTTGTTTTTGGTTTTTTGTTTTGCTTTTTCGAGCTTTTCACCATTTCGTTTGGAAATCAAAGGAAAAGGCGCGGGAAGCCGGGGCTGGTCCCCTGTTTGGGCGGGTTGCGCACCAAAAGGGATGAAAGAAAGTCATGCCAGAAATTAGTTGCTACTAAAAACGTAGCGTGATAATGTGGCGATGCTACTAAAAAAGTAGCGACTATATCAACCTTCTCGTTTCAGGGAGCCTCCCATGCCCGTTATCACAATGACCTTGGGTGCTGATCAGATTGACCAGCAAAAGAAAAATGCCTTTATCGAAACCGTCACAAAGTGCGCTTCGGAAATTACGAATATTCCCGAGCAATCCTTCATCGTGTTTATCGAGCAGCTCGATAGCGATAATATTGGTGTGGGTGGTGTGTCGCTTACGGAAAAACGCAAGCTGCGGGCGTCGTAAGGGCTTTGTGCCAAACGCTGGCAAAACGGTCTTTTCTTTTTGCGCCTTTGCGTTAGTGTGAAAGCATCACAGCGCAGGAAGAAGAGATATATGGCGATACCACGCCCCGGCAATCCTGTCCGAGGCTCCCAGAGCGGAGCCCCGGTCATGGCAACATTCGATCTATTGGGCCGTCGATGGGCCATGGGGATCATTTGGCACCTCAATAAGGGACCTGCCACATTCAGGGCTCTGCAGGAGCATTGCGAAACCATTTCTCCCTCAATTTTGAATAGTCGCCTCAAGGACCTGCGCGAGGCGGGCCTGATAGAGAAAACCCCGCAGGGATATGCTTTGACAGCCCTTGGCGATGAACTCTATGCTTTGTTGCAACCGCTCGCAGACTGGTCAATTCGCTGGGCTGAAGAGCTTTCGCAAGAAACGGATACTGATTTTTCAAAGTGTAAATGAAGAAAATCGCTCCGGAGCAATGACATAATCTGCAAACATACCTATATAAGAGTGCGAATTCTTCCATTGTTTCCCGAGACCGGGATTGAAGGATATGGCGAAAAGAGATAAAAGGTCACATGTGACAAGCGGTGGCTTTCTACGCAGCGCTAACAGGCAGGTGGTGAAATTATGAGACTAACTCAGCAGGCTAATTATTCTGTGCGCATTCTGATGTATTGCGCTGCCAAAAAGGACGAATTTGCCAAAGTTAGCGAGATTGCTCAGGTTTTTGCCATCTCTGAATATCACCTGTTCAAGATTCTGCCGATTCTGGTGTCCAACGGCTTCATTACCACGCATCGTGGCCGCAACGGCGGGCTGAAGCTGGCCAAGGATCCAAGCGATATCACGCTGGGGCAGATCATTCGTGCGGCCGAAGAAAATTTCCACCTCGCGGACTGCTTCGATGAAGGCAGCTATGATTGCCCGCTGCTTTCCATGTGCGATTTCAACCAGGCGCTCAATGACGCGCTTGAGTCCTTCCTCAAGGCGCTGGACAAATACACTCTGGCCGACCTCACCGCGCGTGAGGGTGATATGCGCAATCTGCTCAATATTGAAGAAGCCGTGCCTGCCTGATTGTCTGGCGAGTGGGGTGAACGGGTCGACGCTTGGGAGTCCTTTGGGGGCTTGAAAGCGTGTGCCTGTGGCATTTTGTGCGTGCTTTCAAGCATTTTGAGCCTGTTCCAGACTTGGCAAGCTTCTATGGATATGCAAAATCGGACTTGTAACATTGTATCATATTGCTGTGGGGGACAGTTTGCTTTGATGGGACTGCCCTCTAGGCCGCTGTAGAGGAAAAAGCAATGATCGAACTGAGTGATCATGACCATAGTTTTTGCATAGATCGTGTGCTTGCGGATGCCAAGGCTGTCTGTGCTGAAAAAGGCGTGCGCCTCACGGATCAGCGGCAGGCCGTCTTGCGGGTTCTTGCAGCCAGTCATGTGCCCTCCAGTGCCTACGATATTCTCAATCAGCTCAATAAGGAGCGCAAGGAGAAGGGCGAGACGATGCTTGCGCCGGTCTCCATTTACCGTGCGCTTGAATTCCTGATCCAGCATGGCATTATTCATCGTATTGAAAGCCGGAACGCCTATGTGGCTTGCAATGAAGGCCCAGACGCCCGACACAGGCATGGGGAGGCAACCATCTTCCTGCTTTGCGAAAAATGCGGGCGAGCTGCCGAATTCCAGTCGGAAAGCCTTGGTGGGTTGATTGAAGCCATCGCCGGAAAGGCGCAATTCAGCCCCAATGCGCCGGTCATGGAAATTCGTGGCCTTTGCGAAGAATGCCAGAAGCTGGACGGTGAAGGCTGAGCCGCCCTTCATCCACGCTCACCGGATTGTGACGGTGTTTTTCCGGTTTGTCCGAATTTGAACGGATGCATTTGCCATTCCTTGCCTTTGTTGACTTGCGTGGCTGGATGCAATTTGTCATATAAAATCAGCTTGTTTTCATCCCTCCGGTGTTGCTGGCCGCTGGTTGCCCGAATGCCGGAAAAAGAGAGGGTCCATGTCTCTTTTGTCCCAGATGCCTGTTGGTTCCACACCGTACCTAACCGAACCACTGCCGCGCAGGATTACACATGCCGTCAAGGTCGGGTCCGTTACCGTCGGGGGTGGTGAGCCGATTGTCGTGCAATCGATGACCAATACCGATACGGCAGATGTGGACAGCACTGTGGCGCAAGTGGCGGCCTTGCACAGGGCTGGGTCGGAGCTGGTGCGCATCACGGTGGACCGGGACGAAGCAGCCAAGGCAGTGCCCCATATCAAGGAGCGGCTGTTGCGGCTCGGTATTGATGTGCCATTGGTGGGGGATTTCCATTATATCGGCCACAAGTTGCTGGGAGAGAATCCGGCCTGCGCCGAAGCGCTGGACAAATACCGGATCAATCCGGGCAATGTGGGCTTCAAGGACAAACGCGACAAGCAGTTCTCAACTCTGATCGAGCTGGCCAATCACTATGACAAGCCTGTGCGCATCGGGGTCAATTGGGGCTCTCTGGATCAGGAATTGCTGACCCGCCTTATGGACGAAAATTCCGTCAGTGAAGATCCGATGCCAGCCCAGAAGGTGATGCATGAGGCGATCATCCAGTCTGCGCTGCTTTCAGCTGCTCGGGCCGAGGAGCTTGGTATGGGGGCAGAAAAGATCATTCTGTCGGCCAAGGTTTCTCAGGTGCAGGATCTGATTGCGGTCAATACCGAACTGTCTCGACGCGCAGATTATGCGCTGCATCTGGGGCTTACGGAAGCGGGCATGGGCACCAAGGGCATCGTGGCTTCAGCCGCGTCCATGGGGCTGGTGTTGCAGCAGGGGATTGGCGACACGATTCGCGTTTCGCTGACGCCGGAACCGGGTGGAGATCGCACGCGCGAAGTGCAGGTGGCTCAGGAATTGTTGCAATGCATGGGCTTCCGCTCGTTCGTGCCTATCGTGGCAGCTTGCCCGGGCTGTGGGCGCACGACCTCAACAGTCTTTCAGGAGCTGGCGCAAGCCATCCAGACCGACATCCGTGAAAATATGCCGGTGTGGCGTGAGAAATATCCCGGTGTCGAAGCGCTCAATGTGGCCGTCATGGGCTGTATTGTGAACGGGCCGGGGGAATCTAAACATGCAGATATCGGCATTTCCCTGCCTGGCACCGGAGAGACACCGTCTGCTCCGGTTTTCGTGGATGGTGAAAAGGTCGCGACTTTGCGCGGGCCCCAGATCGCGGAAGATTTCCATCAGATGGTGCTGGATTATATCGAAAAGCGCTTCGGTCAAGCCTGATTGCTTCAGATTGCCTTGGTGCTTTTCGCTTTGATCAGCTTTTGCGCGTGGCGATGTAGCGTGCCGTTGCGGTGAGCGTGTTTGCGTTGCTGCCAAATGGGGCGAGCAGGGATTCCGCTTCCGAAATCAGCGTGTTGAGTTCGGTGCGCGTGGCTTCGATGCCGTGCAGGCTGACAAGTGTCGCCTTATTGGCCTTCTGGTCCTTGCCTGCCGTTTTTCCCAACTGGGCCGACGTGGCGGTGACATCCAGCAGATCGTCGGCAAGCTGGAAGGCAAGGCCGATGATGGTGCCAAAACGGGTCACGGCTGCGCGTTCCTTGGCGCTGGCCTCTGCCAACATGGCACCTGCCTCACAGGCAAAGCGCAACAAAGCCCCCGTTTTCATCTGCTCCAACTGCCGGATTTCTCCTTCGGTGATGGATTTGCCTTCCGAATCGATATCAAGGCTCTGGCCGCCGGCCATACCGCCGATACCGGCATTCTGCGCGAGGCCCCTGACGAGCTCTGTGCGTATTTCAGCCTTATAGTGGGTCTTCTCGTCGGCCATGATGTCAAAGGCCATTGTCAGCAGGCTGTCGCCAGCCAGAATGGCTGTTGCTTCATCAAAGGCGACATGGACCGTCGGCTTGCCGCGGCGCAGGGCGTCATCGTCCATCGCGGGCAGGTCGTCATGGATGAGGCTGTAGCTGTGCACGCATTCCAGCGCACAGGCTGCACGCAGCACACCGGGATGATCATAGCCAAGCATTCTTGCGGTTTCGATCATCAGGAAAGGACGGATGCGCTTGCCTCCGTTCAAGACGCCGTGGCGCATCGCATCCAGAAGTCTTGGAGGGCGATATTGTTCGGCGCCTCTTGGATCTTCGGAAAGCATCCGTTCCAGCTTCTGCGCCACTTCATTCGCACAGGCCTTCAGGCGTGTCTCTATTGGCTGCGACTGTGGGGACATATGCGAAATCTCTCCCTAAAGCTCGTAAACCCGGCTTGTCATCTCGTCTTTGCACTATGGGGACATAGCTGCGCGGGCAGGTGGCAAAAGGCTTTTACCTATGCTGTGTTCTTAGCTGCTCCATGGAGTGAAAACAACCTGTAGACGGATCGATTTTCATCTCTCCGGCAACCGCATAAGCATAGGCGTCTATATGGGAGAGGCAGAAGGGGATGTGCAAGGCTGTGCACAGCGAAAAGGGAGAGAATACAAAAAGCCCCGGCAACAGGCGCGGTTTTCTGTTGCCGGGGCTTGCTTGCCTACCAGTTTTTTGGCGATTAAGCCGCTTCCAGCGCAATGGCTGCAGACTGGATGATGGCAGCAAAGCGAATCGCTGTCTGGATCTGCTCGGTGGTCATGCCCCCCTGACGCAGTACGGCTTCGTGAGAATCGATGCACATACCGCAGCCATTGATGGCAGAAACAGCAAGGCTCCACAGTTCGAAGTCGATTTTGTCAACGCCCGGGCGACCAATGAAATTCATGCGGAGCTTGGCCTGCAGGGAAGCATATTCCTTGTTGGAAGCCAGATGGACAAAGCGGTAATAGACATTGTTCATGCCCATCATGGTGGCCGCGCCTTTGGCTGCGGTCAGGGCTTCGGGGGAAAGCTTGTCGGCAGCTTCCGCCAGAAAGGCTTCGCGGATGGCCGGGCTGCGGGTTGCGATGGCGCAAGCGACCATCAGGCCATATTTCTGCTGATCGGTCAGGCTTTCATCGCCAGCCATGTTGGACAGGTTCAGTTTTACGTCCTTGGCGAAGTCAGGCATCTGGGATTTAAGGCTGTCGATGGTCATTGCAATGTCTCTTTCTTCAAATTCGCTGGGAATTGGCCAAGCAGCATCACGTCCGCGCCAAACATGTCGCAGGGTCTGCAGGCTTTGGAATGCTAGGGGGAATCATGCCTTGTGGCAGTGGAGCAGGGCGGGCCTAGGGCCCGCCCCCGATCTGTCGGTTCTGCGGGCCGATTAGCCAACCAGAGTTGCGCCGCCGATGTCACGGTTGCATGGGCACAGTTCATCTGTCTGCAGGGCGTCGAGAACACGCAGGGTGTCTTTCGGGTTACGGCCAACATTGAGGTTGGTTGCGTAAACATGCTGAATGGTGTTGTCCGGATCGACAACATAGGTGTAGCGGTATGCAACGCCGTCAGGATGACGCACGCCCAGGCCGTCGATCAGCTCACCCTTGGTATCAGCGAAGCTCCAGATTGCGAGCTTGTTGAGATCCGGATGATCGCGGCGCCATGCGAGCTTGACGAATTCGTTGTCGGTGGAGCCGCCCATGACGACTGCGTCACGATCTTCGAATTCTTCATTCAGGCGTGCGAATTCCGCAATTTCGGTCGGGCAGACGAATGTGAAGTCTTTCGGGTAGAAGAAGATGACTTTCCATTTGCCTTCAAAGCTTTTTTCGGTGATCGGCTCAAATGCTTCAACGCCATCTTCAACGATTTCGTTAAAGCCAGGTTTTACGCCGGTTACAGTAAATTCAGGAAGTTTATCACCAATACCAAGCATATTTCTTCTCCAAGGTTTGGACCTTATGGGAGGTAAGGTCCAGATTAGAATAATTCAAAATCTCTATGCCCTATGAACCACATTTTGGACAGGCTGGCAAACTTCAAATTTCGAATTTGCCAATCGATTTTTTCGATCATATAGTGTTTTTACGTGCTGTTTCGTCGAACGCCTCATCAGTGCGTGATTTTCAGTTTCGGAGCCTTCATGTCATGACCATTCGCCCCACCTTGCGGCAGCTGCAATATTTGTCCGCGCTTGCCGAAAAGCAGTCTTTTCGTGAGGCGGCTGCGGCCTGTCTGGTGTCGCAGTCCACTCTGAGTGCGGGCATTCGCCAGTTGGAAGAGATCTTGCAGGTGACACTTGTGGATAGGGAGTGCGATCACTTTAGGCTGACAGTGTTGGGGGGCGAGATTCTTGAGCGGGCGCGCTGTCTGTTGCGCGATGCAGATGATCTGGTGGCAGCTGCACAACGTCATGACAAGCCCCTTGCCGGACGGTTGCGGTTGGGGGTCATTCCCTCTATCGGGCCGTTCCTGCTGCCGCGGGCTTTGCCCAGTCTGCGCCAGAGTTTCCCCGAGCTGAAGCTTTATCTGCGGGAGGCCCTTTCGCGGCAATTGCTTGATGATGTGCGGGCGGGGCGTCTGGACGCTGCTGTTGTGGCGTTACCCTATCCGATTGATGACTTTGCCTGTCAGACGATTGGCAATGACGGCTTTCGTGTGGCCTTGCCGCTGGAGCACCCGCTTGCTGACAAGGAGGCGATATCGTCAGAGGCGCTGAAGAATGAGGCGCTTATTCTGCTGGAAGATGGCCATTGCATCCGGGATCATATCCTGTCCTGCCTTGACCTTGTCAAAGCAGCCCGCCGTTCGCGTGAAAGTGGGGCCGAGCATATCGAAGCGACCAGTTTGATTACCATCGTGCAGATGGTTGCCAATGGGCTGGGCGTAACCCTGCTGCCCGAGATTGCATTAAGGGCAGGGTTGGCTGACGGGCTCGATATTGCTTTAAGGCCCCTGGTCGAGCAGCCTGCCGAGAGGGAGTTGGCGATCATCTGGCGCAAGAACTCTGCCTTTGAGCCGAATATCCGGC
Source organism: uncultured Cohaesibacter sp. (assembly GCF_963676485.1). Taxonomy (NCBI): domain Bacteria; kingdom Pseudomonadati; phylum Pseudomonadota; class Alphaproteobacteria; order Hyphomicrobiales; family Cohaesibacteraceae; genus Cohaesibacter; species uncultured Cohaesibacter sp. The sequence continues at coordinate 2,561,104 of NZ_OY781114.1, forward strand.
TTTTGACCGGGCATCTTGCCAATTTCGTTTAAGGAGCTAGTCTGTTTACCCATTTACCAGAATGTCCTGCCTTACATTGCCGATTCTGGCCAAGAAACGGTGCCAGAGGCGATTCTCTCCATTGTAGGGCTTGAATTTTCAACTGATTGGGATATGTAAGGGGCGAAGTGGCGTTACTTGATCAAAGATTCTCGTGAATGTGGTCTTTTTTTGAAAGATTGCTCTGGTCAAGTGCGTTCCGGTTCTGTATAAGGCCCGCAACCTCTTCCATTAGAGTTATTCCCGCAACGGGGCTAGCCCCGGATAGCGGTCTATTGACGACGGAGTTTTGACCATGGCTGTGCCAAAAAGTAAAGTGACCCGTATGAAGCGTGGCTTCCGCCGCTCTGCGGATGCACTCAAACAGTCGGTCTATGTCGAAGACAAGGATTCTGGCGAACTGCGCCGTCCTCATCATATCGACCTGAAGACCGGCATGTATCGTGGTCGTCAGATTCTGGAGCAGAAAGACTAAGCCTTCGTTGGTTTGGTTTTATGCTTCTTGACGATGAAGAATTGAGAAAAGGTCGGATTTTGTCCGGCCTTTTTTCGTGCGCATTTTTTGTGAAAGGGGCGTGTTGTCCGTTGGCAAAGCGCCTTGCATATTGGAATATATTGTCGTTTCAAAATCTGGTCACACGCCAATTCTATCGTTAAATACCATTTTGATGGGCTCGTCCGTAATCGTGAAAGCTGCACGTCGTTAGCCATGCTGCAGGGAGATACAAATGCTTTTCAATATTCCTCTTTTGATTGCACCTCTGGCTGTCTATAATTTCTTTGCCTTCGGGCTGCTTGGCGCTTCGGTCGGTGACCCATGGAATGTGCCGATTGTGACGATCGAGATGATCTCCTCAGCCCGCTGGACCCTTACCTTGGGGGATGTGATGATCGTGGCGGCGCTTGTGCTGTTGTTTGTCGAGATTCTCAAGGCGACGCGCACCGGTGTCAGCTCCATTGTCGATCACATTCTGTCCACGCTGCTTTTCATCATCTATCTGGTCGAGTTTCTGCTGGTGCGAGAAACCGCAACATCGGTCTTTTTCATTCTGATGATTATTTCTCTGGTGGATGTGATCGCAGGCTATTCCGTTACGATCAGTGGCGCACGGCGAGATATGACTTTTGGCCCGGGGCCACATGCCTGAACGGGACTAATTCTGTCAGTGTGTCCTAAATTGATACAATTTTATTAAAATATAATGGACGCTTTGTGCGCGCAGGCCACAGGATTTCTATAGATTTTGGCGGGATAAGGCTACTGGTGACGCGGGAAAAGGTCTGGGGAAGCCTGCTTTTGCGGTAATTTTGGCGCTTGTATCATTCGGATACAGCCATCCGCAGAAGGGGTGGCTGTCCTTAATTTGCGCTAGGCTAATCGTTAAACAACTTTGCGATGAATGGGCATGTCTGCAATCGCTTGCGGGCGGCGGCGCGCCTGACCGTAGGCCCGAACGACTTCGCGCGGGCTTCGAGTGGCACTGTGGCGCCGAGGATTGCGATTTGGCTCGTTGTTGAGCAGCTGGGCCTGAATATAGGCCTGCTGGTTGCTAGCATATTGCAGCGGCGTTGGCGCAGGCACAATCGCGTTTTTGACTTCTACCGGAGCCACGGTTTTTTGAGGCTGTTGCCTGCCATCAGTCAGGAGCAGCTGAAAATGTGTGCTATTTCCGGCCGGACTATGATGCTCCGGAACCAGTTTCAAGCCAGACATTGTTGAGGCCTTCCCAAAAATTGTCTCGTTTTGAGACGCGGTTGCTTGCTTTTCTGTCTTTACGGGAAGAATTTGCAAGAAGCGGGCCAAGCCGTTAATGGTCTGTTAATATTTTGCGGTTGGGAGAAAATCTTTTTGAACGGTGCAAATTTGGCAAAAATTAACTGTGGGAATGCCATCATGGGTTCTGATCTTTCCGACCGCTTGGGGGTGTGATTCCCCCATATCAAGCGCGCAGTCGGAGAAATGGCATTCACTTGCAGGCGGGTTGCCCTCAATGAGGGGAGGAGCTGCATGCATGAGCGAGTAAAGAGGGCTAAGCGGGTTGGACACTTCATCGCCTCGATCAAAGACGGCTATCAAGGCGCGTGACATTCTCACCTCCATCGGAGAGGTAGTGTATGAATGGCAGGCAGCCACGGATCGTTTGCGCTGGAGCAACAATGCATTCGATGTTCTCAAAACCGATATTCTGACTGTTTTTCCAAATGGCAAATCCTATACGGATCTGATCACACCAGACACGCTGACCTCACGCTACCGGGCTATCTTCGGCTCTGGCAAAAGCGATGACGGTGAGGGAGTGCCTTTTGAATGCATCTATTGTCTTGCGCCGCTGGGGTTTGAAAACGAGCTGAGGCTCTGGGTGGAAGAAAGTGGACGCTGGTTTGCTGACAGAACAGGCCGTGCCGAGCGGGTCCACGGGATCATCCGTGTGGTCAATGAAGAGCAGCATCGCGAGCAGCGTTTGCGCTTTCTGTCCCAGTTTGATGCGCTGACCGGATTGTTCAATCGCTCGGTCTTTCTGGATCAGTTGCAGCAGACCCTTGAGCAATGCAAAGAGAAGGGCAAGGAAGCCTGCTTCCTGATTGCCCATATCGATAATTTTCGCGTGGTCAACGAGGCCTATGGGTTTGATGTCGCCGATCAGGTGATTTGCGAAGTGGCCCGGCGCATCTCGCGGCGCTTGCGCGATGGTGATCTTGTGGGCCGCATCTCGGGCACCAAATTTGGCCTGTTGATCAACAATTGCTCCGAGAAGGAAATGTCAGCCGCCGCAGCGCTTTCTGGATGCCACGCGGGAAGAGCTGATCAAGACCGATGTTGGCCCTGTGCATGTCACCCTGACGATGGGCGGCGTGTATCTGGGCGATGGCATAGAGGATCTGCGCAAGGCAGAGATTGGCGCTCTGGATGCCCTGGATCGGGCAAAGAGCCATTGCCGCGGGACTTTTCGCTCCTTCAATGCCAAGCCTTTTGCTCTAGAAGAGCGCCTAGAGAAGATCAGGATGTCCGATGAGGTTATCACGGCCCTCAATGAGCGGCGTATCGATCTGGCCTTTCAGCCGATTGTGAAAGCCGTTTCGGGCGCTGTGGCGTTTCATGAGGTGCTGGTGCGGGTCAAGGATCGCGACGGCAACTCAATGCCTGCCGACAGTTTCGTGCAGTATGCCGAGCAACTGGGGTTGGCTGCGATGCTGGACCACCGTGTTCTGGAGATGACGCTGGATCTGCTTTTTGCCCATGAAAAGGCGTATCTGAGCATGAATGTGTCAACCGATGTTGGCGCGGACAAGGAATGGCTGGACTATCTTAGGGCACGGCTCGTCAACAATCCCGATGTTGCGAAGCGTTTGGTGATTGAAATTTCCGAACGATCAACTCTTAACAATCCGGAAACGGCCGTCGAATTTGTGCGCTCTGTCAAGGAACTGGGCATTCGCGTTGCGATTGATGATTTCGGAGCGGGCTACACATCTTTCCAGCATCTGCAGTTGCTGGATGCGGATATGGTCAAGATTGCCGGGAGTCTGATGCGGGATATCGCAGAGAATGACCAGAATCGGGCGATTGTGCGCATGTTTGCCGAGCTGGCAAGCGAATTGGGCTTTGATGTTGTGGCAAAATGGGTTGTGAGCGCCGAAGTGGCCGATCTGCTGGCCCCGCTCAAGATTTCCTATCTGCAGGGCTTCCATTTTGGCGAGCCCGTTAGCAAGCTGCCTTGGCAAAAGGATGATGCGCAAGCCAAGACCAAGTGACCTATAGGGGCGCCTGGTGGCTTGATGTCCTTTGGTGCTCGATTTGCGCTATTTTCTGCCGTGGGGTCAGTTCTTGCCGCTGCGATCCACAAGTTCGGAAATCGT